>JANRJF010000491.1:0-2129 GCA_033764095.1 Deltaproteobacteria bacterium | reverse complement strand
GGTGCGCGCCGCGTTGAGCGCCGACAGCCGCGCCGGCAGGCCGCGCGCACAGCGCAGCGCCGCGGCGGCGGCGCGCGCGCGCGCCGCGTCGTCCAGGTGGCCGAACAGGCCGAACACCACCAGCATCGCGTCGCCCAAGAACATGTCGACGAAGCCGCCCTCGGCACGCGCCCAGCCGGCCATGGCGGCGACGAACTGGTTGAGCAGGGCGACGGTCTCGGTCGGGCCCAGCCGTTCGCTGAGCGCCGTGAAGCCGCGCAGGTCGCAGAACAGCGCGGTGGCGAAGCGCAGCTCGCCGCCGAGGCGCAGCTCGCCGGCGAGCAGATGGTCGCGCACCGCCGGCTCGACGATGCGGCCGAAGGTGCTGAGGATGCGCTGCCGATCCTGCAGCGCCGCGGCCATGGCGTTGACCCCGTCGGCCAGCACGCCGACCTCGTCGCTGGAGGCCGGCGCGACGCGCGTCGCCAGGTCGCCGCCCTCGATGCGGCGCAGCGCCTGCGCCGCGTCGCCCAGCGGGCGGGTCAGCGTGCGCGCCAGCAGCAGCGTGAAGGCGACGCCGAGGCCGAGGTAGACGAAGAAGGTGACCTGGCTGGCATGCTGCAGCTCGGCCAGCACCGAGGCGAGGTTGTCGCCGCCGGCGACGCGCGCCGACGCGGCGCGGATCAGGCCGAGCACGGTAAACAGTGGGGTGAACGCCACCGCCAGCACGAACACCAGCAGGCGCGCCCGCACGCCGAGCGCCAGCGAGCCGGGCACGCGCCCGGCGCCGCCACGCGGGAAGACGCGCGGCACCACCCAGACGCGGAACAGCCAGTCGAGCAGCAGGTAGGTGGTGGTGGCGGCGAGGAAGCCGTTGACGATCGGCGAGACGATCTGCTGCGACGCCAGCTCGGGCGCCCAGTGCCCGAAGTGGTGCAGCGTCATGAGCGGAAACAGCAGGGCGCTGAGCAGCCAGGGCAGCAGCCCGATCGCCGCCACCACCAGCGGCGCGTTCACGGTGCGGCGTTGCACCAGCAGGTCGGCCGCCGCCGCCGCCGCGTCGCAGCGGAAGTGGCGGACGATCGGCCAGACGTACGCGGCGATCGCGGCGATGGCGAACGGGTAGGCGAGCGCGTTGTAGAAGGGAATCAGCGACAGGTCGTAGGCGCGCACCGCGTCGGCGAAGGCGGTGCGACTGCGCATCAGGCCGATGGTGACATTCGTCATCCCGGCGGCGAGGAAGTTGGCCGCCAGCGCGATCAGCGCGCCGACGACCAGCCAGCGGGGAACCGCCTCACGCGTCGTCATCGCCATCGACGGCCTCGGCCTCGCTGGGAGCGGCGGCGGCGGGCTGGCGGGCGAAGAAGTACGCGACTCCGATGCTGAGCACGTAGAGCACCAGCAGCGGACCGGCCATCAACATCTGCGAGGCGACGTCCGGTCCCGGCGTCAGCACGGCGGCGATGATGAAGATGAAGAGGATGGCGTAGCGCAGGTAGCTGATCATCGTGCGGTGCGTGACCAGCCCCATGCGGGCGAGGAAGAAGGTCACCACCGGCAACTCGAAGGTGATGCCGAAGGCGAGCAGCATGCGCGCGGTGAAGGACAGGTACTCGCTGATGCGGATCGACGGCGACACGCCGATGGTGGCGTACTCCTCCAGAAAGAACCGGTACCCGACCGGGAACACGACCTGGTAACAGAACGCCGCACCGAGCGCGAAGAACAGTGTCGCGAAGAGCACGAACGGCCGCGCGTACTTCTTCTCCTCCGCGTACAGCCCGGGCGCGACGAACATCCACGCCTGGTAGAAGAGCACCGGGCTGGCGAGAAACAGCGCGGCAATGAACGAGACCTTCAGCTTGGTGAAGAACGCCTCGGTGACGCCGGTGCCGATCAGCTCGACCGGGCCCTCCTGCATCGCCAGCAGCGGCCGGGTGAGGATGGCGAACAGAACGTCGGAGAAGTTGTAGACGGCGATGAAGGCGATGCCGATCGCGATCAGCGACTTGATCAGGCGGCTGCGCAACTCCTCGAGATGCGCGGTGAGCGGCATCTTGACGTCGGCGTCCATGCTCGCGGCTCGTCGCTCGGCGGCGCGTGTGCGGCGCAGTTGGGACGGTCAGCTCGGACCGCCGCGGCGCGCGGCG
>JANRJF010000490.1:0-11391 GCA_033764095.1 Deltaproteobacteria bacterium | reverse complement strand
ACGCCGGTGCAGCAATACGTGCAGCTGCGCTGCATGCTGCCCGCCGGCGCGGCGCTGCGCGACGCCCGCATCGGGCGTTTGCAGTTCAGTCCGCAGGGCACCGACAGCGGGCCCCTGCGCACGTCGTGAGCCGCGCGGCGCCTCGCCGGCGTCTTTCACCACAGAGACACGACGGCACCAAGACACACCAAGGTTGGCGCGCACGCCCGGTGGCCTCACGCGCGTTGCGCGCAGGCGCGCGACCGATGGCCCACCAGGCATGCGCGCCTGCTTGGTGTGCCTCGTGTCGTTGGGCGGTCGTGGTGAAAATGCGCCGGCGCCGCGACCCGCCGGTCGAGTGGCTCCGCGCCAGCGCCTGTGTTAACCAAACCGGCTGACCCGATGCCGGCTCTCCTGCGACATCTGCGCGCCGGCGCCGTGCTCGCCGCGGCGGGCGCCCTCACCGCCGCGCTGATCGCCTTCCAGCGCGACAACGACGCGACGCGCGGCTGGTGGCTGATCCTGTTCGGCCTGCTGCTCGGCATGGCCGGGCAGGCCGGGGTCGCATATCCCGCCCCGCCGCCGGCGCCGCCGCCGCTGCCGACGACGCGCACGCGCCGTTGGCTCGGCCTGCTGCTCGCTGCCGCCGGCGCGGCGCTGTGGACCTACGGCGTGTTGCGGCTGACCGAGCACTGGGCGTCGGGCTTCGACATCGCCTGGCTGTCGTGGGTCGTCGCGACCGCGTTGATGGGGATCGGGGCGGACCTGGCGTGGGGGCGGTGGCCGCGCGGCGGCGGTGGAGGGGTTGGAGAAATCCCCCCTGGCCCCCCTTTTTCAAAGGGGGGAATAGGGAAGGGGGGAAGAGTGCGCCGCGCGCTGCCGTGGGTGGTGCTGGGGCTGCTGATGGTGGTCGCGGCGCTCTATCGGCTCGGCAACATCGCCGATTTTCCGGGCGAGGCGTCGGCGACGCAGATCGAGGATTTCCAGGTCGGCAACTTCGGCCACGTCTTTCTGCAGGGCGAGCGGGTGCGCTGGGAGTATCTGAGCAGCACCTGGCTGGCGGCACTGGGCATCGCCATCGGCGGGCACTCGCAGCTGGCGGTGCGGGTGCCGTTCGCGCTGGTCAGCGTCATCAAGCTGGCGCCGATGTTCATCTGGACGCGCCTGATGGTCGGCACCGCCGGCGCGCTGGTCGGCACCGCGCTGCTGGCGCCGTCGTTCTGGGACGTGGTGCTGTCGCGCATCCCGAACAACCACAACGCGCTCACCGTCGCGATCGTCTTCGCGCTGCTCGCCGGACCGGTGCGGCGCGGACGGCCGTCGGCGTTCATCGTGCTCGGCTTCCTCGGCGGCTACATCCTGCACGAGTACATCGCCTACCGGCCGTTGGTGGCATGGTCGCTGGCCGGCGCCACGTGGTGGTCGCTGCGCGACCCCGCCGCGGGTTGGCCGGCGCGGCTGGCGCGCCCGCTGCTCACCGTCGTGCTCATCGCCAGCCTGGTGGCGCCGCTGTTCATCACCCGGCTGCACGGACCGCTGATCAGCGAGTACACCGACGGCTGGGCGCGAGCGCGCGGGCAGACCGCCTACTACAACCCGCAGGACACGGTGGAGCAGGGGGTGCAGCGGCGCCTGGCGCGCGCCACCGACGCGGCCGAGCTGTTCGTCTGGCAGGGCGACCGCTCGCCGGTGCGCAACATGAAGATGTGGCCGCTGGTCAGCCCGGTCACCGCCGTGCTGCTGCTGCTCGGCATCGCCGGTGCGCTGGTGCACGCGCTGCGCCCGGTGCTGTTGCTGACGCTCGCCGGCTTCATCGTGCACGTGCTCGGCACGCTGGTGGCGACCGGCAACTTCGACGTCGCGCGCGTCGGCGGCTCGGTCGCCTACGTCTACCCGCTCGCCGGCGTCGGCGCCGCCGGCGTCATCGCCGCGCTGGCGGCGGCCTGGGGGCGCTGGGCGCGCTGGCTGGCCGGCGCGGCGCTGGGGCTGGCCGCCGTCTGGTCGGCGTGGGCGTGGGACACGCCGCACCTGCTCCAGCTGTGGAGCGCGCCGGAGGTGCGGCGCGCGCACCGCAACGAGCTCGCCTTTCTGACCGTCTGGGTGCGTGACCACGTCCGCCCCGGCGAGCGCGTCGTCGGCATCGCGCCGCTGCACCCGAACGCCATCAAGTCGCACGACGGCAGCTGGCTGATGCCCGACCGCCCGCCCGGCCGCATCGTCTCGGACGTCGAGTCGGCACTGCGCGATTGGCTCGCCAACCCGGTGCCGACGCTGCTGTTCGTCTACGTCGGCCGCACCACCGAGGACGTCGCCGCCTACCTGCACTGGCTCTTCCCGTCGCTGGAGTTCCGCATCGACCGCGATCCGCTGGAGATGGGCGACGACGTCGCCAGCGTGCACGTCGAGGCGCCGCCGCCCGACCTGGCCGCCAAGCTCGCGGCGATGCAGTGCCGCGGCGCCGACGCGGTCTTCATCCTGCACGGGCCGGCGGCGCAGCCGCCGCTCGCCCGACAGACCGTCGTGGTGCCGTTCATCGACCGCTCCGTCTGGCCCGACGCGCTGATGGAACAGGTGCCACGCCTGGCGCCGCAACGCCTGACCATCCGCTTCCGCGCCCTCTTCCGCATCGAGCAGGGCGGCGAGTACCGCTTCGGGCTGACCTCCTACGCCGGCACCGCGACGCTGCGCATCGACGGCGAGCGCCGCGACGGCCACGCCTTCATCCCCGCCAACCTGACGCCGGGCGTGCACGAGCTGACGCTGGAGGGCGAGTTCGCACTCGTCACCCCGTCGATGCAGTTGCGCTGGAGCGGCCCCGACACGCAGAACCGGCAGGAACTGATGCCGCTCTACCGCATTGCCGAGCCGCGCCCGAACTGCCCGCCGGAACCAGATCCGGAAGCCGATTCACCACAGATGAACACCGAGAACCACGGATGAACACGGAAGCCCGGATACGAGGTGGAGCCCTCCGTGTGCTCTGTGGTGCTCGGTGTTCATCTGTGGTCTCTCCGTGGCGCGGTGGGGTGAGGACGCATGCGGCGTAGGCTGACGCAGCGCATCGCCTTCGCGCTGGTGGTGCTGCTGGCATTGGGGCTGCGCGTCTATCAGCTCGCCGACGTGCCGGCCGGGCTGTACTGCGACGAGGCGGGCAACGGCTACAACGCCTACGCCCTCGGCCAGGCGGGGATCGACGAGAACGGCCGCCCGTGGCCGCTCTACGTCTGGTCGTTCGGCACCGCGTACAAGAACCCCGTCTACATCTACGCCTCGATCCTGCCGGTGAAGCTGCTCGGCCTGAGCGAGTTCAGCGCGCGCCTGCCGGCGGCGCTGTTCGGCACCGCGACGGTGCTCGGGCTGCTGCTGCTCGGTCGCGCCGCCTTCGGCGCCTGGGTGGGGCTGTGGGCCGGGCTCGGCCTGGCGCTGGTGCCCTGGCATCTGCACTTCAGCCGCATCGCCTTCGAGCTCATCGCCTTCCCCTGCCTGTTCGTCTTTGCCTGCCTGTTGCTGGTGCGCTTCACGCAGGGGCGGCGCACGCTGCCGGCGGCGCTCGGGCTGTGCGCGCTGTGCATCTACGCCTATGCGCCGGCGGCGTTCTTCGTGCCGGCCTTCCTGCTCGGTTTTGGGCTGCTCTTCCTGCCCGAGCTGTGGCGCCACTGGCGCCAGTTCCTGCTCGCGCTGCTGGTCACCGCTGCGGTGCTCACCCCGGCCGGGCTGTTCTTCGGCCGCCAGTCGAGCAGCGGCACGCAGTACTTCCGCCGCACGACGTTCCTCGAGGCCAGCCAGGCGTGGCAGCCGCAGGCGCGGCGCTTCGTGGAGAACTACCAGCAGTTCTTCTCGCCGCGCTTCCTGTTCGAGGAGGGCGACCCGATCTTCCGCCACTCGGTGCGCGGCTTTGGCGAGCTCTACCTCGCCTTCGTGCCGGCGCTGCTGCTCGGCATCGGCAGCGCGCTGCTGCGCCGCGACCGCGTCTCGAAGCTGTTCCTCTGGTGGCTGCTGCTCTACCCGGTGGCGCCGAGTCTCATGAACGAGATCCCCAGCGCGACGCGCGGCATCATCGGCGTGCCGGTGTTCTGCCTGCTCAGCGGCCTCGGGTTCGCCGCCGCGCTGCGCGCGCTGCGCTGGCTGATGCCACGCCCGCGCTGGGGGCGCGCCCTGCAGGCGGCCGCGGCGGTCGCCGCGCTCGGCGCGCTCGGCTGGCAGGTGCGCGCCTATCTGCACGCCTACTTCGTCGAGTACCCGACCTACGCGGCGTTGACGCCGGGCGGCTTCCAGTTCGGCTACCGCGACGCGCTGCAGTACATGGAGAGCGAGCGCGGCAACTACGACCTGCTGCTGCTCAGCGCCACCGACTCCAACCAGCCGCAGATCTTCGCCCAGTTCTACCGCCCGATCGACCCGAAGGAGTGGGTGGCGCGGCGCGACAGCGGCTACATGATCGTGCGGCCGGAGGACTTCACCCGCTACAAGCCGAACCAGCGCGTGCTGGCGGCGCTGCATCCCGACGACGTCGACCTGTTCAGCGACATCGAGGTGAAGCGCCGCGTCGAGGGCCCCGGCGGCAAGCTCGCCTTCGTCGTCGCCGACATCAAGGCGCGCAAGCGCTACCTCGACAAGTGGCAGGTGATCGGCCTGTTCCCCAACGCCGACGGGCGCAGCATGAAGCGCGATCCGATCAACCCGACCGACCTGGCGGCGACCGGGGTGCGCGGGGCCTACGGCGCGGTGCAGTGGCAGCCGGCCATGCAGGCGGCGGTGAACGTCGACTTCAACCGCATCTTCGCCGCCGCCGACCGCGAGCATCCCGGCAATCCCGAGCGCGTCTGCGCCTATGCCGCCACCACCGTGCGCGTGCCGAGCGAGCGCGCGGCGACGCTGGAGCTCTCCGGCTCGCTCAACGACACGCTGCGCGTGTGGCTGAACGGCCGCTCGCTGACGCCGTTCCCGCTTATGATGGGGGCCGAGCCGAAGCAGCGCGGTATCCCTCTCAACGCCGGCGACAACGGCCTGCTGGTGCAGAGCTGCGAGGACATCGGGACGTGGTCGTTCAACGTCCGCGTGCTCGACGACAGCGGCCGCGACATGGAGGACGTCGAGAGCATCGGCACGCTGCCGGTCGCCGCGATGCAGGCGCCAGCGCCGCCGGCCGAGCCGCTGCAGCTCATCGAGGGGTTCGCCGGCGGCGGCAGTGGCGCGCGCGACACCTACCCCGACCATCGCGGCGGCAGCGAGTCCTGGCGCGCGCGCGTGCAGGACCACTCCAGCGTCAGCTGGCAGACGGCGCCGGTGCTGCAGGCGCAGCCGACCGTCTTCGCCTTCACCGGCTCGACCTCGGACGAGGAGGGCGACTTCACCCTCTTCGTCAACAACCGCCAGACGCTCACCTTCCGCAGCCAACGCGACCGCGAGGTGCACGCGTGGAGCGGCGACGGCGTCACGCTGGTGTTCGTCTCGCGCGCCAGCGTCGCCGGCAACTCCGGCTTCTACCTGCTCGCCGTGCCGGCCGATCGGCTGACGCCCGGGCAGCCGCTGGAGCTGCGCGTCGAGGGCGCCGGCGGCGATCCCGCCGCCTGGTTCATGATCAAGGCGCACCGCAACACCATCGCCTACGAGCGCCTGACGCCGGAGCTGGCGGCCGAGGCGACGCAGAGCGCCTGGCGCAATCGACCGCTGCCGTTCGCCGCGCCGCAATGACGGCCGGCGGCGATCCGCTTGCGTGCATCCTGGCGCTGGCGATCGTCGCCGCCGCGCTCGGGTCGCTCGGCCTCCTGCTGCGCGGCGAACCGCCGCGCACCTGGCTCGCCCTGCTGGCGCTGACCGCCGCCGGCCTGGCGCTGCGCCTGCTGTACGACGGCGACTATCCGCGCGGACTGAACGAGGACGAGCCCAAGGTGCTCTCCGCCGCCATCCGCGCCCTGCGCGAGCATCGCCTGCTGGCCGAGAGCAACATCTCCGTTCCGGTGCTGATGCACGCGCTGTTTAACGGTCAACTGGTGCCCTGGCTCGGTCCCGGCCGCTGGGCGATCCGCCTCTACAGCCTGGCCGGCGGCGTGCTCAGCATCCCCGCCGCTTTCGCCGCCGCGCGTGCCCTCGGCGTCGGCAGCAGCGGCGCCTTCGGCAGCGCCGCGCTGGTCGCCGTGCTCCCCTGGGCGCTGTTCTACAGCCGCGTCATGCAGGGCGCCGAGCTGACCTTCCAGCAGCTGCTGCTCATCGCCGCGCTGGCGCGTCTGATCGATCCCCCCTTTGAAAAAGGGGGGGCAGGGGGGATTTCCGAACAACCCGCCGCCGACCAGCCGCGCGCCGCGCAGGACACGCAACAGGCTGATGCGCGAGGCGGGGTCGGAAAATCCCCCCTGGCCCCCCTTCTTCGAAGGGGGGAGACGGCCCCCCTTCTTCGGAAGGGGGAATTGGGTGAACTCGCGATCGCCTCCTTCGCGCTCGCCTGGCTGGCCTACGGCTACTGGTGCACGCGCGCCATGTTCGCGCTGCCGCTGCTGGCGGCATTGCTGGCGCGCGGCCGGCGGCGGCTGTGGTGCGTGCTGCCGCTGCTGATCGCGCTGGCGGCGTATGCGCCGTACGTGCTCGCCAACCGCCATTCGATGTTCATCGCGCAGGGGTTCGACCCGGCGCGCTACGGCGACGGCGCCGGCCTGGCGGTGCTGATCGGGCGAGTGGTCGAGTCGCTGCACGCGCTGATCGCCCCGGTGGCCGAGGACGGCTGGCTGACGGTGCGGGCCGCCGCCATGCATCCGGGGCTGCTGCTCGTGCTAGCCGCCGCCGGGGCGCTGACCAGCTGGCGGCGGGCGCTGTTCCTCGGCGGCGGCTTCGCGCTCGGTCTGGCGCCATCGGCGCTCGCCTGGGGGGCGCCGAGCACGCACCGCATGCTGATGGCGTTTCCGTTCATCGCGCTGGCCGCCGGCTGCGCGCTCGACGACCTGATCCCGCGGCCGCGGCTGCGGCGCGCGGCGGTCGCGCTGGTCGCGGCGGCGACCGCGGCGTGGTCGGCGCAGCTCTACTTCTCGGACGCCTTCTGGACGCCGGAGGCGCGTGCGGCGTTCGACTGGCAGCGCACCGAGCTGGTCGAGTCGCTGCCGTTCGACCCGGCGCCACCGGTGTTCTTCCTGCGCCAGATGACCCAGTTCCGCGAGCCGCGCCGCTGGGTGGCGCCGGACGACCGCGCCCTCACCGCCGACGTCTGGCTGCCCGGTCCCGAAGGCGGCCTCTACGCCTTCGCCGCCGCCGCGGCGCCGCTGCGCCCGCTCTACGAGCAGCTGGCCGGCGCCGATCAGGTGCACGTCTTCGGCGACTCGTTCACGGCGCGCTTCGCGCCCGGCGACTGGTCGCGCCTGCGCGCGTACGGCTGGCGCTACACGCTGCGCTGCGGCGACCAGGAACGCCGCGCGCAGGTGCCGGCGCTGCACCAGATGAACATGGGCTTCGCCGAGCTCGCCTGCAGCGCGCCGGTGCAGCACCAATGGGACGGCACCTGGGATGGCCCGCCGACCGCGGTCGTGTTGCGCGCCAGCGGTCCGTTCTCGGTGCAGACCCCGCGCGGTCGCAGCGAAGCGGCGGCGGGTCCGCCCTACGAGCTGACGCTCGACGTTCAGCCAGGCGACGCGCTGCGCGTCGCGGCGACCACCCCCGCCGGCGAGCCCTGGAGCGACGTGGCGTTGTTCGAGGGGGAGCGGGTGCCGGCGTGGGAACGCGTCCATCCGTGACCGGCGTGCCGTCGCACAGTGCACGGCCACGGCCACGGATTACACGAAGACATTTTAGGATTTCACGGATGAAGCGATGGAATTCATCTCACCCAATTTTTGAGAACCGCCCAGTTGGGCCGCCTACCCAAGCCAAAGTCAGACTGATTCCACCGCTTCATCCGTGAAATCCTGAAACATCTCCGTGTAATCCGTGGCTGATCGGTTGCCGCCGCCACGCGCTCACTTGATTCTTGCAAAGCCAAACACGCGTTTGTTAGCTAGCCGGCATCGGGGAGCGCGCGGTCTGGGCTGCGCGACCAGGGGGGACGCATGCATCTGTTCCGAGCGCGCTTGGCCGGCCGCGTCGCGGCGATCGTTCTGCTCATCGCAATCGCCGCGACGGCGGCGGGGGCGACCGACGTCCCGGTCGAGGGCTCGAAGGCGCTGCTCAGCGTCAACCTCGGCTCCGGCAGCGCCAAGCTGACCTCGGTGCAGAAGGGCAGCGGCATCGCCATCGGCGGCGGCAGCGGGATCGCGGCGTTCCAGATGAGCGGCGCGCTGCAGGTCTACTACGTCGACGCGCCGTCCAACGTCGGCGTCGTCGCGCTGCCGTCGCCGTGGTTCAAGAAGACGGCGACGGTGGCGAAGTTCAAGAACGTCGCCGCGCCCGGCGGGCCGACCGAGGTGAAGATCGGCACGGTGAAGTCGGGCAAGATCGCCAAGGTGGTGGCACGCGGCCTCGGCGGGCTCGATCTCTCGACGCCGCCGGGCGCCGGCGGCGTGATCACCATCCTGTCGGTGCAGAACGGCAGCGAGGGCTCGTCGTTCCGCTTCTGCTCGCGCTACGCGGTCGGCGACGGCAGCAGCGTACAGCACTACGTGCGGCCGACCGGCTATCGCCTCAAGCTCACCGGCGGCGTGCCGATCGCCTGCCCGGTGGACTGCAACGACGGCCTGCAGAACGGCGACGAGACCGACGTCGACTGCGGCGGCTCGTGCACCGCCGCGTGTGCCGACGGCGACGGTTGCGCGATCCCGGCCGACTGCCAGAGCGGCGTGTGCAGCGGCAGCGTCTGCCAGGCGCCGTTGTGCACCGACTCGGTGCAGAACGGCAGCGAGACCGACGTCGACTGCGGCGGCAGTTGCCCGGCCGACTGCGCCAACGGCAGCGGCTGTGCCAGCGCCGGCGACTGCATCAGCGGGGTGTGCAGCGGCAGTGTCTGCCAGGTGCCGTCGTGCAGCGACGGCGTGCAGAATGGCAGCGAGACCGACGTCGACTGCGGCGGCAGCTGCCCGGGCGACTGCAGCACCGGCGGTGGCTGCAACAACGGCGGCGACTGCCAGAGCGGCGTGTGCAGCGGCAACCTCTGCCAGGCGCCGTCGTGCAGCGACGGGGTGCAGAACGGCAGCGAGACCGACGTCGACTGCGGCGGCACGTGCCCGGCGAACTGCGCCAACGGTGGCGGCTGCGCCAACGGCGGCGACTGCATCAGCGGCGTGTGCGTCGGCAACATCTGCCAGGCGACCTCGTGCAGCGACGGGGTGAAGAACGGCAGCGAGACCGGCGTCGACTGCGGCGGCAGCTGCCCGGCCGACTGCGGCACCGGCGGCGGCTGCAACAGCGGCGCCGACTGCATCAGCGGCGTGTGCAGCGGCAACCTCTGCCAGGCGCCGTCGTGCAGCGACGGGGTGAAGAACGGCAGCGAGACCGATGTCGACTGCGGCGGCAGCTGCCCGGCCAACTGCGCCAACGGCGGGGGTTGCGCCAACGGCGGCGACTGCATCAGCGGCGTCTGCAGCGGCAGCATCTGCCAGGTGCCGTCGTGCTCGGATGGCGTGAAGAACGGCAGCGAGACCGGGGTCGACTGCGGCGGCTCCTGTCCGGCCGACTGCGGCACCGGCGGCGGCTGCAACAACAACGCCGACTGCCAGAGCGGCGTGTGCAGCGGCAACATCTGTCAGGCGCCGTCGTGCAACGACTTCGTCAAGAACGGCAGCGAGAGCGACGTCGACTGCGGCGGCTCGTGCCCGGCCAACTGCATCGACGGCGGCACCTGCGGAAACGGCGGTGACTGCGTCAGCGGCGTCTGCAGCGGCAACATCTGTCAGCCGCCGACGTGTAGCGACGGGGTCGAGAACAACGGCGAGACCGACATCGACTGCGGCGGTCCGTGCCCGGCCGACTGCGGCACCGGCGGCGGCTGCACCAGCAGCATCGACTGCCAGAGCGGCGTCTGCACCGGCAACGTCTGCCAGGCGCCGACCTGCAGCGACGGCGTGCAGAACGGCAGCGAGCTCGGCGTCGACTGCGGCGGCTCCTGCCCGACCTGCTCGTGCACGGTGCGCGGCCAGTGCCTGATGTTCGTCACCAGCTCGAGCAGCGGCGGCAACCTCGGCGGCCTCGCCGGCGCCGACGCGATCTGCCAGGCGCGCAAGACGTCGGCCGGCCTGGTCGGCAACTACCAGGCCTGGCTGTGCGACGGCGTGAACTCGCCGGCGACGCGCAGCCTGCATGCCAGCGTGCCGTACAAGCGCACCGACGGCGCGCTGATCGCCAACAACTGGGCCGACCTGACCGACGGGGCGATCAACAACCCGATCAACCTGACCGAGAGCGGCGCGACGATCGGTTCTCCGTTCCTGCCCTGGACCTTCGTCACCACCGCCGGCACCTGCGACAACGAGACCTACCTGTCGCCCGGCTCCGGCCCGTGTCCGGCGTTCTCGAACTGCCCGATGAACTGCTCCAACAACGGCGGCTCGCCGGGCTGGAACTCGAGCAGCGGCCTGGTGCAGGGCTCGAAGGGCGACGCCAACGCCACCAACGGAAACTGGACCGACGGCGCCACGGGGCTGTGCAGCACGCCGGCGGAGCGCATCTACTGCATCGAACAGTAACGGCATCAGCGATGAGCGATGAGCGGCGAGCGATGAGGCGCGTCCGACTCATCGCTCATCGCTCGTCGCTCATCGCTCTCTTGATCCTGTTCGCCTGTCGCAGCGCGCCGGCCGATCCAAGCGCCGGCCTGGAGGCGGCGGTGCGCGGCTACTACGCCGGCATGGCCTCGACCGACGCGGCGGAGAACCGCCGCGCCATGGACGCGCTGGCGGTGACGCGCGACGACGTGGCGGCGCTGCTGCCCGCTCATGTCGACGCGGTATGGGCGGTGTGGGGGCCGGAGCGCGAGCAGCTGCTGGGCGCCGCGCCGCAGCACGCCGAGCACTTCCGCGCCGCACAGCCGATCGGCACCGTCACCGGCACCGACCTGCGCGCCAGCGCCGACATCGTGCTGAGCCGATCGATCGAGGAGCTGCCCGCTGCGGTGCCGGTCTACGGCGTGACCATCGATGTGTCCGGCCCCGAGCACCAGCGCGCCGCCGGCGCCTTCCTGTTCGTGCGCGGCCGCTGGGTGTGGATGTGGGAGCTGCAGCGGCTCGGCGCGATCGTCGGCGATCCGGCCGGGCGATCTTGACACCCCCTCCGGCCTCCCCCAGGCTCGTGCTCGCGGGAGCACGCGGGAGAGATGAAGAGCGCGGGAATCGCCGCGATCGCGGTGGCACTGGTGGTGGCGTTGGTCGCCTGGCAGCGCCGGTCGGATTGGTCGCCGGCGCCGGGCGGCGACGGCCTCGCCGTGCGTTCGGCGGGCGATGCCGCGGCGGCGGGCGGCGCGGCATCGCGCGGCGCGGCGGCGAATGGCGCCGCGCCCGCGCC
>JANRJF010000489.1:0-20301 GCA_033764095.1 Deltaproteobacteria bacterium | reverse complement strand
CGCCGCGGCGCAGGGTTCGCCGACCGCCCATCGCCGCGTGACGCCGCCCGCCCTTCCGCCGCGCGCGGCCGACGCGGCGAGCGGCGGCGAATCCAAGCCCGGCGGCGGCTGGTTCGGCTGCCAGGTGGGCGGCAGCGGCGGCGCGCCGTGGCCTGCACTCGTCATCGCCGCGCTGCTCGCCGGCGCCGTGCGGCGCGCGCGGCGCCGCTCGCGTCGCGATCCCTCCGATCACTGATCCCAGCCCCAGAGGAGCTGTCATGTCGATCAATCTTCGCTCGCTGCTTGCGTTGCTCGCCGTCGCCGTCGCGGCGGCGCCGGCCGCCGCCGTCAACCTGACCATGGAAGCGACCAACAGCGATGGCGGCGCGGTGCGCGTCTGCGTCGGGCTCGACTCCACCGGCCAGAAGGTCGCCGGCACGCAGAACGATCTCGTCTGGGACGGCTCCTGCGCGAATCTCAAGAAGGACAGCTGCGCCGCGGTGCCGGACTCGAAGAAGCCGTTGCACGGCAACGTGCCGCCGAGTCTGCAGAACACCTACCGCGCGCTGGTCTTCGCGCTCGACAACGTCGACCCGATCCGCGACGGCGCGCTCTACTGCTGCGACTTCGAGATCACCAAGCAGACCGAGTGCTGCAGCGTGAAGCTCGATCGCATGGGCGCCAGCGATCCGAACGGCAACGCGCAGGCGACCACCGGCGTCCCGCCGCAGCTCTGCCTCGGCGGCGGCGCGGCGCCCGCCGCCGCCGCCGACAAGCCCGCCGCGGCAGCGCCGCCGGCCGCCAGCGGCGGAGGCACCGCGTGGCTGTGGATCGGCCTGATCGGCGTCGCGGTGGTGGTCGCCGCGCTGCTGGCGACCCGCAAGAAGAGCTGACCAGGCGGGAGCTGGGCGCGCCGGCGGCGCGCTCAGCTCAACAATCCGCGCGGCCCGAGCGCCACCAGCAGCGACTCGGCGAACTCGATCGAGTGGTCGGCGGCGATGCGCACGCGGTGGAAGGTGACCGCGTGGCGCTGCAGCGGGCAGTGCACCAGGACCGCGAGCTGCTGGCCGTCGCCGAGGCCGCGGATGACGGCGGGTTCGACCCGCTCGACCGGGCGGTCGACGCGCCAGTCGGGCTGGCCGGTGAGCGCCGCCAGCTCGGCGGCGTCGGCGAGTACGGTGGAGTGGATCCAGCCCTGGCTCGCCCACAGCTCCTGCATCGCCAGCCAGTACTCGAACACGCCTGCGGCGGTCGGTTCGAAGGTGAAGTGGCGGTAGAGCAGATCGACGTCCTGGGTCGCCGCACCGCTCGGCGTCGTCGCGTCGGGCGGGGTGTGCCAGTCGAGCAGCTTGAGGATGGTGGACGGGTCGGCGCCGGCGCGCGTGACGAAGGGCCGCACCAGCAGATCGGAGCCGCGGCGGCCGTAGAAGCGGTAGCGGACGACGTGGCCCGGAGCGAGGCGCACGCGCGGCAGCGCGGCCAGCACGGCGACGGCGTTGGCCTCGAACACCGTCTGCCAGTAGTACGGCTCGTCGGCGTCGCCGCGCGCCTCCGGTTGCGCCTCGCTGGCGCGCCGGCGCGCCGCCGCGATGCGCTCGCGCACGGCGCGCACCAATGCCGCGTCGAGATGCTCGACGTGCACGCCCGCCTCAGCGGCCGGTGCGCCGCGCGCGCACGTCGGCGAGGCGGACGACGTTGGGCCCGGGCGTGGCGCCGACCAGCGCCTCGGCCTCGCCGTCGATCCACGCCTCCTCGGCGCTGGCGCTGCGCGCGCTGACCAGGCGGGCCTGATGGCGCAGGATCAACTGCGCTTCGGCGATGCTGATCGGCCGGCCGAAGACGTGCGCCGGCCGCGCGTCGCCGGCATTCGCCCAGGCGGCGAACTCGTGCGCCGTCGGCATGCGACCGAGCTCGACGGCGCAGCGCCGCACGACGAAGCCGATCATCATCTTGGGCGGGCGCGGGGTCGACATGGTCGGTGGCGGCTGCTCTATGCCGAGCGGCGCGCGAGAGGCAAGGCGCAGTGCGTCACGCCGGGCGCGCCGCGATCAGCGCGTCGAGCTCGGCCTTCAGGCGCGGCAGCACCTCGGCGTAGCCGAAGGCGCCGACCTTCTCGTCCTTGCGCTTCAACGTCACGGTCGACGGCCCGCACCACAGGCCGAGGTCAGCGTCGTCGGTCTCGCCCGGCCCGTTCACCCGGCAGCCCATCACCGCGATGGTGATGCGGTGCCGGCTGGCGTAGGTGGTGAGGTCGCGCACCTGCTCGGCGAGCTGCACGAAGGCGTCGTTCTCGACCCGCGAGCAGCTCGGACAGGAGATGATGTTCAGCCCCTGGCCGAAGTCGGGCACCGAGATGAAGCGGCCGTGGCGCACGTCGTCGAGGATGGCGAAGCCGACCTCGATCTCCTCGTGCTTGCGCTCGTTGGGCAGCGTCAGCGAGGCGCGGATGGTGTCGCCGATGCCCTGCGCCAGCAGCTTCTCGAAGGCCAGGCGGGTCTTGATCACGCCCTGCGGCGGCAGGCCGGCCTCGGTGACGCCGAGGTGGATGGGCACGTCCGGTCGCGCGGCGGAGAAGCGGCGGTTGGCGGCCAGCACCTTCTCGGGGTCGGAGTCCTTCATCGACACGACGAAGCGGTCGAAGCCGAGGTCCTCCATCATCTGACAGTGCCACAGCGCCGATTGCACCAGGGCTTCCAGCTGATCGCCGGGGTAGCGTTCAAGGAAGTCGGGCGCCACCGAGCCGCAGTTGACGCCGATGCGGATGGCCACGTCCTGATCCTTGGCGATCGCCGCCAGCCAGGCGACCTTGTCGGGGACCGACTTGTCGCGCTCGATGTGGTGCAGGTGGCCGGGGTTGTAGCGCATCTTGTCGACGTGCGGCGCCACCGAGGCCGCCAGCCGGTAGTTCTCCTGCAGGTCCACCGACAGCGTCGCGCTGGTCTGCCGGCGGATTTCCTTCACCGCCGCGACGTCCTTCTCGTTGTCGACCGCGATGCGCACGACGCCGGCGCCGGCGCGGCGCAGCTGCTCGCACTGCGCGACGGTGGCGTCGATGTCGCGCGTCTTGGTGGCGCACATGCTCTGCACCACCACCGGCGCGCTGCCGCCGATGTGCGTCTGCCCGACGCGAATGGAGCGCGTGCGGCGCTGGTCGAGAGGATGCGGGCTCATCGCCCGGACGCTACCGGACGCCTCCGGCAGCGACAAGACGGGCTAGAACACCACCGGCAGCGCGGGTGGCGAGCGGAAGGCCAACCCCACCACCTGCGGCGCCGCGCCGGGCGCGACGCGCAGGGCGGGGAAGCGGTCGAGCAGCGCGGAGATGGCGCTGCGCGCCTCCAGCCGGGCCAGGTGCGAGCCGGCGCAGAAGTGGCGGCCGAAGCCGAAGGCGAAGTGATCCTCGGGACGGCGCGCGAGCTGGAAGCGCGCCGCGTCGGGGAAGACCGACTCGTCGCGGTTGGCGGAGCCGAGCGCGAGCAGGATCTGCGCGCCCTCCGGCAGCGGGGTGCCGCCGAGTGTGGTCGCCGCCGTGGTCTCGCGCGAGGCGTACTGGACCGGCGACTCCCAGCGCAGCGACTCCTCGATCGCCCAGTCGAGCTGCGCGCGGTCGGCGCGCACCGCGGCGAGCGCCTCGGGATGAGTGAGGAGCGCGAACAAGGTGTTGCCGATCAATCGGAAGGTGGTCTCCGCGCCGGCCGGCAACAGCAGGCGCAGGAAGCAGAAGATCTCCTCGTCGGTGAGCCGCTCGCCGTCGATCTCGGCATGCGCCAGGCGGCTGATCAGGTCCTCGCGCGGCTCGGCGCGCCGCGCCGCCAACAGCGGGCGCAGGAACTCGACCAGCTGCTGCGCCGCCGCGAAGCCGCGCGGTGGATCGTCGGTGAAGCCGATGATGTCGAGGCCCCAGGCGTGGAAGATCGGATAGTCGTGCATCGGGATGCCGATCACGTGCGCGATGACGCGGATTGGGATCGTGGCGGTGAACTGCGCCACCAGGTCGGCGCCACCGGCGCCGGCGAAGGAGTCGATCTGCTCGTGGCAGATGGTGTCGAGCAGCTCCGGCAGGTCGGTGCGCAGCGCCCTGGGCACGAAGGCCGGGGCGATCAGCCCGCGGTGCTTGCCGTGCTCGGCGCCGTCCATCTCCAGGATGGTGCGCCCCATCACCAGGCCGATGCCGTTGGCGTTCGAGTGCGAGGAGTACAGGGTCGGATTGGTCGCGACGGCGCGCACGTCCGCGTGGCGGGTGACGACGTAGCCCGGTCCGCTGAACAGCTGCAGCGCCTTGACCGGCTCCTCGACACGCAGCCGCGCGTAGGTGCTGTACGGATCGACGACCGGCGACATGAAGTCGCCGCCGAAGGTCTCCTGCATATCGGCCATCGGGCGGGTCTATGCCGCGCCGCAAATCACGCCGTCAACGCCGCGCGGCGCTGGCGACGTTTTCCCATCTTGCGCAAAACGCCGAAGCGCGATCACATTGGACCAGGCGATTGCCATGGGGGTCATCCAGTTCCCGGATCCGCGCACGGCCAGCCCCGAGGGCATCGTCGCGATCGGCGGCGACCTGCACCCCGAGTCGGTGCTCGCCGCCTACCGGCAGGGCATCTTCCCGTGGCCGGTCGAGAAGCTGCCGCTGCTGTGGTTTTGTCCGGCCGAGCGCGGCCTGCTCGATTTCACCGACCTGCACCTGCCACGCAGCCTGCTGCGCGCGCGACGTCTGTCGCGCCTGCGCTTCACCCTCGACCACGCCTTCGCCTCGGTCATTCGCGGCTGCGCCGACACGCCGCGCCCCGGCCAGCACGGCACCTGGATCACCCCGGCGGTGATCAACGCCTACTGCCGGCTGCACGACATGGGGATGGCGCACAGCGTCGAGGCCTGGGACGAGAGCGACCGCCTGGTCGGCGGCGCCTACGGCGTCGACGTCGATGGCGCGTTCGCCGCGGAGAGCATGTTCTATCGCGCGCCCAACGCCTCGAAGCTCTGCATACTCCACCTGATCGGTCACCTGCGCAGTCGCGGCCTCGACTGGATCGACGTGCAGACGCTCACCCCGCACATGGCGCGGCTCGGTGCCCGCCTGGTGCCGCGCGATGTCTTTCTCGAGCGCCTGCAGCGCACCCGCATGCGCGGCCTGCGGCTGTTCGAGCCGCGCCCGGGAGCGGCATGAGCACGTCACCGTCTCGCCAGGCGACAACGCGCAGCCGCTCGCCTGACGTCGCAGCGCCGCCGCCCGGCGCCGTGCGTCACCGCCCGCACCACGCAGATGCGCTGGCATGAGGAATGCTGCGTGATGCGACGCAGAACGGACGCGAGGAGCGCTATGGACGTGCTCGACATGAACGCACTCGAGGCCCTGCGCAGTCTGCAGGAGGACGGCGAGGAGGATCTGCTCGCCGAGCTGATCGACCTGTTCCTCGAGGACGCGCCGACGCGCCTCGGCAGCCTGCGCGAGGCCATCGCCCGCGAGGATTGGAGCGCCATGGGCTCCTGGGCGCACAGCCTCAAGGGCAGCTGCGGCAGCCTCGGCGCGACACACATGGCCGACCTGTGCGCCAAGCTGGAGGCGATGGGGCGCGCCGGCACCGGCCCGCGCGTCGACGCCGAGCGCTACCAGCGTGAGCTGGAGGCGCAGTACGAGCTGGTGCGCGACGCGCTGCAGCGCGAGCGCGCGCACTGAGCGGCGCGGGCGGCCGCGCCGGCGCCGCGCTATTCTCTTCCACGGGGGGCTCGGCTACACCTGGCCGAACGCCGTGGACCCGACGAATTCCGATTTCAGCCCCGCCGACCGCGCCCAGCTCGCCCAGCTGGAGATCCCGGTCGACGAGGTCGAGCGCCAGGTTGCCCTGTTCGCCGATCCGCCGGCGCCGACCCGGCTCGATCGCGCCTGCACGCCCGGCGACGGCGTCTGCCTGCTCGACGCCGGCGAGCGCGCCAGCGCGCTTGCCGCGTACCGCGACGCCGCCGGCGCTGGCCGGGTGAGCAAGTTCACCCCGGCGTCGGGCGCCGCCAGCCGCATGTTCCAGGCGCTGCTGGCGACGCGCGGCGAGGGGCCGGTCGCGCGCACCACGCTCGCGCACCGCGCCGCCGCGGGCGACGGCGCGGCGCGCGAGACGCTCGAATTTGCCGGCCAGGTCGAGCGCTTCGCCTTTTCCCCGCGCTGGCGGCGCGGCTCGGGTCGGCCCTGCACGGCGACGACCTGGCGCCGCTGCTCGACGCGCTGCTCACCCCCAGCGGGCTCGACTATGCCGCGCAGCCCAAGGGCCTGTTGCTGTTCCACGCCTATCCCGACGGTCCGCGCACCGCCTTCGAGGAACATCTGGTCGAAGCCGCCGGGCTGACGCGCGATGCCGGCGGCACCGCCCGCCTGCACCTGACGGTCTCGCCCGAGCATCAGGCCGGGTTCAGCGAGCTGCTGGCGCGCGTGCGGGCGCAGTACGAGCGGCGCCTGGAGGCGCGCTTCGCGGTCGGCTTCTCGACCCAGAAGCGCTCGACCGACACCATCGCGGTCGGCGCCGACAATCGCCCGTTCCGCGAGCCGGATGGCCGGCTGCTGTTCCGCCCCGGCGGCCACGGGGCGCTGATCGAGAACCTCAACGAGCTCGGCGGCGACCTGGTCTTCGTCAAGAACATCGACAACGTGCAGCCCGATCATCGCCGCGCCGCGGCACTCGAGGCAATGCAGGTCGAGGTCGGCCACCTGGCGGTGCTGCAGCGCGAAGTGGCGGGGCATCTGGAGGCGTTGGCCGGCGACGGCGCAGCGGCGCTCGCCGCGGCCCGCGACTATGCCGCGGCGCGCTTCGGGCTGCGGTTGCCGCCGCGCGCCGACCGGGCGGCGGTGATCGCGGCGCTCGACCGCCCGCTGCGCGTCTGCGGCGTGGTGCGCAACACCGGCGAGCCGGGCGGCGGCCCGTTCTGGGTGCGCGACTCCGACGGCAGCGTCAGTCCGCAGATCGTCGAGTCGGCGCAGGTGGCGCTCGGCGACCCCGATCAGCGCGCCGTGTTCGAGCGCGCCACGCACTTCAACCCGGTCTTCCTCGCCTGCGCCGTGCGCGATCGGCACGGACGCCCGTACGACCTGCGCCGCTTCGTCGATCCGTCGGCGGTGTTCATCGCGCGCAAATCGAAGGACGGCCGCGAGCTCAAGGCGCTGGAGCGACCGGGGCTGTGGAACGGCGGCATGGCGCGCTGGTTGACCCGCTTCGTCGAGATCCCGGAGTCGGCGTTCACACCGGTGAAGACGATCAACGACCTCTTGCGTCCGGCGCACCAGCCGGCGTGAATGAGTGCCAGGGCAGGGGGCACGAGGCATGGATACGATTCTGGTCACCGGCGGCGCCGGCTTCATCGGTTCGAACTTCGTCCGCCTGGCGCTGGCCGAGACCGAGGCGCGCGTCGTGGTGCTCGACAAGCTGACCTACGCGGGCAACCTGGCGACCCTGGCCGATGTCGCCGCGCATCCGCGCTACGCCTTCGTGCACGGCGATATCGTCGACCGTACCCTGGTCGACCGCCTCTACCGCGAGCACCAGCCCACCTGGGTGGTGAACTTCGCCGCCGAGAGCCACGTCGACCGCTCGATCGACGGGCCACGCGCCTTCATCGAGACCAACATCGTCGGCACCTTCGAGCTGCTCGACGCGGCGCGCGCCTACCTGGCCGAACGTCCGGCGGCGCGTGAGCGCTTCCGCTTCCTGCATGTCTCGACCGACGAGGTGTACGGCAGCCTCGGCGAGACCGGCCAGTTCAGCGAGACGACGCCCTACGCGCCGAACTCGCCGTACGCCGCCTCGAAGGCCAGCGCCGACCACCTGGTGCGCGCCTACCACGAGACCTTCGCGGTACCGACCCTGCTGACCAACTGCTCGAACAACTACGGGCCGTACCAGTTTCCCGAGAAGCTGATCCCGCTGATGACGCTCAACGCCCTGGAGGGCATCGCGCTGCCGATCTACGGCGACGGCGGCAACGTGCGCGACTGGCTCTACGTCGAGGACCACTGCGCCGGCATCCTGCTGGTGCTGCGCCGCGGCGCGATCGGGTCGAAGTACAACATCGGCGGCGAGAACGAGCGCAGCAACCTCGAACTGGTCGACCGCCTGTGCGCCATCCTCACCGAGCTGGCCCCGCCCGCCGACAACGCCGCGCTGCGCGCCAAAGGGCTGCGCGCCTATGCCGACCTCAAGACCTTCGTCACCGATCGACCTGGCCACGACCGGCGCTACGCGATCGACGCCAGTCTGATCCGCCGCGAGCTCGGCTGGGCGCCGCGCTACGACTTCGAGCGCGGCATGCACGCCACCGTCGCCTGGTATCTCGCCAACCGCGCGTGGTGCGGCACGGTGCAATCCGGCCGCTACGGGCGCGAGCGCCTCGGCACCGTCGGCGCGGCCTGAACCGCATTGCCCGGCGCGCGCGGTTCTGCGTAGAAACGACAGGGGGATTCAGGGGTTCGCATGCGCAAGGGCATCATCCTCGCCGGCGGGTCGGGGTCGCGGCTGCATCCGTTGACGCGCGCCGTCAGCAAGCAGCTGATGCCGATCTACGACAAGCCGATGATCTACTATCCGCTCTCCACGCTGATGCTGGCGGGGATCCGGCAGGTGCTGGTCATCACCACGCCGCACGAGCAGGACGGCTTTCAGCGTCTGCTCGGCGACGGCAGCCAGATCGGGCTGCGCATCGAGTACGCCGTGCAGCCGAGCCCCGACGGGCTGGCGCAGGCGTTCCTGATCGGCGCCGAGTTCATCGGCGGCGATCCGGTGACGCTGGCGCTCGGCGACAACATCTTCTACGGCCACGGCTTCACCGAGACGCTGCGCCGCGCCGCGGCGCGCGACCGCGGCGCCACCGTGTTCGGCTACTGGGTGCGCGATCCGGAACGCTACGGCGTCGTCGAGTTCGACGAGTCCGGCCAGGCGGTGGCGTTGGAGGAGAAGCCGCGCACGCCGCGCTCGCCGTGGGCGGTCACCGGCCTGTACTTCTACGATGCGCGGGTCGTCGAGATCGCGCGCGCGCTCAAGCCCTCGCCGCGCGGCGAGCTGGAGATCACCGACGTCAACATCGCCTACCTGCGCAGCGGCGACCTGCATGTCGAGAAGCTCGGCCGCGGCATCGCCTGGCTCGACACCGGCACGCACGAAGCGCTGCTGCAGGCGTCCAACTTCATCCAGGCGATCGAGGAACGACAGGGGTTGAAGGTCGCCTGCCTGGAGGAGATCGCGCTGCGCATGGGCTACATCGGCCGCGCCGACGTGGAGCGGCTGGCGGCGCCGATGCGCAACAGCGGCTATGGGCAGTACCTGCTGCGCGTGCTCGAGCCCGGGTTCGAGTAGCCGATGCAGGTGCGGCAGACCGAGCTGCCTGGCGTGGTGGTGATCGAGCCGGTCATCCATCGCGACGGGCGCGGCTTCTTCGTCGAGGTGCACCACGCCGAGCGCTATCGCGCGGCCGGCATCCCCCTGCCGTTCGTGCAGGACAACCACTCCGGCTCGAGCCCGCGCACGTTGCGCGGCCTGCACGTCCAACTGGGGCCGCCGATGGGCAAGCTGGTGCGCTGCGTGCGCGGCGCCATCTGGGACGTCGCGGTCGACGTGCGGCGCGGCTCGCCGCGCTTCGGACGCTGGGTCGGCGTGCCGCTCAACGCCGATACCCTGCATCAACTCTGGGTGCCGCCCGGCTTCCTGCACGGCTTCTGCGTCACCGACGGACCCGCCGAGGTCGAGTACAAATGCACCGCCCTGTGGAATCCGCAGCTCGAAGTGGCGGTGCGCTGGAGCGATCCGGATCTGGCCATCGCCTGGCCGGAGCGCGAGCCGCTGCTGTCGCCGAAGGACGCGGTGGCGCCGCTGCTGCGCGAGGTCCACGACCGCCTGCCGTCCTACGACGGCTGATGCGCGTAGGCTTTACACGTGCGCAGCTGAATCTGCGCTCAGCGGTACGTTCGTGCCGCCGCCCTGTGCGGCGCAGCCGTTGCCGGGAATTCGATTGCAATTCGGGCATCGCAATTGCTCGGATGGAAGGACAGCGGAGGCGACGGATGACCTGTCCACACTGCGGCGCGCGCATGACACATCAGGGCTACTTCGCGTGGCACTGCGAAGCCTGCGGGCACCGCTGCGAAGGGGATCTTCCCAGCCTGTCGGCGCGCCAGCCCGACGAGGGCCGCTGCCGCGCCGCGGCGTAGCAGACGGCGCGCGCCGGTGCGCGCTAGCGCGGCGACAGTGCCGCGATCTGTCTTGACACGGGCGAATCTGCCGGTGTTAGAGCGAACAGGGTAGCTCACCAGTTCGGGATCGACGCCGCCGAGTGGGGCCCCGCCCGGGGTCGGTGGTGCCAGGGGGGACGATGACCGCATCCGATTCGCGCCGCCGCGTGCACCGCGCCGTCGCCGCAGGGGTCGCAGTGCTGCTCGCTGGTGGCGTTGCCCGGGCGCAGACGATCACTGGAGTGGTCGCGGCGAAGAACGCCGGCAACAGCGCCAACGAGATCTCCACCGCCAACCCCAGCTACGAGCGCGAGAGCGCGGTGCAGGTCATCGCTGCCACCGCCACCGCCTTCACCAGCCGCTACTCTGGCTTGGCGAGCGCCGACTCCGGCCTCTTCGGCGATCCGCGCTGGGAGACGTTGAATTCGGACTACACGCTCACCTTCACCGTCAACGCCCCGGGCGCCTATCGGCTGATCGTCGCCGGACGGCGCAAGGGCGACCTGCACCTGGTCGAGGACAACATCCTCGCGTCGGGGCACTACGCCGACATGACCGCGCTCACCGGCGCCTTCACCGGCGGCACGCTGAGCGGCGGTACGCTCAATCTCGCCGATCCCGGGCGCGCCGACGACATCCCGCTCGTCTTCGATCCGATCAGCGTGCCGTTCGACCAGACCAGCACCGCAACCATCACCGCGGTGAGCAACGGTGCGCCGGTGGCGCACACGCTGACCTTCACCTGGTCACAACAGGCCTATTCGCCGGGCAGCGGCGACGAAGCGGCCATTCGCCTCGGCGGCACGTCCGACGACAACACCGAGACCGCCGCCGACTATCCCGGCAGCCCGGCGCGCGCGCAGGTGGACGACGGCCACTTCGTCACCGTCACGCTGGTCTCGCTGTGCGGCAACGGCGTGGTCGACAGCGGCCCCGGCTTCAGCGAAGCCTGCGACGCCGGCGCCGGCAACGGCCAGCCGGGCTCCTGCTGCTCGCTCAACTGCACGCCGGCCAGCGGCGGCATGCCGTGCCGCGCTGCCGGCCTGCAGTGCGACGTCACCGAGTACTGCGACGGGGTCAGCGGCGCCTGCCCGGCGGACGGCTTTGCGGCGCCGACGGTGGTGTGTCGCGCGGCGAGCGCCGGGCAGCTCTGCGACCTCGACGAGCTGTGCGACGGCAGCAGCCCGTTCTGCCCACCCGACCAGGTGAAGAGCGCCGGCAGCCCGTGCCGCGCCGCGACCGGCGCCTGCGACGTCGCCGAGAGCTGCGACGGCGTCGCCACCACCTGTCCGACCGACGCGCACGCCGCGGACGGGACGTCGTGCGGCGACGGCGCCTTTTGCAACGGCGGCGAGACCTGCCATTCGGGCAGCTGCGGCGCCGGCTCGCCGCCTTGCGTCGGCGCCTGCGACGAGGGCACCGACAGCTGCACCGGGCTCTGCCCGCCGGCGCCGCAGGGGACGTGTGGCGGCGCGGCGCGCGGCGCGCTGTTGATCAAGAACAGCAGCGACAGCGCGCGCGACACGCTGACCTGGAAGTGGCTGAAGGGCGCGGCGACGACGCAGGCCCAGTTCGGCGACCCGACCGCGGCGGCGGACTATTCGCTCTGCCTCTACGCCGGCGGGGTGCTGGTCGGCGAGCTGCAGGTGCCGGCGAGCAGCAGCAAGTGGGCGCCGCTCGGCAGCAAGGGCTGGCGCTATTTCGACCCCAGCGGCGCGCCGGGCGGCGCGCAGAAGATCAGCCTCAAGGGCGGCGCCGACGGCAAGTCGAAGGCGCTGCTCAAGGGGCGCGGCATCGATCTGCCCGACCCGATCGACGACCTGCCGCTTGCGTTGCCGGTCACCGTGCAGCTGGTCAACGGCGACAACGGCCGCTGCTGGCAGAGCGTCTTCGCGACGGCGAGCCGCAATACGACGTCGCAGTTCAAAGCGAAGTGAGATTTCTTCACCACAACGACACCACGGCACAACAGCAGTCTCGTTGTGTCGTGGTGTCGTTGTGTCGTGGTGGTGAGTGTTCTCAGGGGACCGGTGTCGGCGACGCCGGTGGCCGCGAGTACTTCCAGCCCGGGATGTCGAGGCCCTTCTCCAGGCTGTACCCGGAGCGGTAGTACTCGACCTTGCCGTTGGCGCCGAGCAGCACGAAGGTCGGCGTGCCGCTGACGCCGTAGGCCTGGAAGGCGCTGCGGTAGGCGTCGATGGCGACCGTCGCCGGGAACGGCTCGCGGCGCTCCTTGAAGAACTTCTCCAGCGTCGCGGTGTCCTCGTCGGTGATCGCGATCACCTCGACGCCGCGCGCCTGCGCGAAGGCCATCACCTCCGGCACCGAGAACTTGCACGGCAGACACCACGTCGCCCAGAAGAACAGCAGGCGCGGTTTGCCGGCCCCGAGCTGCGGGTCGCCGCGGAACGGCTCCAGCTTGAGCGGCGGACCGGCGTCGCCGACCTTCGGCGGACCCGGCAGCTCCGGCATCTTGATCGGGTAGGGCTCGGGATGGAGCGTCACGGTGCGCAGGTTGCCGTTGTGCACCACCTCGATCGGCGCCGCCTCGCCGATCTCGCGCTGCATCACCCACTCGCGCACCTGGTGCGGCTCCTGGAACGGCGCGCCGGGCGGACCGAGGATGACGTCGCCGACCTCCAGGCCGGCGCGTTCCGCCGCCGAGCCCGGATAGACGACCAGCACCGCCACCGCTCCGGGCGTGCGTCCCTCCTTCTTGCGCTGCGCCTCGGTGAGCGGCTTGAACTGGATGCCCATCCAGGCCGGCATGACGCGCTGCATGACCTCGCGGTCGTCCTGCAGCGGCGGGAAGGGGGCCGGCGCGTCCATCGCCGCCGCCGCGGCGTACTCGGGCTCGGCGACGAAGGCGACGTCCTCGCAGCCGACCAGGGCGGCGTAGGTCTGGCGCTCGACCTGCGTGCCGCGCTCGGCGAGGTAGACGCGTCCGGCGATCTGGTCGAGCAGGGCGCGCAGGCGCAGCACGACGCCGAGCCGCACTTCCATGCGATAGGCGGCGGCCGCCGCGGCGCGCTCGCGCTCACGCAGCGTGTCGAGGCGGTCCTTGGTGACACGGTCGGCGTCGGTGAAGCGCTCCAGTGCCGGCACCAGCGCGTCGAGCAAGGCGCTGCGCTGCGCGGCGTCGAGGTCCTTCAGGGCGTCGGGCAGCAGGCGGTCCTTCCAGGTCGGGTCGGCGTCGACGAAGCGCTGGAAGTTCTGCAGCTTCAACGCCTCCAGCGCTTCGCGCCAGCGCTGCGCGTAGGTGCGCAGCTGCTCGCTCACCTGCGGCAGCAGGTTGGTCTGCTGGTCGAGCTCGGCGAGCGAGCGCGGGCTGAACATGCCGAAGGTGGCCCCGACGCGGTCGAGCTGGCGGATCTCCGGCTCCCAGCGGGCGCGATCGCGGAAGGCGGCGGCGATGTACGCGTCGGCGATCTCGGTCGGCGAGCGGTTCTCCGCCTTCGCCTGCTGGGCGAGCAGCTGCTGCAGGTAGAAGTCGGAGGTGGTGTTGGGGACGTCGGGCGAGTCGTCGGTGACCAGGACGCGGCGGTGCGCCTCCGGCATGCGGCCGAGCGCCGCCAGCCCCTCGAAGAAGTGGTACGAGTGCCCGACTGCATCGACGCCGCGGTTTTCCGGGTAGCAGCCGTAGGCGGGACGGTCGGCGCTGGATGCGAAGTAGCCGCAGACGTTGCCGGTGGCGGTGAGCGTGCCGTCGCCGGGGAAGATGACGTTGGCGAACGAGCCGCCGAAGCACTGCGACATCAGCATGACGATGCGCACCCGCGGGTCGAGCTGCGCGAAGAGCTGGCGCAGCTGCACCACCGTCAGCTTCTCCTTCCACAACACGATGCTGTTGTTGGTCGGATCGGCCTTGTTCAGCTCGCCGTGGTCGGTGACGTAGAAGAGCAGGGTGTCGCCGGCGCCGAGCGTCTTCCCCTGGTCGGCAACCCAGGCCTGCAGCGCCTCGTGCGTCGCCGGTTGCAGCGTGTAGCCGGCGACCGTGGAGTCGATGTACTCGATCGGGTTGAGCGCGCGCAGCAGTCCCGGCGGCACCAACCAGAAGCCGTTGTCGGCGTCGTCTTCGATGTGGGCGCGGGTCGCCAGGTCGGGTGCCGGGTCGGCGCCGTCGCCGCTGAAGATGGTCAGGTCGGCGGCGCTGCCGCCATTGGCGTGCAGCAGCGCCACCAGGTCGCGCACGTGCGTCAGGTGCGACTGGAAGTTCATCTCGCGGTTGCCGCCGCCGTTGACCAGCACCGCTTTGAAGCTGCCCTGCTCGAACACCGAGGCGGTGCCGGGGGCGCGCGGCGCCGGGGCGTGGCGGCAGGCGGCGATCAGCAGGCAGGCGGCGAGGGCGAGCCACCTGGTGCGGCCCGCCGCGGACGGTCCACGGCGCATGAAGGGCCATCGTGTAGCAGGCTTGGATGGCGGCAGCTATCAGCCACCAGCCATCAGCTGTCAGCCGGAGGGGGCGAGCGAGTGATGAGCGATGAGTGGCGAGCGATGGGGTGAGAAGGAAGGGGTCTCATCGGGCCAGGTAATCCAGGTCTGGCTGAAAGCTGAAGTCTGTCAGCTGAAGGCTGATAGCTGACAGCTGACAGCTGCCGCCGCCTGTCTGTCACTTGCCGACGGCGTGTGGCAGGCTGCAACGATCATGTCGGCGAACGCACTCGTGGTGGACGGGCTGCGCCACCAGTACGGCGACCGCACGGCGTTGGACGGGATCTCGTTCAGCGTCGCGCGCGGCGAGCTGTTCGGTCTGCTCGGCCCCAATGGCAGCGGCAAGACGACGCTGTTCAAGCTGCTCTCGACCCTGGTGCGGCCGAGCGGCGGCACGGCGCGGGTCGGTGGGCACGACCTCGCCGCCGAGCCGGACGCGGTGCGGCGGCTGCTCGGCGTCGTCTTCCAGCGCCCCAGCGTGGACGGCAAGCTCACCGTGCGCGAGAACCTGCTCCACCACGGTCACCTCTACGGCCTGCACGGCGCCGACCTGGCGGCGCGGGTGGCGGCGATGAGCGAGCGGCTGGCGATCGCCGATCGGTTGCGCGATCGGGTCGAGACCCTCTCCGGCGGCTTGCAGCGGCGCGTCGAGCTGGCCAAGGGCCTGCTGCACCAGCCGCGCCTGCTGCTGCTCGACGAGCCCACGACCGGGCTCGATCCCGCCGCGCGACGCGACTTCATGCGCACGCTGCTCGAGTTGCGCGCCCGCGACGGCGTCACCGTGGTGCTGACCACCCACTACCTGGAAGAGGCCGAGCGCTGCGATCGCGTCGCGATCATGCACGCCGGGCAGCTGCTCACCGTCGGCGAGCCGGACGCGCTCAAGGCGCGCGTCGGCGGCGACGTGGTGGTGGTGCAGGCGGTCGACGCGGCGGCATTGCAGGGGCGGGTGCGCGAGCGCTTCGGCGTCGACATGGCGCTGGTCGACGGCACGCTGCGCGCCGAGCGGCCGCGCGGCCACGAGTTCCTCGCCGCGCTGGTCGACGCGTTCCCGGGCGAGGTGCGCACGGTGACCTTCGGCAAGCCGACGCTGGAGGACGTCTTCATCCAACTGACCGGCGAGCGCTTCTGGGCCGCCACGGCGGAGGCGGCGTGAGCGATCTCCCCAACGAAGCGGCCTGGCCGGCGCTCGGCACCACCGCGCCGGCGGCGGGCGGCGTGCAGTGGGGCGCGGTGCGCACCCTGTGGTGGCGCGAGATCGTGCGCTTCGTGCGCCAGCGCAGCCGCCTGGTCGGCGCCTTTGCGCAGCCGCTGGTGTTCTGGCTGCTGCTCGGCGGCGGCCTGCAGTCGTCCTTCCGGCCGCCCGGCATGCCGGCGACGCTGACCTACACCGGCTACTTCTACCCCGGCGTCATCGCGCTGGTGCTGCTGTTCACCGCCATTTTCGCCACCATCGCGGTGGTCGAGGATCGGCAGGCCGGCTTCCTGCAGGGCGTGCTGGTGGCGCCGGTGTCGCGCGCCAGCATCGTGCTCGGCCAGGCGCTCGGCTGCACGACCCTGGCGGTCGGGCAGGGCACCTTGTTCCTGGTCTTCGCCCCGCTGGTGCACGTGCCGCTCACCATCGCCGCGGTGCTGGCGACCATCGGCGTGCAGACGCTGATCGCCTTCGGCCTCACCTGCCTCGGCCTGATCATCGCCTGGCGGATGGAATCGACGCAGGGCTTCCACGCCATCATGAACCTCATCCTGCTGCCGATCTGGATGCTGTCCGGCGCCTTCTTCCCGGCCAGCGGCGCCAGCCCGTGGCTGGCGGCGGTGATGGCGTTGAACCCGCTCTCGTACGGCATGGCGGCACTGCGCCGCGCGCTCTACCTCGGCGACCCGACGGTGGTCGCCACGCTGCCGCCGATGCTGCCCTCGCTGCTAGTGCTGGTGGCGTTCGCCGGCCTGACCTTCTGGGCCGCGACCCGCACCGCCCGCCGCGCCGCGGCGTGAGTGGGACTTGCCCGGTCGCGATCGGCCGTCGGGGCGCGCCCTACGTTTCCTCGTCCTCCACCCACATGAAGTGGGCGCCGCAGTGCAGGCACATGGCGTCGAGGTAGAAGATGCCGCGTACGCTGCCGAGCGCCAGGCGCTGGCGGTGCGGGGTGCCGTTGCCGTCCTTGCACTCGTGCGCCAACGAGCGGCCGACACCGGTGACCGGTGTGCGCTCCGGCGGTCGCAGCGGACTGAAGGCGACGATCGTCGGCACCGGCGCGGCTCTCAGCGACGCAACTCGGCGAGGATGGCGGCGGTCGCCGGCGACTGATTGAGCGTGTAGAAGTGCACGCCTGGCGCGCCGCCGGCGAGCAGGCCGCGACACTGCGCCAGCGCGTGCTCGATGCCGACCCGCAGCACCGCCTGGTCGTCGCCCTCGGCGGCGTGCATGCGGGCGCGCAACGCGTCGGGGATGCGCGCCTGGCTGAGCGTCGCGATGCGCTCGATCTGCGGCACGTTGGTGATCGGCATGATGCCGGGCAGGATCGGCGTGGTGATGCCGGCGGCGCGGGCGCGCTCGACGAAGGCGAAGTAATCGGTGTTGTCGTAGAAGAGCTGCGTGATCAGCACCTCGACGCCGGCGTCGACCTTGGTGCGCAGGTTGGCGACGTCGCGGGCCAGATCGCGACACTCCGGATGGCCCTCCGGATACGCCGCGCCGGCCAGGCAGAAGCCGTAGCCGCGCTGCTTGATGAAGCGCACCAGCTCGCAGGCGTAGCCGAAGCCGTTGACCGGCTTGACGAAGGCGGTGTCGCCGCGCGGCGGATCGCCACGCAGTGGCAGGACGTTCTCCAGCCCGGCCTCGGCGAGGCGGTCGAGGATGGCGGCGATCTGGTCGCGGTCGTGCCCGACGCAGGTGAGGTGCGCCATGGCCTCGATGCCGTGCTCGCGTTTCACCCGGCTGACGATTTCCAGGGTCTTCTCGCGCGTGCTGCCGCCGGCGCCGTAGGTGACCGACACGAAGCTCGGCGCCAATGGCCGCAGGTTCTCGATGGTACGCAGCAGGCTGCGTTCCCCGGCCTCGGTGCGGGGCGGGAAGAATTCGAAGGAGAAGACCGGCTGCCCCCGGTCGAAGAAGTCCCGAATCCGCATAAGGCTGGGACATTAGAGGAAAGCGCAAGGGCAAATAAAGGGCGCCGCGGAGACAGTCGTGCGGGTCCTGGTCGGGCGGTTCCAGAAACGCGCTGACGTGCTGACCTGCGGGGCGTCCTGTTCACGTCCGCACGTCAGCACGTCCACACGCCAGCACTTCAAAGCGTCGCCACCTCGCACCTGCCCGTCGGCTTGAAATCCCGCCGAGCTTGCGACACTCCCCGCCCATGAAGCTGGTCGCCCAGTTCCAACTGAACGAGGTGCGCTGGTCGGTGCCGGAGGCGAGCGTGACGGCGTGGCGCCAGCGCCACCCGCAGCTCGAGGTGGTGTCGCTCGACGATCCGGCCGAGCTGGCCGGGGCGCTGGCGGAGGCCGACATCTTCTTTGGTTGGAAGCTGCCGCCGGCGGATTTCGCGGTGGCGCGCCAGCTGCGCTGGTTCCACTCGGCGCTGGCCGGCATCGAGGACTGCCTGTTCCCGGCGCTGGTCGCGAGCGACGTGCTGCTGACCAACTCCACCGGCCTGCACTCGACCTGCATCCCGGAGCACGTCATCACGCAGATCCTGGTGCTGTCGCGCAACTTCCATCAGGCGGCGCGCCTGCAGGCACGGCACGAGTGGAACCGCTTCGGCATGATCCTGGCCGGCAGCGGCATCCGCGACGTCAACGGCGCCAATCTGGCGGTGCTCGGCGCCGGGCCGATCGGCGAGAACGTCGCGCGCCTGGCAGCCGGGCTCGGCATGCGGGTGCGGGTGATGCGGCGCGACGCCTCGACAGCCGTGCCGCACGCCGAAGCGGTGCTGCCACCGAGCGCGCTGCACGAGCTGCTGGCCTGGGCCGACTTCGTCGTCCTCGCCGTGCCGCTCACCGGCGAGACGCGCCACCTGATCGGCGCCGCCGAGCTGCGCGCGATGAAATCGACCGCCTACCTGATCAACATCGCGCGCGGCGAGGTGGTCGACCAGGAGGCGCTGCTCGCCTGCCTGCGCGCCGGCGGCCTCGCCGGCGCGGCGCTCGACGTCTTCGATCCCGAGCCGCTGCCCGCCGACTCGCCGTTCTGGGAACTGGAGAACGTCGTCATCACTCCGCACGTCTCCGGCTACATGCCGCAGTACTTCGACCGCATGCTGGCGTTGTTCGAGGACAACCTCGAGCGCTTCCTCGCCGGCCGGCCGCTGCGCAACGTCGTCGACAAGCAACTGGGCTACGCGCGGTCGGCCAAAACGTGACCGGGCCTTGCCCAACAAACCAATTCGGACCCCATCCTGGCCTTCCCCCGCGGTGCGGGGGAACGGATCCATGCCGGCCATGTGAGACAAAGCGTGATGGTTCGGTTCCTTCCCCCGCGTCAGCGGGGGAAGGTGAGGATGGGGGTCCGAACTGAATTCTTGGGCAAAGCCACGTGACCGGTCGCCCAGTCACCGGTCGCACCTCGGCGGTCTCAGAACCCCAGCTCGCCCATTTCGACCACGCGCCGCTGGCGCGCCGACAGCTCGGCGGCGAGGCCGACGGCGACGGCGAGGGCGCCGTCGGCGAGGCTGACCTGCGGCGGCCGGCGCTGCGCGATGGCGTCGAGGAAGGCGCGGTGCTGATAGTAGGTTGCGCCGTGGTGGAAGCCGGCGGCACGGACGGTCGGGTCGATGGCGATCTGCTCCTCGTCGCGCGACGTCGCGCCGCGGCGGCCGAGGATGATGCGGTGTTCGGGCACCAGTGCCTCGATCTTGCCGGCGTCGCCGGTGGCGGCGAGCTCCATCTCGTTGCGCGAATTCTCGGCGAACATGCAGAGGTCGAGCAGACCGCGCGCGCCGCCGTCGAAGTCGACCACCGCGTAGGCGTTGTCGAGGATGTCGGGGGCCTCGCCGTCGTAGCGCTCGTCGAGGTGGTTCACGTCCTGCGCGCCGGAGGCGTAGACGCGCAGCGGCCGCTGCCGGGTGAGCAGGTGCATGAGGTCGAAGAAGTGGCAGCACTTCTCCACCAGCGTGCCGCCGGTGTTGCGCGCGAAGCGGTTCCAGTTGCCGACCTTGACCAGGAACGGGAAGCGATGCTCGCGGATCGCCAGCATGCGCAGCCGGCCGACGGCGCCGCCGTGCACCAGCTCGACCAGCCGCGTGATGGTCGGCACGAAGCGGTACTCCAACCCCACCCACAACAGCCCGCGATGGCGTGGCGCCTGCGCCAGCAGCCAGTGGCAGTCCTCCAGCGTCGTGCACAGCGGCTTCTCGACCAGTACGTGCAGCTCGCTGCCGAGCAGGTCCCGCAGCACCGCCGTGTGCGTGTGGTTGGGGCTGGCGATCACCACCGCGTCGAGCCGCGCCTCGCGCAGCATGGCGCGGTAGTCCTCGTAGAGCGTCGCCTGCGGCGCGGTGGCGGCGGCGACCTCGCGGCTGCCGGCATCGGGGTCGGCGGCGGCGACCACCGCCGCGTCCGGGATCAGCGCCAGGTTGCGCAGGTGCTCCCAGCCCATCATGCCGGTGCCGATCAGGCCGTATCGAATCATCGGTTCGGAGGGTCTCGGCGGTGCGCCTTCGAGCGGGCGTCCTTGGCCACGGATTACACGG
>JANRJF010000488.1:0-45768 GCA_033764095.1 Deltaproteobacteria bacterium | reverse complement strand
CGCCGCGGCGCGCAGCGCGCCGGCCGCCGCGGCGGCGCCGCGCGCGCGCGTGCTGGTGGTCGAGGACAACGTCGTCAATCAGAAGGTCGCGCTGCGCCAGCTGGAGAAGCTCGGTTGTCGCGTCGACGTCGCCGCCAACGGCCGCGAGGCGGTCACCGCGCTGGAGCGCCTGCGGTACGACCTGGTGCTGATGGACTGCCAGATGCCGGTGATGGACGGCTTCGAGGCGACCGCCGCCATCCGCGCGCGCGAGCGCGACGGCCGCGTCCCGATCATCGCCATGACCGCCAACGCCACCAGCGAGGACCGCGAGCGCTGCCTGGCCGCCGGGATGGACGACTACATCGCCAAGCCGGTCCGCCCCGAGCAGTTGCGCGCCCGCCTCGACCACTGGCTGGGGCACGAGCCGGAAGCCGGCGCCGCCTGAGCTGCGCGCCGGCCGCGGCCGCCCGGCTGTTCAGTTGCCCGCGGCGCTACCACCGGTGTAGTGCCCTGGCCATGCGGGCAGAAACCGGGCGCGCGGCGCGGCGGCTGGCGGGCTGTCTGGTCGTCGTCTGGCTGCTCGGCTGCAGCAGCGCGCCGGCGGTGCACGTCGAGGCGCCGCTGCCGGCCGGCACCGATCCGGTGCTCTTCGTCACCGCGGCGCGCCAGAAGGCGGCGATCGTCGCGGCGCTGCGCGCGGCGGGCTTTCAGGTCCTCGACCAGCCGCGCGCCGACGCCTACCTGACGCGCGTCACGGTCGGCATCGACCAGGGGGCGCGCGACTGCGGCACGCTGAACAACGTGCGCTTTTCGATCCGACGCGACCAACGGACGCTGGTCGAGGTGGAGGCCAAGGGCTGGACGGGCGGCTGCCAGCCGAACGTGTTCGACGCCGCGAGTCGCGCGCTGCGCCAGCGCGTGCTGGCGATGACGGGAGGGGCAGCATGAGGCATGGGCGACGAGGTGCGGCACTGGTGCTGCTGACGCTGGCCTGCGCGGCCACCAGCGGTTGCGTCTACACCATCGCCGGCGCCAATCCGCCGCCCCTGGCGGCGGCCGCGCCGCCGCCGCCACCGCCGCCACGCGTCGAGCAGACGGTCGGCGACTTCGCCTTCACGCTGGAGGGCGGCAAGATGATCACCTCCAACTACGCCGGTCGCCTGCTGAACGACGCGATCCTCAAGCACTGGAAGGCGCGCGGCTACATCAGCGAGGCGACCTACGTCGAGGCGGGCCGCTTCAGCGGCTCGGCGCCGTACCAGATCACGTTGAGCGGCAGCCAGTACGGCGACTCGAGCCTGTTGGCCCAGGTGTTGAGCGGCCTGACGCTCTTCCTGCTGCCGTACTCGGTGGAACAGCAGTACGACGTGCAGTACGCGCTCACCGACGTGGCGAGCGGGCAGACCTACCACGCCAGCATTGCCGGCAGCGACGAGGCCTGGGTCGAGCTGTTTCTCGTCTTCGCGCTACCGGTCGGGCAGCGCGGACACGAGGAGACGATCGCCCGGCTCGGCGATCACCTCTACGCGCAGCTGCGCGCGCAGGGCGCCTTCGCACCGCCGCCGCCCGCCGCGCCGCCGAGCGCGGCGCCATGAGCCGCGCTTGCCCTCGGCGCGCCGTTCTGGATAGCTCGCCGCCTCTCACTGCAAGGGGGTGGCGATGATCAAGTTGTACGGCGTGCCGCGCTCGCGCGCCTTCCGGCCGTTGTGGATGCTGCGCGAGCTCGGCCTCGAGTTCGACAACGTACCGACCAGCTTCACCGGCGAGACGCGCAGCGCCGAGTTCCTCAAGCTCAACCCGAATGGCCACATCCCGGTGCTGGTCGACGGCGAGGTGGTGCTGTGGGAATCGCTGGCGATCAACCTCTACCTGGCGCGCAAGTACGGCGCCGACTCGCTGTGGCCGTCGACCGTCGCCGACGAGGGGCGCACCTATCAGTGGAGCCTGTGGGCGATGACCGAGCTGGAGCCGCAGGCGCTGCCGGTGCTGATGCATCGCCGTGCGCTCCCCAAGGATCAGCGCAAGCCCGACGTGGCCGACGCGGCCGAGGCGAAGCTCGCGGCTCCGCTCGGCGTGCTGGAAGGCGCGCTGCGGACGCGGCCGTACCTGCTCGGTGATCGCTTCGGCGCCGCCGACCTCAACGTCGCCTCGGTGGCGGTGTGGGTGGCGATGTCCGGTGTCGACCTGGGCAAGACGCCGAACGTCGCCGCCTGGCTGGCGCGCTGCACCGAGCGTCCGGCCTGCAAGGCCGCGCAGGGGTGAGTGCCGCGGCGGCGTCGCCCCGCGAGCGTGGTGGTGCCGGATTCCCTCTCCCACGGGGAGAGGGGCAGGGTGAGGGGGGCTTTGCCCAAGAATTCAGTGCGCGAGAGGGGACACCGGGCGAGCCGCAGCGCTCCTCGCTGCGGAGCCAGCCGCCGGCGCCAGCCGTTGTCAGTCGGCTGCGGTTAGGATCGTCGGATGATCGTCCTGCACCGCAGCAACCGCACCGAGGCGCTGGTCGAGGCGCTGGCCGCGGTGGTGGAAGCGCCGCCCGACGACCCGTTCGCCGCCGAGGCGATCGTCGTGCAGGGCGCCGGAATGGCGCGTTGGCTCGGGCTCGAGCTGGCGCGCCGCTTCGGCGTCTGGGCCAACCCCGGCTTCGGCTTCCCGCGCGGCCTGATCGACCAGGCGGCGCAGGCGGTGCTCGGCGACGACGCCGATGGCGCCGCGCGCTTCGAGCCGGAGAGCGTGCGCTGGGCGATCGCGGCGGCGCTGTCGCCGGAGCGGCGGCGGGACCAGTCGCCCCTGACCGCCCTCCTTCAGCGGGGCGAACTGGCGGCCTATCTGCGCGACGACCGCGGCGGCGGGCGACTGATCGCGTTGGCCGGCAAGCTCGCCGATCTCTTCGACCAGTACGCCATCTTCCGCCCCGACCTGGTGCAGGCCTGGGAGCGCGGTGCCGACGCCGCCGACTGGCAGGCGGTGCTGTGGCGCGCCGTGGTGGCGCGCAGCGGCGGTGCCCACCCGACCGCGCGGATGGCGGCGCTGCTCGCCGCGTTGCAGGCGGGCGGCGCGCCGGCGCCGCCGTTTCCGCGCCGCGTCAGCCTGTTCGGCCTCTCGACCCTGCCGCCGCTGTACGTCGAGGTGCTGGTGGCGCTGGCGCGCCACGTCGAGCTGCACATGTTCCTGCTCAGCCCGTCGGATGCCTACTGGGGCGACCTGGCGATGAAGCGCGAGACGCTGCGCGCGCGGGCGGCTGCCGGCGGTCTCGACGCCGAGACCCTGCATCTCGACGACGGGCACCCGCTGCTCATCTCGCTGGGCCGCGTCGGGCGCGACTTCCAGCAGGTGCTGGAGAGCCGCGCCGATTACGTGGATGCCGCCTGCTACGTCGAGCCGGGCGACGGCAGCGCGCTGGCGCTGCTGCAGTCCGACATCCTGGCACTGCGCCGTCGCGCGCCGGCGCAGCGCGTCGCCTGGCGCGCCGGCGACGACTCGCTCGCCATCCACGCCTGCCACGCGCCGATGCGCGAAGTGGAGGTGCTGCACGATCAGCTGGCGGCCCTGTTCGAGCGCGATCCCAGCCTGGCGCCGCACGACGTGATCGTCATGGCGCCGTCGATCGACGCCTACGCGCCGTTGCTCGACGCCGTGTTCACCAGTCCGGATCGCCCCGCCATCCCGTTTCGCATCGCCGACCGTCCGGCGCGCACCACGCACGACGCGATCGACGCCTTCCTGCGCGCGCTCGAGTTGGTGCCCGGCCGCCTGGCGGCGCCGACGGTGCTCGACCTGCTCGGTCTCGAGCCGGTGCGGGCGCGCTTCAACATCGCCGCCGAGGCGCTCGGCCGCCTGCGCCGCTGGGTGCAGGAGTCGGGCATCCGCTGGGGCGCCGATCCCGCGCATCGCGTCGCCGAGCAGCAGCCGCCGTGCGCACAGAACACCTGGCGCTTCGGTCTCGATCGCCTGCTGCTCGGCGTGGCGTTGCCCGACGCCGATCGGCTGTTCGCCGACACGCTGCCCTATCCGGACGTCGAGGGGGACGATGCGGCGCTGCTCGGGCGCTTCGCCAGCTTCGTCGAGACGCTGCTGCGTGCGCAGCGCGAGCTCGCCGAGCCGCGCCCGGTCGAGGCCTGGCGCGGCGCGCTCGGCGCGCTGCTCGGCAGCCTGGTCGCGGTGTCGGCAGCGACCGAGCACGAGCACGAGGCGATGCTCGCGGCGCTCGCCGAGCTGGCGCGGCGCGCCGGCGAGGGCGGCTTCGAGGCGCCGCTCGACCTCGACACCATGCGCCGCCTGCTCGCCGAGGCGCTGGAGCAGGGTGGCGCGCCGCGCGGCTTCCTCACCGGCGCCGTCACCTGCTGCCAGATGGTGCCGATGCGCACCATCCCGTTCCGCGTCGTCTGCCTGCTCGGCCTGAGCGACGGCGCCTTCCCGCGCAGCCGCCGGCCGCTCGGCTTCGATCGCATGGCGCGCCGGCCGCGGGTCGGCGACCGCTCGCCGCGCGACGACGACCGCTACCTCTTCCTCGAAGCGCTGCTGGCCGCGCGCGAGCGCCTGCTGATCACCTACGTCGGCCGCAGCGTCAGCGACAACACGCCGCTGCCGCCCTCGGCGGTGGTCGCCGAGCTGCTCGACGCGGTCGAGGCGACCTATGCCCTGCCGCACGGCGCGCGCGCCGCGTTGGTCACCCAGCACCCGCTGCAGCCGTTCAGCCCGCGCTACTTCCAGGGCGGCGAGGGGGCGCTGCGCAGTTACGCCGGCAGCCATTTCCGCGGCGCCGCGGCGCTGCTGCAGGAGCCGCGCGGGCTGCCGCCGTTCGTCGTCGGCGGGCTCGCCGCGCCGCCGGCCAGCGACGTCGACCTCGACGAGCTGGTGCGCTGCCTGACCCACCCCGCGCGCTGGTTTCTGCAGCGCCGCCTCAATCTGTACCTCGACGATCGCGAAGGCCTGCTCGACGACGGCGAGCCGGGCGAGCTCGACAACCTGGAGAACTGGGTGGTCGGGGACCGGCTGCTCGGCCATGCCCGCGAGCACGGCGACGTCGCCGCCGGCCTGCCGCTGCTGCGCGGCGAAGGGCTGCTGCCGCTCGGCGCGCCGGGCGCGCATCTGGTTGCGAGCATCGAGCCGGTGGTCCGTGCGCTGGCCGCCGACGTCGCCGAGCCGTGTACGACCGTGACGGTGGACCTGGCGATCGACGGGTGGCGGCTGATCGGTGCGCTGTCCGACGTCGCCCAGCGCGGCCTGCTGGCAGCGCAATTCTCCCGCATCGGCGGCCATCACGAGCTGGTGGCCTGGATCCGCCACCTGGCGTTGAGCGCCGTCCGGCCCGGCGTCGAGTCGCTGCTCGTCGGGCGCGGCAAGAAGAACGCCGCCGGCCGCGTCACGTTCCGTGCGGTGGCTGATCCGCGCGTCGTGCTGGCCGAGCTGCTGCGGTTGTATCAGTCGGCCCACGAGCGGCCGTTGCGCCTGTTCAAGAAGGCCTCGCGCGCGTACGCCGACGAGCGCCTGGGCGCCAAGCCGGCGCCGCTGGCGCGCGCACTTGCCAGGGCGCGCGGCGGGTTCGTCGGCGGCGAGAACGAAAGCGCGATCGGCGATCTCGACGACGCCTACGTCGCCCAGCTCTGGCAACACGACGTCGACGCGGCGCTCGGCGGCGACGGCAGTGACGGATTCGTCGCGGTGGCGGAGACCGTGTACGGCCCGTTCCTCGCGCACCGGAGTGCGACGTGAACCGGCTCGATCCGCTCGCCGTCGGCTTGCGCGGGGTGCACCTGGTCGAGGCCAGCGCCGGGACCGGCAAGACCCACGCCATCACCACGCTGGTGGTGCGCGCGGTGCTGGAGGACGGGCTCGAGCTGAGCCGCATCCTCATCGTCACCTTCACCAACGCCGCCACCGCCGAGTTGCGCGAGCGCGTGCGGGCGCGGCTGGATGCGGCGCGCCGCGGCCTGGAGGATCCGACCGCCGTCGATCCGCAGGACACGCTGCTGCGTGCCCTGCTCGAGCGGCGGCGCGCCGCCGGCACCGCGGCGGCGGACCGCGAGCGCCTGACGCTGGCGCTCTACGGCTTCGACGAGGCGGCGATCTTCACCATCCACGGCTTCTGTCAGCGCGTCCTGCAGGAGCTGGCGTTCGAGAGCGGCGTCCGGTTCGACACCGAGCTGTTCGGCGATGCGCGCGCCATGCTGGTCGACGTGGTGCGCGACTTCCGCGCCACGCACTGGTTCGCCGCGTCGCCGACGCTGCTCGACCAATTGAAGAAAGCCGACAGCCGGCGCCTGGTCGACATCGCGCAGCAATATGTCCGCCATCCGGCGCTGCGCGTCCTGCGCGAGCCCGACGCGGCCGAGCTGGGCGACGCGGACGCGCAGGCGGCGCGCGCCATCGTGCAGGCGGTCGGGCCGTACGTCGCCGACGCGCTGGCGCGGCGCAAGGCGGCGGCCAACGTCCAGTTCTACGACGACCTGCTGCAGTCGTTGGCGGCGGCGCTGCGCGCGCCGGGCGGCGCCGCACTCGCCGCGACCCTGCGCGCGCGCTACCCGCTGGCGCTGATCGACGAGTTTCAGGACACCGATCCCACCCAGTTCGAGATCTTCGCCCAGCTCTACGCCGGCGGCGGCGGGGCGCTGTTCATGATCGGCGATCCGAAGCAGGCGATCTACGCCTTTCGCGGCGCCGACGTCTTCACCTACTTCCAGGCGGCGGACGCGGCCGGGGCAGGGCACACGCTGCTCACCAACTGGCGCTCCAGCCCGCCGCTGATCGAGGCGGTGAACCGCATCTTCGCCGTGCCGAACGCGTTCACCCTGGCGCGCATTCAGTTCGAGCCGGCGTCGCCCGCGCCCGGCGCCGCCGACCGACTGGTCGGCAGCGCCGCGTTGCGTGTCCGGCTCGCCACCGCCGGTGTCTTCGATGTCCACGAGCGGAAGAACGCCCCGCCGTTGTACACGCCGAACGACGCCCGCCATCCCTTCTTCGAGGTGCTCGCCGACGAGGTGGTGGACGTGCTCGACGGCGTGAGCTTCGCGGCGACCGAGGCCGCGCCGGCGCGGCGGGTGCTGCCCGGCGACGTCGCCATCCTGAGCCGCACCAACAAGCAGCTGCACATGGTGCAGGCGGCGCTGCGTCGCGCCGGGGTGACGAGCGTCCTGCTCGGCGACGCGAGCGTCTTCGAATCGGAGGAGGCGGAGATGATGGAGCGCGTGCTGCGCGCGCTCGCCGAGCCCGGCAACAGCGGCGCGGTGCGCGCCGCGCTGGCGACACGCCTGCTCGGCCGCGACAGCACCGCCATCGCCCCGCAGGGCGACGGGGCGGTGGCGTGGGAGACGGCGATGACCCGCTTCCAGGACTGGAGCACGCGTTGGCGCACCGGTGGGTTCACCAACGCCTTCCGCGCCATGCTCGACGAGGAGGACGTGCCGGCGCGGCTGCTGGGGCAGGTCGGCGGCGAGCGCGCGCTGACCAATCTCTTCCACCTCGGCGAGCTGCTGCAACGCGCCGCCGGCGTCGAGCGGCGCGGGCCGCTGATGCTGCTCGAATGGCTGCGCCGCATGCGGCTCGACGAGACGGTGCGCGGCGAGCAGGCGAGCGAGGCGGCGCAGATCCGCCTGGAGAGCGATGTGCGGGCGCTCAAGCTGACCACCGTGCACAAGAGCAAGGGCCTGGAATACCCGGTCGTCTTCTGTCCCTTCCTGTGGGGGGTGGGCAAAAGCCACAACGACGTGCCGCTCTTTCACGGCGGCGACGGCGGGCTGACGCTCGACCTCGGCTGGCCGGCGCGCCGCGCCAGCCGCGATCGGCGCGAGGAGGAAGAGCTCGCCGAGGCGACGCGCGTCGCCTACGTCGCCCTCACCCGCGCGCAGCAGCTGGCGGTGGTGCTCTGGGGCCGCTTCGCGGGATTCCAGCGCTCGGCGCTGGCGCGCTTGCTGCATGGTCGCGGGAGATCCGCCGACGCGGTCGGCAAGATGACCGACGACGAGGTCGTCGCCGACCTCACCGCGTTGGCGGCCCAGGCGCCGGGCGCGATCGAGGTCGGATTGCTGCAGGCGCCGCGCCAGCGGCGTTACACGGCGGCGCGCGAGACGCCGCCGCTGTTGCACGCGCCACCGCCGCCGTGGCGTGTGGCGCAGCCCTGGCGGGTGAGCAGCTTCACCGCGCTCGCCGCCGGCGGCGAGGCGCTCGGGCTGCGCGCCGAGGAGGGGCTCGACCGCGACGAGGCGGCGGCGCCGGCGGACGCGCTGGTCGCGGCGGCCGAGTTGGAGGGACTTCCGCGCGGCCGGCGGCTCGGCACCCTGATCCATCGCGTCTTCGAGCTCATCGACTTCACCGCCGCCGATGCGGCGGCGATCCGCGCGGTGGCGCTGCCGCTGGTGCGCGCGGCGCGCCTGGAGGTCGGGGTGGTCGACAAGCTGTGTCGGGCGGTGGCCGACGTGCTCGACACGCCGCTCGACGCCGCCGGCACGCTGCGCCTGCGCGCCGTCGCCGCGGCGCGGCGGCTGAACGAGATGGAGTTCGCCTTCCCGGTGGCGCTCGACGTCGGCGGGCGGCCGCGCGTCGGCGTGACGCCGGAGCGGCTCGCCGCGGTGCTGGCAGGGGCCGCGTCGGAAGCGACGCGCGCCTACGCGGCGCGGCTCGCGCGACTGCCGTTCCGCACCCTGGCCGGGTACCTGCGCGGGTTCATCGACCTGGTCTTCGAGCACGACGGACGCTGGTACGTGGTCGACTACAAGTCGAACGACCTCGGTGCGCGCGCCGCCGACTACGCTCCGGCGTCGCTCTCCGCCGCCATGGCGCAGCACGACTACGTGCTGCAGGCGCACCTCTACGCGGTCGCCGTGCACCGCTACCTGCGGCGGCGCGTGCGCGGCTACGACTACGCGCGTGACTTCGGCGGCATCTACTACCTGTTCGTGCGCGGCATGGCGCCGGGGCGCGGGCCGGCGACCGGCGTCGCCTTCGAGCACCCGTCGCCGCAGCTGATCGCGGCGCTCGACGCCCTGCTCGCCGGAGCGGTGGCATGACGATGCGGCTGGAGGAGCTGCGCGAGCGCGGCGTGCTCGCCGACCTCGACGTCCACCTGGCGCACACGCTGGCGCGGCTGGTGGACGAGCGGCGGCCGGAGGTGGCGCTCGCCGTCGCACTCGCCAGTCGCGCCGTCGGCGAGGGGCACGTGTGCCTCGACCTCGAGCGGGTGGCGGCGCCCGGCGGCCTGGTCGATGACGGCGGCGCGGCGGTGGACACCGGCGGCTGGCCGGCGCCGCAGGCGTGGTGCGCGATGCTCGCCGAGAGCCGCCTGGTCGGGGAGCGCGAGACGCCGCTGGTGCTGAGCGCGCAGCGGCTCTACCTGCGCCGCTACTGGCGCTACGAGGAGCGCGTCGCGGCGGCGATCGCCGCGCGCGTCGCGGCGGACGACGGCGCCGTCGACGCGGCGCGGTTACGCGACGGCCTGCGCCGGCTGTTCCCCTCCACCAGCGCCACGCCCGACTGGCAGCGCGTCGCCGCGTTTGCCGCCGTGCGCCGGCGCTTCTGCGTCATCTCGGGCGGTCCCGGCACCGGCAAGACGCACACGGTGGTGCGCATCCTCGCGCTGCTGATCGAGCAGGCGCTGGCGAGTGGGCGGCCGCTGCCACGCGTCGCGCTGCTGGCGCCGACCGGCAAGGCGGCGGCGCGGCTCGGCGAGGCGATCCGCGCCGGCGTGGCGTCGCTCGACTGCGTCGCCGCCGTGCGCTCCGCGATTCAACTCGACGCGGCGACCATCCACCGCTGTCTCGGGGCGCTGCCCGGACGCAGCGCGGCGTTCCGCCACCATCGCGGCAATCGCCTGCGCATCGACGTGGCGCTGGTCGACGAGGCCTCGATGGTCGACCTGGCGCTGATGGCGCACCTCACTGACGCGCTCCCGGAGGAGGCGCGGCTGATCCTGCTCGGCGACCGCGACCAGCTCGCCTCGGTGGAGGCCGGCGCGGTGCTCGGCGACATCTGCAACAGCGGCGTGGCGCGCCTGCCGTCCGCCGCCTTCGCCGCGGCGGTGCGCGCGGCGTGCGGCGACGTCATCGCGGCGGACCCGGCGTCGCCCGCACCGGCGGCGTCGCAACTGTCGCTGTGGAGCGCGCCGGCGCCGGCCACCGCGGCGCCGATCGCCGACAGCATTGTCGTGCTCACCCACAGCTACCGCTACGACGCCGCCGGCGGCATCGGCCGCGTCGCGCGCGCGGTCAACGCCGGCGACGCGGCGGAGCTGTTCGACGCCTGCGCCGCGGGCGGCGCGGTGCGCTGGCGCGAGCCGGCCGGCGACGCGATCGACGCGGAGCTGGCGGAGGAGGTGGTGCGCGGCTTCGCCGCGTTCGCGCGGGCGGCGACGCCGCTGGCGCGGCTGCGTGCGCTGGAGACCTTCCGCGTCCTCTGCGCGCACCGTCGCGGACCCTTCGGGGTCGAGACGGTCAACGCGCAGATCGAGCAGTTGCTGGCGGCGCGCGGCTGGCTGCAGCCCGACGCGGTCGAGTACCCCGGCCGGCCGATCCTGGTGACCCGCAACGACTACGGTCTCGGGCTGTTCAACGGCGACGTCGGGGTCATCGATCGCGCCGCCGAAGCGGCGGCGGATCCGCTCGCCGCGGCGCGCGTCGCGTACTTTCCGGACGGGCAGGGCGGCGTGCGCCCGATCGCGGTGGCACGGTTGCCGGAGCACGAGACGGTCTTCGCGCTCAGCGTCCACAAGAGCCAGGGCTCGGAGTTCGATCAGGTCGCCCTGTTGCTGCCGCGCCGGGTGTCGCCGATCGTGTCGCGCGAGCTGCTCTACACGGCGGTCACCCGGGCGCGCCACGCCGTCCTGCTGGTCGCGACGCGCGAAGTCGTCGAGCGGGCGGTGGCGACGCCGGTGGAGCGCGCCTCGGGGCTGTGCCGCCGCTTGTGGGGGGCCTGAGCGAGCGAGGTTGCCCCGCGGGTGTCCAATCGGCTGTGCAGTCGGCGGCGGTCGCCGCCGCGGACCTGTCCAGCCGACCAGACAGTGGCTGGTGCCGAGAACGCCGCGGCGGGGCGCGCGGCGGCTGGCACGGCCTGTGTTCTAGGGAGTTCAACCGGCCCGGGCAGACAGGCCGACAGACGGGGGACAAACATGGAAACGAAGGAGTCGACCACTTTCATCGTCGACAACGACGACTCGTTGCGCGACTCGCTGCAGTGGCTGCTCGAGAGCGGCGGCATCCAGTGCCAGGGGTACGCCAGCGCCGAGGCCTTTCTGGCCGGCTATCGGCGCGAGCAGGCCGGCTGCCTGCTGCTCGACGTCCGCCTGCCCGGCATGAGCGGCATCGTGCTGCAGGAAGAGATGGTGCGCGAGCGCATCGAGCTGCCGGTGATCGTCATGACCGGCTACGGCGATGTCGGCACCGCGGTCAGCATGCTGAAACGCGGCGCCTTCGACTTCTTCGAGAAGCCGTTCTCCGACGCCGCGCTGTTCGAGCGCGTGCAGCAGGCGATGGAGGTCGACTCGTCGCGTCGCCGCCGCCGCGCCCAGCGCGAGGCGATCACCAAGCGGCTGGCGGGGCTCACCGCGCGCGAGCGCGAGGTGTTCGATCAGGTGGTGATCGGCAAGCCGAACAAGGTCGTGGCGAGCGAGTTCGGCATCAGCGAGAAGACCGTCGAAGTGCACCGCGCCCGGGTGATGCAGAAGCTCGGCGCCGCGTCGCTCGCCGAGCTGGTGCGCATCGACCTGCTCGCTGCCCAGCCGACCGAGTCGATGCACCTGGTCCGCCTGGGCGCCTAGCGCATCGCCGCGGAGAGAGGATCACGCGTCTTGTCGGCCTTCGACGTCCCGCGCCGCGCCACGCCTCGGCGGAATCGTCGCGAGCCGCCGGCGCCGGCGAGGTGGCTGCGAGAAACCTCGCGCCACCCGCCGGGTCCAGGATCGACGTGGCTAGGCGGCGGCGCCGTGCAGGGCGTCGAGCCGCACCAGCTCGGCGAGCGAGCCGACGCCCATCTTCTCCATCACCTTCGCCCGGTGTGTCTCGACCGTCTTCTCGGCAATGCCGAGCTCGTAGGCGACCACCTTGTTCGCCTTGCCGACCACCACCATCGCCATCACCTCGCGCTCGCGCGGCGTGAGCTGCCCGACGCGCGCCGCGAAGGCCGCCTGCTCACGCGCCCGGCGGCGCTGCTCGGCGTCGAGGGTCAGCGCCGCCTGCACGCTGTCGAGCAGCTGGTCGGCCGGATAGGGCTTCTCGATGAAGTCGAAGGCGCCGCGCTGAAAGGCGCGCACCGCCAACGACACCTCGCCATAGCCGGTGAGCACGATCACCGGCATGCGCAGGCCGCGCCGGATCAGCTCCTCCTGCACGCCCAGCCCGCTCAGGCCGGGCAGGCGCACATCGAGCACGACGCAGCCCGCCGCCTCGACCGGGCAGGTGGCGAGCAGCGCCTCGCCGGTGCCGTGGTCACGCACCCGGTAGCCGGCCGATTCGAGCAGAAAGGTCGCCGCCTGACGCGCCGTCTCGTCGTCGTCGACCAGATACACGGTGGCCTGATCGTTCGACTGCTGCCCCATCGCGGTTTGCATCACTGCACCCTCATTTCAGTGGTGCCCGTGACAAGACCAAGTTGCATGCCACGCGACGCGCGGAGTCGCCCGCATGGGTTACGGCGTATTCCCTGTGTACTCATCGATACACTGGGGGCCCGGTGTTGCGCACTGCATTGCCAGAACTAGCTGATTCTAAATGGGAAGAGCGCAGAATGTAAATCTCGCGACCCTGTCGCATTGGGTTGACAGCCAGGAGCGGTCCGGCGATAAGCGGCGGCAGCCATGAAGTGCGATCCGGAGCCCACCGCGGGCGGCTCGGGTGCGCTCACCGTCGCCCAGCAAGCGCGCCTCTACGAGGCGACGCGCGGCCTCGGCGAGTTGGTGGAGCTGGCGGTGTTGCTGCAGACCGCCAACGCGCGCGCGCGCGAGCTGATCGAGGCGGAGAGCAGCGCGATCATGCTGCTCGATCCGGCGACCGACGAGTTGTTCGTTCCCTACGTCGCCGACGTCGCGCCGGAGGTGGAGCGCCGTTGGGTCGGGGTGCGGTTTCCGGCCGACCGCGGCATTGCCGGAGCGGTGTTGCGCAGCGGGCAGGTGGAGCTGGTGCCCGACGTCGCGGCCGATCCGCGCTGGTATCGGCAGGTCGACGGGCAGACCGGCATGGTCACCCACGCGCTGCTCTGCGCGCCGCTGTGCACGCGGGCGGGCACCATCGGCGTGCTGTCGCTGCGCAACAAGCGCGCCGGCATCTTCGGGCCGCCCGACGTGGCGCTGTTGAGCGCCTATGCGCAGGCGGTGGCGACGGCGATCGACACCGCCCGCCAGCTGGGTGGGGCGCGCGAGGACGCGGCGCGGCTGCGCGACGAGGTGGCGGCGTTACAGGGCCAGGCGGCGCGCGGCAGCAGCTTCGGCGAGCTGGTCAGCCACAGCGCCGCGATGCGCGAGGTCTTCCGCCTGTTGGAGAGCGCCGCGCCGCTGCCGGTCACGGTGCTGATCCACGGCGAGTCGGGCACCGGCAAGGAACTGGTGGCCCGCGCCATCCACTTCAACGGCCCGCGCCGCGGTCGACCATTCGTGGCGGTGAACTGCGGCGCGCTCACCGAAACACTGCTGGCGAGCGAGCTCTTCGGGCATCGCAAGCACGCCTTCACCGGCGCGATGACCGATCGCAAGGGGCTGTTCGAAGTCGCCGACGGCGGCACGGTGTTTCTCGACGAGGTTGGCGACATGCCGCCCAGCATGCAGGTGCAGTTGTTGCGCGTGCTGCAGGAGGGCGAGGTGCTGCCGGTCGGCGACACGCAACCGCGACGCATCGACGTGCGCATCATCTCGGCGACGCACCGCGACCTGCCCGCCGAGGTGCGCGCCGGTCGCTTCCGCGAGGACCTGTACTATCGGCTCGCCGCCTTCCCGATCGCCGTGCCGCCGCTGCGCGACCGGCGCGACGACATTCCGATGCTGGTCATGCACCTCGTGGCGCGCACGGCGGAGCGCTTCGGTATCGCAGCGCGCCACTGTACGCCGGAGGCGTTGGAGCGGCTGTGCGCCTACGACTGGCCGGGCAACGTGCGCGAGCTGCAGAACGCCATCGAGTACGCCGCCGCGCTGGCACCGGATGCCAGCATCCGGCCGGAGAACCTGCCGGCGCTGGTGCGGGCGGCGCGCGGCGAGACGCCGCGGACGCCGGCGCCGACCAACGGGGCGACGCTGCGCGAGGCGCGCGAGGCGTTCGAGCGCGATTTCATTGCCCGCGTCCTGGCCGAGCACCGCGGCAACGCCTCGCGCGCCGCCCGCACCCTCGGCCTCAGCCGGGTGATGCTGCAGCGCAAGATCCGCGCCTGGAACCTGCGCGGCCGCGCCTGAGCGTGCCCGGCGGGTCGGCCGGGATGATCGAGCCCGTCGAGCGGATCGCGGCCCGTCCGGCACGCTGTCCACTCGATTGGATCGCCGCGCCGCCGCTGCCCAATCGACAGGACGGGCAAGTCCAGTTCTCGCGCCGGCCCTGACCATCCCTGTTCGGCATACGGCTTGCCAGCGCTGAGTCGCACATGGCGCTGTTGCTCGGTTCGGAGCTCATCGATCTGACCCTCGACCCGCCCGCGGCGCGCGGCGGCGACGGGTTCACGCCGCTGTTCGACGGCCGTTCCCTGCGCAACTGGTCGGTGGTCGGCGGCGGCGGCTTCGTCGTCGTCGACGGGCGCATGGAGTCGGTGCCGGGCGACGACCTCGGCCTCTGCTGGCACACCCTCCCGACGCCGGCGGACTTCGTGCTGCGCCTGCGCTGGCTGCGCTGGCGACACGAGGACACCTCCGGCGTGTTCGTGCGCTTCCCGCACCCGCAGCCGACGCCGCAGGACAACTCGGCGTTCATCGCCATGCAGCAGGGCTTCGAGGTGCAGATCGACGAGGTCGGCATCCCCGGGGCGACGCGCATCCACAAGACCGGCGCGATCTACGCGCAGGTGGCGCAGCAGATCGACGCGCGCGCGGCGCGGCCGGCGACCGAGTGGAACGACTTCGAGATCGTCGTGCGCGGGCAGGAGTACCGCGTCCATCTCAACGGCCACCTGGTGAGCCTGTTCCACAACAGCGACCCGCACCGCGGCCGTCCGAGCACCGCACGCCTGCCGAGCTACGTCGGGCTGCAGCTCTGCCCCGGCTCGCGCGTCGCCTTCCGCGACATCGCCATCAAGGCGCTCTGATCCGCCGCCGCGGCGGCCCCGCGCGCGGTGAAGAAGGCGCTTCCCCGTCGCGCCGTTTCACGCCACAGTGCTTCGACCCAGCCGGTGGTGACGAGAGGCGATGGAACGGGTTGCGGCGGTGATGATGCTCGGTGCGTGGCTCGCCGCGGGGGGGCCGGCCGGCGCGCAGCCGCTCGGCACGCCGTTCCCGGTGAACACGTACACCGCCGGCCTGCAGGGCGCGCCGGCGATCGGCGCCGACGACCAGGGCAACTTCGTCATCGCCTGGGAGAGCTTCGGCCAGGACGGCGACTACATCGGCATCTTCGCGCAGCGCTTCCTCGCCGACGGCAGCAAGAGCGGCGCCGAGCTGCCGGTCAATGACTACGTCACCGGTCCACAGGCGGCGCCCGACGTCGCGGTCGGCGGCGACGGGCGCTTCGTGGTCGTCTGGCAGGGCTACGGCGACGGCGGCGACAGCGGCGACGTCTGGGCGCGTCCGTTCTCCAGCGCCGGCGTCGCCGACGGGCCCGAGTTCCAGGTCAACGATCCGGTCGCCGCGATCTACGAGGGCGCGGCCTCGGTCGCCGCGCTGACCGACGGCTTCGTCGTCGTCTGGGACGATTACGAGGACGTCTTCGCGCGCCGCCTCGACGCCGCCGGTCGGCCGCTCGGCGATCCGTTCCAGGTCAACACCAGCAAGACCTTCGGCTTCCAGGGTTCGGCCGCGGTGGCGCCGACCGGCGACGGCGGCTTCGTCATCGCCTGGGAAGACGGCTACTTCTATGGCGACGGTTACGACGGCGCCGGCTACGGCATCTTCGCCAAACGCTACGACGCCGACGGGGTGCAGGAAGCCGACGAGTTCCAGGTCAACAGCACCGTGCTCGGCGACCAGTACGGCGCCGCGGTCGCGCCGGCGGCGGGCGACGGCTTCGTCGTCGTCTGGCAGAGCTACAGCCACGCCGGCAGCGACGCCGCGGTGTTCGGCCAGCGCTTCGGCGATGGCCACGCGCCGGCCGGCGGCGAGTTCCGCGTCAACCCGGCGCCGGCCGAGTACGGCGACCAGCCGCGCGTCGCCGCCGACGCGGCCGGCGACTTCGTCGTCGTCTGGAGCGCGCCGCTGACGCCGGCGCCGCCGACCCCCTTCGCGACGCCGCCGGCGGCGGCCATCCTGGCGCGCCGCTTCAACGCCGGCGCCACGCCGCTGGCGGGATCGACGCCGGTGGCGGCCAGCCTGCAGAATCAGGTCGAACCGGCGGTCGCCGCCGTACCCGACGGGCGCTACGTCGTCGCCTGGCGGCGCGACGACGGCGACGGGTCGGACGGCGCGGTCTTCGCCCAGCGCTTTGCCGCGATCAATTCGGTGCTGCCGACCGCCAGCTCGACCGCCACTGCGACGCCGACCGCGACGCGCACCGCGACGCGCACCGCCAGCGCGACCGCCACTGCCAGCGTGACGCCGACCGCGACCGCCAGTGCGACGCCGACCCCGACGCGCACCGCAACGCCGGCCAACAGCGCCACGCCGAGCTCCAGCGCGACGCCGACGCCGAGCGCCACGCCGACCCGTACCGTCACCGCCACCCGCACGCCCACGGCCAGCCCGTCACCAACCCCGCCGGCGACCGGCACCGCCAGCGCCACGCCAACCCGTACGCCGACGCCGAGCGCCACCGGCACGCGTACCGGCACGGCGACGCGGAGCGCGACGGCGAGCAGCACATCGACCAGCAGCGCCAGCGCGACGCGCACCGCGACGACCACCCCGAGCGCCGCCGATACCGCGACGCGCACCGCGACCGCGAGCCCGTCGCCGAGCAGCTCCCCGACCCGCACCGCGACCAGCACCGCACCAGCGACCGCGACCGACACGCCGACACGCACGGCGACGGCGAGCGCGCCACCGACCGTCACCGCCAGCCACAGCGCAACCGCCGAGCCCAGCCCGACCGCGACCCGCACCGCCAGCCCAACGGCGACCAGCGAGCCCAGCGCCACCGTCAGCGCGACGGGAACGGCCACCCACACCACCACCGCCGCGCCGACCGACACCGCGACCGCGACGCGCACGGCGAGCTCGAGCCCCACCGTCACGCCGCCGCCGACCGCCACGGCGAGCTCGACCGCCACGGCGAGTCACACGGCGACGGTCGAAGCGACCGCCAGCCCCACCCCGGTGGCGACTGACACGATGCCGCTCGACACGCCGACCGCCGAGCCGACCGCCGTGGCCTGCGCCGGTGACTGCAACGGCGACGGCGCGGTGACGGTGAACGAGCTGGTGAGCGCGGTCGGCTACGCGCTCGACGGCCGACCGCCGCTCACCTGTGAGGCGGTCGACACCAATCGCAACGGGCAGGTGACGGTCGACGAGCTGGTGCGCGCGGTCAGCGCGGCGCTCGACGGGTGTCGCGCCCGCCAGACGCCCCCGCCGTCGGGGCGGCTCACGCCTTCCGATACGGCAGCGTGAACAGGAAGGTGGTGCCGGCGCCGGGGTTGGGCTCGGCCCACAGGCGGCCGCCGTGTGCTTCGACGATGGTGCGGCTGATCGACAGGCCCATGCCGAGACCGCTGGTCTTGGTGGTGAAGAACGGCGCGAAGATGCGGTCGCGCAGCGCCGCTGGGATGCCGCCGCCGGTGTCGGAGACGGCGACACGGACGCCGCCCTGGTCGTGCGGCAGAATGCGCAGGGCCACCAGGCCGGGGCGCAGCGCGATCGCTTCGATGGCGTTGCGCAGCAGGTTGAGGATCACCTGCTCGATCTGAATGCGATCGCCGAGCGGCTCGGGCAGGTCGGGATGCAGGTCGAGTCGCAACGAGATACCGCGCTCGGTCGCTTCGGGGCGCACCAGTTGCACGGCTTCGCGCGCCACCGCCTTGAGGTCGACGGCGCTCTCGCGCGGCGGCTCCTTGCGCACGACGCGCTTCAGGCCGTGCACGATGTCGCCGGCGCGCAGCGCTTCGGCGGCGATGCGGTCGAGCGCTTCGAGCACGTCCGGCGGCGCGTCGTCGAGCCGCCGCGCACAGCCGCGCGCGTAGTTGACGATGGCCGCCAGCGGTTGGTTGAGCTCGTGCGCAATGCCGGCCGCCATCTCGTCCATGGCGCTGACGCGCAACACGTGCGCCAGCTCGGCCTGGCGCTGGCGCGCCGCTTCCTCGGCGCGCTTGCGCTCGGTGAGATCGGTGAGCGAGCCGACCATGCGGCGCGGCACGCCGCCCGGGTCGCGCACCGAACGGGCGCGCGCCAACAGCCACATGTAGGTGTCGTCGCGCCGCCGGAAGCGGTACTCGGCCTCGTAGTGCGTCGCGTCGCCCTGCAGGTGCGCCTGCCAGCCCTCCTGCATGCGCTGGTAGTCGTCCGGGTGCAGGTTGTTGCCGAACACCGTCAGCACCGAGACCGGCGTGTCGGCGTCGAGGTCGAGGATCTCGCGCATGCGCGGCGAGGCGAAGAACTGGTCGCTGACCAGGTCCCAGTCCCAGATGCCGTCCTTGGCGCCGTCCACCGCCAGCGCGAAGCGCGCTTCGCTCTCGCGCAGCCGGTCTTCGGCGCGGCGCTGCTCGGTGACGTCGCGCGCGTTGACGATGATGCCGCCGATGGCCGGCTCATGGACGAGATTGCACGCGATGCCCTCCATCCAGTGCCAGCTGCCGTCGGCGTGGCTGAGTCGGTATTGCACGCGCACCGTCACGCCTGGGCCGCTCGCCAGTTGCACCAGCGCGCTCCGGCAGAGCTCGTGGTCCTCCGTATGCACGAGGTCGTAGATGCTGCGTCCCATCCATTGTTCGGGGTGATAGCCGAGCACGCGCTCGATCGACGGGCTGGTGTAGGTCAGCAGCGCGTCGGGCGAGACGATCGAGACCAGATCGGAGCTGTGTTCGATGAGGCCACGGAAGCGGCGCTCGCGGTCGAGGTGCTCGCGCGCGGCGCGGCGGCGTTCGGTGACGTCGAAGGCGGTGCCGAGAATCGCCGGCTCGCCGTCCCACAGGATCACCGCCGCCGAGTAATCCACCCAGCGGATCTCGCCCTCCTTGGTGAGCAGCCGCTGCTCGCGCCGCGCCGGGACGCGCTCGCCGCGCAGACGCGCCGCGGCGACGGCGCGCGCGTAGGCGCGTTCGGGTTCCGGCACCAGCAGCCAGCCGTCCATCGTCAGCATCTCCTCGGCGCGGTAGCCGCACATCTCCTCGGCCGCCGGGTTGACGTAGAACACGCGGCTGTCGCGGAAGATCCAGATCGCCGCCGCGGTGGTGTCGGCGAGCGTGCGGAACAGCGCGACCCCGGCGGTCGCTGCCGCCGCTTCGCCGCTGGCGCGGGATGCCCTGAGCTGGGTCACGACGCGATCCCCGCCGCCTTTTCGCCCAGGCGGGGCAGGGATTCAACCGTCGAATCCCCCTGCGCGCCCGGTGACCGGGCTCTGCCCGGCAGATCACTTCGGACCCCGAACTGAATTCTTGGGCAAAGCTTTGGTCACCGCCCTGTGTCTTTCCCGGCGTGCAACGGTCCGCGTCGCGGTGATAGCGTCGGCTGGTGCTCGGGCTGAAGGGGATCGCGGGACTGCTGGTGGGGGCGGTGGTGTTCGGCCTCGCGACGCCGCCGGTGTGGGACGTCGGCGAGCCGGCCAATCCCGGCCAGCTGACGCTGTACAACCGCACCGAGGGCGCTTCGATGCTCGGCTTCCCGCTCGCCGCCGGCGATGTGAACGGCGACGGGCGCGACGATCTGGTGCTGACGCCGATGAACGCCGACAGCGGTCCGGAGCGCCAGCGCATCGGCGCCGGCGAGGCGGTGATCGTGTTCAGCAACGGCGGGTTGGAGGGCGAGCGCGACCTGGCGTTGCTCGATCCGCTGGCACTGCCGCCCGACATCGCGATCATCTACGGCGCGAACCCGCACGACTACCTGGGCACCGAGGTGGCGGTCGCCGATCTCGACGGCGATGGCTACGCCGACCCGGTGCTGGCCGCGCAGTGGGGCGACGGGCGTGACAACCAACGGGCGAACAGCGGCGAGCTGGCGATCGTCTGGGGCGGTCCGCAGCTCGCCGGCCAGGTGATCGACCTCAACGCGCCGCCGCCCGGCGCGGTGACCTTCGTCTACGGGGTCGAATCGGGCGACCGCTTCGGCGTGTGGGTGAGCGCCGGCGACGTCGACGGCGACGGCGCGCCGGACGTCATCGCCGGCGCCGACCTCGCCGACGGCGTCGACAACGCGCGCGACCGCGTCGGTGAGAGCTTCGTGCTCTACGGCGGCGCGGCGTTGCGCGCCGCGTCGGCCATCGACCTGGCCGACACGACGCTGCCGTTCACCCGCATCGTCGGGATCGACCCCGGCGATCAGAGCGGCGCGACGGTGCGCGGCCTCGACGTCGATCGCGACGGCGTCGCCGACGTGATGATCGGGGCAGGCCTCAATCGACTCTCGGCGGCGGTGTCGCCCGACGGCATTCTCAACGGCCCCGGTTCGGCGGGCGGCGACGGGCCGACCAACGCCTGCGCGCCGAACTGCAACATCGGCGAGGCCTACGTCGTCTACGGCGTGCGCGGCGCGCGGCCGGCGCTGATCGATCTTGCCGCGCCACCGCCGTCGACCACCATCATCTACGGCATCGACCCGGGCGACGCCTGGGGCGAGGAGCTGTGGGCGGGCGACGTCGACGGCGACGGCCACGGCGACATCGCCATCGGCGCGCTCACCGCCGACGGGCCGGGCAATTCGCGCACCACCGCCGGCGAGCTCGCCCTGATCCGCGGCGGCGCCGCCGGGCTGCGCGGTGCGGTGATCGATCTGGCGCATCCGCCAGCCGGCGTGACCATCTTCAGCGGCGCGCGGCGTGCCTCGATCGCCGGCGATACGGCGCTGATGCTCGACCTCGACGGCGACGGGCGCGACGAGCTGGTCATCGCCAGCCCCGGCGATCAGCCGTTCGGGCGCGTCAGCGCCGGGACGGTGGACATCTTCTTCGGCCATGCCGGCGACTGGCCGGCCGCGGTCGATCTGGCGACGGTGCCGGCCGAGCTGCCCTGGCTGCAGATCGCCGGCGCCACCGGCGGCGACCAGCTCGCCTACAGCATGTCGCTCGGTGACATCAGCGGCGACGGCTACACCGACCTGATCCTCAACGCGATGGGCGCCGACGGCTTCCAAGATCGCCTCACCACCGCCGGCGACTCCTACGTGCTCGACGCCGTGGCGCTCACCCGCGCCGCCGGTCGCGAGCCGCTGCCGATCTGCGCCGGCGACTGCAACCGCGACCGCACGGTCTCGATCGACGAGCTGGTCCGCGGCGTGTCGCTGGCGCTCGACGGTAGCGCTCCGGCCACCTGCCGCGCCCTCGACCGCGACCACAGCAGCGGCATCGACGTCAGCGAGCTGATCGGCGCGGTGGCCAACGCGCTCGGCGGCTGTCCTGGGTGAGCCCTCAGCCGTCAGCTGTCAACGCTCAGCCTGAGACCATTTCTGACCGCTGATGGCTGACAGCCGACAGCTGATAGCCGACAGCTGATAGCTGATAGCTGATAGCTGATGGCCGACAGCTGCTCGTTGATCGCTGCTCCGAGCTGACAGCCGACATTCGCCTCGCTACAACGGGCGCCATGCCGCTGCTCGACCCCGTGCTCGCCCAGGTGCGCGATCTGACGCTTGCCGACGGGCTCGACATCGCGCTGGTGACGGTCTTCTTCTACTCCGCCATCGTGCTGGTGCGGCGCACCCAGGCGCGCCTGGTGGCGGCCGGTGTCCTGGTGCTGGTCGGGCTCTACATCGTCGCCCGCGCGCTCGACCTGCGCCTCACCACCGGGCTGTTGCAGGGCTTCTTCGCCGTCTTCCTGATCATGCTGGTGGTGATCTTCCAGGAGGAGCTGCGCCAGGCCTTCGAGCGGCTGGCGTTGTGGGGGCTGCGGCGCAAGCTCGACCGCGTGCCCTCGTACGGCACGGCGGAGGTGCTGGTCGCCTGCGCGGCGGATTTCGCCCGCGACCACATCGGCGCGTTGATCGTGCTCGCTGGCCGCCAGCCGATCGATCGCCACCTGCACGGCGGCGTGCCGCTCGGCGGCGCGGTCAGCGAGCCGCTGCTGAAGAGTCTCTTCGATCGCCATTCGCCCGGCCACGACGGCGCCGTGATCATCAGCAAGGATCGCGTCGAGCGCTTCTCGACCCACCTGCCGCTGTCGACCGACTTTCAGCAGTTGCGCGGCGTCGGCACGCGCCACTGCGCCGGGCTCGGCCTCGCCGAGCGCACCGACGCGCTCTGTCTGATCGTGTCGGAGGAACGCGGCGGTATCGCCGTCGCACAGCAGGGCCAACTGCGTCATCTGAGCGGGGCCGCCGAGCTCGAGGGCGTGCTGCATGCGTTCCAGAGGGCGGTGGCGCCGCCGACCAGCTCGCGCAGCCTGATCGCCAGCGCGCTGCTGGAGAACTGGGCGGAGAAGATCGCCTCGCTGGTGCTGGTGGTCGGGCTGTGGATGCTGTTCGTACCCGGCTCGCGGCCGGCGACCGAGGCCTTCCCGATCAACGTGAAGGTGGTCAACGTGCCGCCCGGCTACGAGCTGGAGAGCATCGAACCGGAGCAGGTCACCGCCATCCTCACCGGCCAGCGGCGCAACTTCTACCTCTTCGATCCCGGCCGCGTCGACGTGACGGTGGACGCGACGCTGGCGCGTTACGGCCGCCGCACCTTTGCGGTGAGCGAGAACCAGATCACCCACCCGTCCGAGCTGACGGTCGACGACGTCGAGCCGGAGTCGGTGCGCTTGCGCTTCCGGCGCGCCAACGGCGCCGGTGCGCCGGACGCCGGTGACAGATCATCTGAAGACGTCGATTAGCCGCGCCGATCGCGCAACAGTGGCTTGCAGGCGGCGGCGACGCGACATAGGCGTGGGGCCCCCGGAGGTGCTTCGCCGATGTCGACCGCTTCGCTGCCAGACGCTCTCGCACCATACGACGGCCGCCGCGATCTCGAACGCGTCGTCGGCGAGCTGGCGGATCGCCTGCCGGAGCCGATGCAGCCGCTGGCCTCGCTCGCGTTCAACTACCGCTGGTCGTGGATGGCGGGTGGCGGCGCGCTGTTCCATGACATCAACCCCGACGCGTGGCGGCGCGGCGGCTGCAATCCGCGCTACGTGATCGAGGCGACGTCGCCGCGGCGCTTCCAGGAGATGGCGCGCGACGACGGCTACCTGTCGCGCGTGCGCCGCCTCGCCGACGAGCTCGACGCCGATCTGCGCCGCCCGGCGATGCCGGTCGCCGGGCAGACCGCGCGCCCGGTGGCGTACTTCTGCTCCGAGTTCGGCGCGCACGCGTCGTTGCCGCTCTACGGTGGTGGGCTCGGGGTGCTGGCCGGCGACACGTTGAAGGCCGCCGCCGACCTCGCCGTGCCGATGATCGGCGTCGGCATCTTCTACCGCCAGGGCTACTTCCACCAGCGCCTCGACATCGACGGCTGGCAGCGCGAGTACTGGGTGAACGCCGACTTCGAGCGCCTGCCGGCGGTGCGCGTCACCGGCCCCGACGGCGGCCCGCTGATCGTCTCGCTCGACGTGCGCGGCCGCACCGTGCGCTGCGACGTGTGGCGCATCACCTTCGGCCGCGTGCCGCTCTACCTGCTCAACACCGACCGCGAGGACAACCATCCCATCGACCGCTGGATCACCGCCCGCCTGTATATCGGCGACCGTCACGTGCGCCTGGCGCAGTACGCGGTGCTCGGCATCGGCGGCGTGCGCGCGCTGCAGGCGATGGGCTTCGATCCGCTGCTCGTGCACCTCAACGAAGGGCACGCCGCGCTGAGCGGCTTCGAGCGCGCCCGACTCGGGGCCGGCAACGGCAGCGACTTCGCCGCCGCGCTGGCGGCGGTGCGGCAGCGCACGGTGTTCACCACCCACACGCCGGTCGAGGCCGGCAACGAGGGCTACAGCGCCGGCGAGGTCGAGCCGGTGCTCGGCCAGTTCGCCGACTCGCTCGGTATCGCGCGCGACGCCTTCTACGACCTCGGTCGCGTCCGGCCCGGCGACGCGCACGACGCGATCAGCATCACGCCGCTGGCGCTGCGCGCCAGCCGCGCCGCCAACGGCGTCTCGCTGCGCCACGGCATCGTGGCGCGGCACATGTGGAAGCCGCTCTGGCCGCAGCTGCCGGTCGAAGAGGTGCCCATCACCCACGTCACCAACGGCGTGCACACCACGACGTGGATGGCGGACGCGATGCAGGGGCTGCTCGATCGCTACCTGCGACCCGACTGGCGCGAGCATATCTCCGACCCGGCCACCTTTGCGCCGATCGACGACATTCCCGACGCCGAGCTCTGGGCGGTGCGGTGCGCGCTGCGCAAGGCCCTGGTCGAGCTGGTGCGCGAGCGCTCGGTGCTCGACCGCTGCTCGCGCGGCGAGGGACCGGAGTATGTCGAGGCGGCGGCGCGGCAGTTCGACCCCAACGTACTGACCATCGGCTTTGCGCGCCGCGTCGCCGCCTACAAGCGCCTCTATCTGTTGGTGCGCTTCGGCGAACGCGGCGGGAACCTGCTGGCCGACGGGCCGACGCCGATCCAGCTCATCATCGCCGGCAAGGCTCACCCGGCCGACAACGAAGGCAAGGGGACGCTCAACCATCTGTTCAAGAGCCGCACCGAGGACCTCGGCGGGCGCGCGGTCTTCCTGGAGGACTACGACCTCACCATCGCGCCGCCGCTGGTCGCCGGCGTCGACCTGTGGCTCAACCTGCCGCGGCCGCCGCTCGAGGCGAGCGGCACCAGCGGCATGAAGGTGGTGCTCAACGGCGGCCTCAACCTGAGCGTCGCCGACGGGTGGTGGGAGGAAGGCTACGATGGCAGCAACGGTTGGAATATCGTCTCGCCGCAGGCCGACCCGCACCAGCAGGACGAGCACGACGCCGAGGCGCTGTTCAACCTGCTGCAGAACGAGGTGATTCCACTCTTCTATGCGCGCGGACCGGATGGTCTGCCGCACCTGTGGCTGAAGAAGGTGAAGTCGTCGATGCGCGGCCTGATCCCGCAGTTCAGCGCCCATCGCATGCTGCTGGAGTACGTGAGCAAGCTCTACTCCCCCGACGCGACCGGCGCGCCGCGCGCGACAGTGCCGGCGACCAATGGCGCGGGCGCGTCGGCGAGCGCGTAGTCGCGGGCGCGCCGGTAACCACCACGACACTACGGCACAACGACACCACGCCGGGAGGAAATCGATTCCCTCCCGGCGTGGTGTCGTTGTGCCGTAGTGTCGTGGTGGTTACGGCGCGCTACCGACGAAGACCACCGCCGCCAGCGGCGGCAGCGTCACCTGCACCGAGAACGGGCGGGCGTGGTGTGGCACGGCGCGCGCCTCGACGCCGCCGAGGTTGCCGACGCCGCTGCCGTCGTACTGCGGCGCGTCGCTGTTCAGCACCTCGTGCCAGGTGCCGCCCCAGGGGACGCCGAGCTGACAGCCGTAGCGCACGACCGGGGTGAAGTTGAGCACCACCAGCAGCGCGCGGTCGCGTGCCGCGCCGAAGCGCAGGTAGCTGATGACGCTGTGGTCGGCGTCGTTGCAGTCGACCCATTCGAAGCCGCTCCAGTCGCGTTCGCGCTCGTACAGGCAGGGCTCGTGCGCGTAGAGGCGGTTGAGATCGCGCACCCACTGCTGCACGCCCCGGTGGGGGGCCCACTGCAACAGGTGCCAGTCGAGGCTGTGGTCGTGGTTCCACTCGCGCCGCTGCGCGATCTCGCCGCCCATGAAGAGCAGCTTCTTGCCCGGCTGCGTCCACTGGTGCGCGAGCAGCAGGCGGAGATTGGCGAACTGCTGCCATTCGTCGCCCGCCATCTTGCCGAGCAGTGAGCCCTTCATGTGCACCACCTCGTCGTGCGACAGGGGCAGGACGAAGTTCTCGCTGTAGGCGTACATCATGCGGAAGGTGAGCGCCGCGTGGTGGTAGCGGCGGTGTACCGGGTCGTGGCGCAGGTACTCCAGGATGTCGTGCATCCAGCCCATGTCCCACTTGAAGCCGAAACCGAGGCCGCCGACGTAGCCCGGGCGCGACACCATCGGCCAGTCGGTCGACTCCTCGGCGATCGTCTGGGCGCCTGGCGCGACCGCGTACACGGAGCTGTTCAGCTGGCGCAGGAAGTCGATCGCGTCGACGTTCTCGCGCCCGCCATACTTGTTCGGGATCCACTCGCCGGGCTGGCGCGAGTAGTCGAGGTAGAGCATCGAGGCGACCGCGTCGACGCGCAGGCCGTCGACATGGAAGCGCTCCAGCCAGTACACGGCGCTGCTGAGCAGGAACGAGCGCACCTCGTTGCGGCCGTAGTTGAAGATCAGGCTCTTCCAGTCGGGGTGGAAGCCCTGGCGCGGGTCGGCGTGCTCGTAGAGATGCGTGCCGTCGAAGTAGGCGAGGCCGTGCTCGTCGCTCGGGAAGTGCGACGGTACCCAGTCGAGGATGACGCCGATCTCGTGCTGGTGCAGCACGTCGACCAGGAACATGAAGTCCTCCGGGGTGCCGTAGCGCGCCGTCGGGGCGAAGAAGCCGGTGGTCTGGTAGCCCCATGATGCATAGAAGGGGTGCTCCATCACCGGCAGCAGCTCGACGTGGGTGAAGCCGAGATCGCGCGCGTAGGCCGCCAGGCGCGGCGCGATCTCGCGGTAGGTGAGCAGGCGGCTCGGATCCTCCGGCGCGCGCTCCCAGGAGCCGAGGTGCACTTCGTAGATCGACAGCGGCTGGTCGAGCGCCTGCCGTTTGGGACGCGCGGCCAGCCAGGCGGCGTCCTGCCAGTCGTGGCGCGGTGCCGCCACCACCGAGCCGGTGCGTGGCGGCAGTTCGCTGCGGAAGGCGACCGGATCGGCCTTGTCCACCTTGTAGCCGTTGAGCCGCGAGGCGACGTGGTACTTGTACACGGCGCCCGGTCCGACGTTGGGGACGAACCCCTCCCAGATGCCGGAGCCGCCGCGCATGCGCAGCGGGTGGACGCCGCGCGCCCAGCCGTTGAAGTCGCCGATCACCGACACGTAGTCGGCGTTCGGCGCCCAGACGGCGAAGTGCGTGCCGGCGCGGCCCCCGACGGTCATCGGCTGCGCGCCGAGCGTCTCGAACAGCCGCGCGTAGGTGCCCTCGTTGAACAGGTAGAGGTCGTGGTCGGTCAGCAGGCTCATCGGCACAGGTGTCGAACAGGGCGGCGCCGCTAGCACGGCTGCGGCGTGGCGGCGGTCGGAACGGGCAGCAAGCGTCGCATCGGCGCCGGCAGGGTAGCAGTCGAGGCGGTTCGCAGCTATCTGACCGCGGACTTCAGCTATCAGCTGTCAGCTTTCAGCTTGGAGTCGGATCGATTTCACTTGCGAGTCAGCCATCAGCAGCGGGCCGGATCCCGGTCCGATCGTTCCGACGGGCTGAGGGCTGACAGCTGAAAGCTGATCGCTCGCCACATGCGCACCCGCCTCCGCCGCAGCCTGCGCGCCAGTGTCGTCGACGGCGCCGCCTGCGCGGCGATGGTCGGGGCTGGTGAGCTCTACTTCCCCGCCTTCGGCCTGTTTCTCGGCGCCAGCCCGTTCCAGGTCGGGTTGCTGACCACCATCCCGATCCTCGCCGGCTCGCTGGCGCAGTTGCTCGCGCCGCGCGTCGCGCATCGGATCGGCGACAAGCCGTTCGTCGTCGGCGGGGCGGTGGCGCAGGGGCTGCTCTTCGCGCCGCTCGCCGCGCTCGCGCTGCTCGGCGGCGACCGCTACCCGGCACTGCTCGCAGCGGCGACGCTGTACTCGATCTACGCGCTCGGCATCAACACGGTGTGGAACGCGTGGATCGGCCGCCTGGTGCCGGCAACGGTGCGCAGCCGCTTCTTCGGGCGCCGCGCCGCGTGGGTCAGCGCATTGCTCGTCGCCTCCAACCTGTGTGGTGGCTTCGTCCTGCATGCCAGCGAGCACGGCTCCGGCGGCGCCGCGATTGGCTTCGTCGTCGTCTTCAGCCTCGCCGGCCTGAGCCGCTTGGTCAGTGCGCGCTTTCTGACCGTGCAGCACGACCCGCGGCACGGGCCGCCGCCGCCGCGGCCGCCGCTCGGCGCGGTGTGGCGCGAGTTGCGCACCGGCCGCGCCGGGCGCCTGGTGGCGCTGCTGGTGCTGATGATGGGCAGCGTCCACCTGTCGGCCTCGTACTTCACCCCGTACATGCTCGGCGAGCTCGGGTTGTCGTACGCGCAGTACACCATTCTGAGCTTTGCCGGCCTCGGCGGACGCATCGTCTTCCTCACCGTACTGGGGCGAGGTGGCGCGGCGCTGCGGCAATCGGCGCGCCCTGCAGGTGGCCGGCACGCTGCTGGTCCCGCTGTCGGCGTCGTGGCTGGTCTCGCACCACTTCGCCTACCTGATCCTCGTGCAGCTCAGCGCCGGGTTCGCCTGGGCCGGCTTCGAGCTGGCGTTGATGCTCAACCTGCTCGACGCCACCGACGACCGCAGCCGTGCTCGCGTGCTGTCGCTCTACAACCTGCTCAACGGCCTGGCGATCGTCGCTGGTTCGCTGTGCGGCGGCCTGGTGCTGCGCGGGCTCGGCTCCGATGGCTACGCGACGCTGTTCGTCCTCTCCAGCCTGCTACGCGCGGCCGTCGTGCTGACCTTGTCGCGCGGCGTCGGCCTGCGGCGCGCCGGCGAGCCGAGCTACGGTCGCGCCTTCCTGCGCACGGTGTCGTTCGGCTTGCTGGCGTGATGCCGCTCGCCGGGAGGGACGCCGCTCGGCATCGTCGCCTGCTCAGGGACCTGCCGGTGTCACCTCCGGCAAGGGAACCAGCGGCGGCGCCACCACCGGCGGCGGCGGTGCCGCGGCGCCGCCGAACTCGCGCGTGACGCCGAGCGTGAAGGCGTGTGTCGCCCGCGCGCTGCCGGGCAGGAAGCGCGACAGACTGACGTCGCCGGGGCCGCCGTTGCGCGCCGACTGCAACTGATACCCGAGACCGACGCGGTCGCTGCCGGTCAGCCGCCAGCTCAGTCCGAGGTCGACGATGTCGCGGTCGAGCTGGCGCGAGTAGCCGGTCGAGGGATCGCTGCGCAGCGTCTGGTTGGTCATCAGGTCGGAGAGCTGCGAGTGGCGGTAGCCGAGCTTCCAGTTGAGGTCGCGCTCGACCACCGGCGTCGGCGTGCTGGCGCTGCCCTCGCGCTCCGCTTCCACCTCGAGTGTCATCGCGCGCACGGCGAGCAGCGCTTCGGGCGGCAGCAGCGTCAGGCTCGGATCGATCAGCGTGAACACCACCGCCGGCGGCGGTGGCCCGCCGCGGCTGATCGAGAAGCGCGCCGCGTCGGCGGGGGTGACCTCCGCCGCCCGCGTCGCCGCGGCGGTCAGCAGCATCGCGCCGATTGCCAGGCGGCGCGCCATTGTGCGCCGGTCAGCGGTCACCGCAGCCGACGCTAGCACGGGCGCGGCACCGCGACACGTGTCAGCGCGCCGCCGCCCACTGCGCGTGCCGCGCGCGCAACAGCTCGATCGCCTCCGCGGCGGTGTGCACACAGCGCGGGATCTCGATGTCGTCCGGGCTGGCAAGTGCGAACTCCGGGCGCAGCAGATAGGCGCGCGCCCAGTCGACCAGCTCCGCCCACATCGGGCCGACCAGGATCAATGGCGTGTCCTTGATCTGGCGCACCTGCAGCAGCTGCCAGACCATGGTCAGCTCCAGCACCGTGCCGATGCCGCCGGGGACGACGACGAAGGCATCCGAGGCGATGACGAAGTGGTGCAGGCGCGAGAAGAACGTGCCGTGCTCGTACATCTGGCCGACGAAGGGGTTGGTCTCCTGCTCGAAGGGCAGGTGGATGCGGATCCCGACCGAGCGGTCCGGTGTCTCGACGCCGACCGACGCGGCGCCCTCGTTGGCCGCTTCCATCAGGCCAGGCCCGCCGCCGGTGATGACCGTACAGCCCATGCGTGCCAGCTCGGCGGCCAGGTCGCGCACCGCCGCATAGACCCAGTGCTCGCGCGGGATGCGCGCCGAGCCGAAGATGGTGACGCGGAACTCGTCACGCCGCGTCTGCCGCAGCCGCGTCAGCGTGTTCACCACCTCCCAGAGGCCGAGCACCGAGCGCGAGATGAGCTCGGCGGCGCGCTGTTCGTCGGACAAGCTGACCAGCTCTGCGCTGTCGGGTGGCGGTTGTGTCTCTCGCATGGCGAAATCCCCCGCCGGCGTCTTTGACAGATTGGCGCCACCTCACAAGGGCGCGCAGCAGCGGATGCCGTGGCGGGCCGCACAGGTAGACGCGTTCTGACACTGTACAGGGTTGTAAGAGCGTCGCTGGTGGGAACGATTTCGCACCGTCGTCAGGCCTGACGGCGCAACAGCTCGCCTGCGACGCCTTTGGCAGGCCGGTTGCATTCGGCTCGGGTGAGAAGGGCGATTTCGCTTGCAGAACGGGTGGCAATACGGTGCTTTCGAATCAGCGACGGCCGAACGCTGGACACCGGGGGCGGCGGACAGCGGCGGCGGCGCGAAGATTCGAGCTTGAGGGGACGGCAATGGCGGCAAGTCAGCTGATTTCGTTCGCGGGGATGTGCGCCCTGGCGGCGGCGGTCTACTCACTGGCCTGTTGGGTCGGCTGTCAGTTCTGACCGACGCCCCTGACTCGCGCCGCGCTTCCTGCTAGCCAGCCCGGTGTGGGCGAGGCGGTGGCGCAACTGGCGGACGCGCCGCGCATCCCCCCGACCGGCGCAGAGCGCTGCTACGCGGCGATCGCGCCAGTCATTTTCACCGCCGTGCATCTCGCCGCGCGCCTGCGCGGCGCCACACCGGCCGAACTGCGCCAGCGCCGCGGGTTCCTGCCGGCGGCTGGGCCTGCGCCGCTGTGGCTGCACGGGGCCTCCGCCGGAGAGATGGCGGCGGCGCACGGATTGGTGGCGCTGCTGCGCGCCGGCGGACATGCCGTCGCCGCCGCCTACACGACGACCAATGCCGCCGGCCGGCAGTGGATCGAGTCGCGCCTCGCGCCGGGTGATGTCGCCGCGCTGGCACCGTGGGACGCGCCGCGCTGGGTGGCGCGCGCCTGCGACGCCTGGCGGCCGCGCGCGCTGATCCTGATCGAGACCGAGCTCTGGCCGGCGCTCATCGGCGCCGCCAATGCGCGCCAGGTGCCGGTGATCTCGGCCAGCGCACGCTTCTACCCAGGCGATGCCGCGCGCTACCGGCGCGCCGGGGTGTGGATGCGGCCGACCTTCCAGCGCCTCTCCGCCGTGCTGGCCCAGGATGCGGCGCAGGCAGCGGAGTTCGTCGCACTCGGCGTGCCGGCGGCGCGCTGTGTGGTCGCCGGCAATCTCAAGCACGCGGCGTCCTCTGATACGCCGCCGCGCGCCGCCGCCCGGGCGCGCTTCGGCGCCGCCCGCGAGGATCGGCTGGTGGCGTTCGGCAGCCTGCACGCCGACGAGGTGCCGCTCATCGCGCCGGGCGTCGACCGACTCGCCGCCGCCGGCGCCCGCTGCCTGGTCGCGCCGCGCCACCGCGACGGCGTCGCGGCGTTGGAGCGCCTGGCCGCGGCGCGCGGCTGGCGGTTGGTGCGGCGCAGCAGCGCCCACCCGGCGGCCGACTGGTCGGTGCTGTTGCTCGACCGTGTCGGCGAGTTGCGGGCGGCGTACGCCGCCGCCGACCTCGCCGTCGTCGGCGGCAGCTTCACCCCGCACGGTGGCCACGATCTGGTCGAGGCGGTGCGGGCCGGTGTGCCGGTGCTGTTCGGCCCGCACACCGAGCACGTTGCCGCCAGCGCCGCGGCGCTCGCCGCCGCGACTCCGAAGGCGCGCCTGCCCGACGCCGCTGGCCTCGTCGATGCGCTGGTCGGCTGGATGGCCGATCCCAGCGCGTGCGCCGCGTTGCTGGAGCGCCAGCGCGCCGCGCTGCCCGATGCCGCGGCGATTGCCTCGCTGTATCGGGCGGCGCTCGCTCCGTTGCTGTAATCCGTGGCGGCGCCGCTGCAGCGCGCGGCCTAGCGCGGCGCAGCGCTTTGCAGTAGGAGCCACGCATGCGCGCGGGGCGAGGATGACGGCGCCCGCGGCGGTCGCCGCGCCGATCGGTGCGGCGGCGCCGGCGGTCCAGTCGCCGGGCGCGATCAGCGCGCCTCCGCCGATCGTGTGGCTCGGCGCCTGCGAGGTGTCGGGCGACCGCCACGCGGCGCATCTCGCCGCGACCCTGCGTGCCGCCTGGCCCGGTATCCGCCTGCGCGGGCTCGGCGGCGAGGCGATGCAAGCGGCCGGGGTCGACGTGCGCATGCGCACCACCGACTTCGGCTTCGTCGGCATCGTCGACGGCGTGCGCCAGATCGGCTCGCTCGCCCGCTTGTTCCGCGCCGCGCAACGGCAGGTGCTGGCCGAGCGGCCCGACCTGTTCGTGCTGATCGACAGCGAGTTCGTCACCACGCCGTTCGCCATGTGGTTGCGCCGCCACCGCATCCCGGCCGCGTTCTTCTTCCCGCCGCAGGTGTGGCTGTGGGGCCGCTGGCGCATGCCGGCGGTGCGGCCGTTGGCGCGCCGCTTCGTCTCCGCCTTTGCCGCCGAGGCCGAGCTCTACGCGGCCAGCGGCGCTGACACGGTGTTCGCCGGGCATCCGCTGCGCGACCTGGTGCGGGTCGACGACGATCCGATCGCCGCGCTGCGCGCGGTGGGTCTCGATCCCGGTCGGCCACTGGTCGCGCTGATGCCCGGCAGCCGGCGCAGCGAGGTGAGCGCGCTGCTCGCGCCGATGCTGGCGGCGGCGCGCATCCTGCAGGCGCGCGAGCCGCGCCTGCAGTTCGCCGTCCCACTCGCCGAGGGTGCCCTGCGCCCGGCGATCGAAGCCGGTGTGCGGGCGAGCGGTGTGCGCGACATCGCCGTGTACCCGCACGATTCGTACGCCATCCTCAGCCGCGCGCGCCTGGTGCTGCAGTGCGCCGGCACCGCGACGCTGGAGGCCGGCCTGCTCGGCGTGCCGGCGGTGATCGCCTATCGCACCCGCGAGCTGGAGTACCGCAACGCCCGCCACCTGCTGTTCAACGTGCGCTACATCGGCATGGTCAACGTGCTGCTCGACGCGCCGGTGCAGCCGGAGCTGATGCAGGACGACGTCAACCCCGAGCGCCTCGCCGCCGAGGCCTGGAGCCTGCTCACCGACGAGCCGCGCCGCCGCGCCATCCAGCGCCGCCTCGCCGAGCTCCCCGACCGCCTCGGCCCGCCCGGCGCCTTCGCCCGCGCCTCCGACGCGCTGCTGTCGCTGATCCCAGGCTACGCGACGTAGGGGCGGGTGTCGGAGGCGGCCACGGAGGGCCGCGCTACTGGCCGCGCGATGCGCGCGACGGGATGCGCGACCCAGTGCGACCGACGTTGACACCTCGGACCTGCTCAGCAAAGCATCCGGCGCTCGTGACGTCCGCTGATTCCACAGTCGCGCCGCTTGCCGGGCGCACCGCGCTGGTGACCGGCGGGGCGCGCGGCATCGGTGCGGCGATTGCGCGCAAGCTCGGCGCGGCGGGCTGCGACGTGGCGATCGTCTACTACAACAGCCATGCGGCGGCCGAGGAGCTGTGCGGCGAGCTGCGCGGGGTGGGGCGGCGTGCGTTGGCGCTGCAGGCCGACGTCAGCGATCCGGACGGCGTCGCGGCGGCGGTCGCGCGCGTCGCCGGCGAGCTGGGGCCGATCCACCTGGCGATCAGCAACGCCGCCAGCGGCGTGTTGCGGCCGGTCGAGGCGCTGACCCGCAAGCACTGGCGCTGGTGCCTGGAGACCAACGCGCTGGCGCTGCAGTCGCTCGCGGTGGGACTGGCGCCGCACATGCCGCGCGGCGGCCGGCTGGTGGCGCTGTCGAGTCTCGGCGCCGAGCGCGCGCTGCCCGGCTATGCCTTCGTCGGCGCCTCGAAGGCGGCGCTGGAGTCGCTGGTGCGCAGCCTGGCGGCGGAGCTCGGCGGGCGCGGCATCGCGGTCAACGCGGTGCAGCCCGGCGTCGTGGACACCGACGCGCTGCGCGCCTTCCCGCAACGCGAGACGCTGCTGGCGGAGTTCGCCGCGCGCGCGCCGCTCGGGGCGCTCAGCGCCGCGCAGGTCGCCGACGCGGTCTATCTTCTCTGCCTGCCGGAGGCGGCGATGATCAGCGGCCAGACGCTGGTCGTAGACGGCGGCTACTCAATTGTCGGATGATTCACGCGGAGGCACGGAGACGCGGTGGTCGATGTCAGATCCGATCTTTGCTCCGCGTCTCCGCGCCCCGGTGTGCAAGTCTCTGAAGTAGAATGACCCTCTCGCCGATCTTTCGCGACGCGCCGCTCGCCGGACAGGTGGCGCTGGTCACTGGCGGCAGCCGCGGCATCGGGCGCGCCATCGTCGAGCAGCTGGCGGCCGAGGGCGCGGCGGTGGCGTTCTTCTATCGCGCCCGCCACGAGGCTGCGGCCGAAGCCAGTGCGGCGGCGAGCGCCGGCGGCGCCCGCATCGAGGGGCTGGCGGTGGACGTGCGGGACGGTGTCGCCTGCGATGCGGCGGTGCGCGAGGTCGCCACCCGCTTCGGCCGCCTCGACATTCTGGTCAACAACGCCAGCGTCGTGCACGATGGCCTGCTAGGCCTGCTCGGCGATGCCGAGCTCAACGACATGCTGTCGACCAATCTCGTTGGCGCGCTGCACGTCACTCGCGCCGTCGCGCCCCATCTGGTGGCGCGGCGCGCCGGGCGCATCATCACCGTGAGCTCGGTGTCGGGCGGCAAGGGCGGCCGCGGGCAGGCGGTGTACGCCGCGACCAAGGGCGCGCTCGAGTCGCTGACCCGCGCGCTGGCGGTGGAGCTGGCGCCACGCCACATCACCGTCAACGCCGTCGCCCCCGGCCTGATCGACACCGAGCTGTCGCGCCCCGTACAAGCGCGCGCCGGCGCGCAGTTGCTCGAGCGCATCCTGCTGCGCCGCCTCGGCACGCCGGCCGAGGTCGCGCACGCCGTCGCCTTCCTCGCCTCGCCCTACGCCGCCTACATCACCGGTCAGGTCTGGGCGGTGGACGGCGGCTTCAAGATGGACTGACGCTGTGCAATTCGAGAGGACCGAGATGCCGATCGCGCGCACCGATGTCGATGCCGTCTTTCCGCGCGTCGCCGCGCTCATCGCCGACGCGCTGGCGCGCAACCCGGACGAGGTGCGGCTCGACAGCCGCCTGATCGAGGATCTCGGCGCCGAGTCGATCGACTTCCTCGACATCGTCTTCCAGCTCGAGCAGGCGTTCGGCGTGCGTATTCCGCGCGGCCAGATCCTGGAGGAGGCGCGCGGGCCGCTCAGCTACGAGGAGTTTCAGCAGGACGGGGTGATCACCGCCGCCGGCCTGGCGCGGCTGCGCGCGGTGCTCGACGAGGTGCCGGCGGCGCGCATCGCCACCGGCCTGCGCGTCGACGACGTCGCCTGGCTGTTCACCGTCGAGACCTTCTGCAAAGTCGTGCTGCGGGCGCAGGCGGCGGAGCCGGGGAGTGGCTGAGCCGATCTGGATCACCGGCCTCGGGCTGGTGACGCCGCTCGGCGTTGGGGTCGCGCCGACCTGGCAGGCGCTACTCGCCGGCGCCAGCGGCATCCGACCGATCGGCCGCTTCGATGCCAGTGGCTTTGCGGTGCGCATTGGCGCCGAAGTTCCGCTCGGCGACGCGACCGATGCGGTCGCCCCGCGCCTGCGCAAGTTTGCCGGTCGCCAGCACGGCTTCGCCACCCATGCCGCCGCCGAAGCACTGCGCGACGCCGGCGTCGCGCCGACCGATACCACTGCGCCGCGCTGGGGCTGCGCGCTCGGGTGCGGCCAGGTGACGCTCGATTACGACGAGCTGGTGGCGACCGCCGCCGCCGCCGCGCCGCAAGGGGAGTTGCAGCCGGCGCGCCTCGCGGCGCCGTGCGATCCAATCGCCTTCGCGCGCCAGCAGAGCATCGCGCCGCTGGCCCTGTTGGCGACGCAGTTCGGCCTGCGCGGTCCGCTGCGCGCCGTGCACACCGCCTGCGCCTCGGGCGGCCAGGCGATCGGGTCAGGCCTCAAGATGTTGCGCCGCGGGGAGGTCGACTTCGTCCTCGCCGGCGGCACTGACGCGATGCTGACGCCGATCGGCTTGGCCGGCTTCTGCCTGCTCGGCGCGCTGTCGGCCGACAACGACGACCCGGCGCGCGCCAGCCGACCCTTCGACCGCACGCGCAACGGCTTCGTGCTTGGCGAAGGGGCCGGCATGATGGTGCTGGAGCGCGCCGACACGGCGCGGGCGCGCGGCGCGCCGCCCTACGCCGAGCTCGCCGGCGAGGGCAACGCGCTGTCCAGCTACCGCATCACCGATCCGCATCCCGACGGCCGCGGTCCGATCCAGGCGATGCGGCGCGCGCTCGCCGATGCCGGCGAGTCGCCCGCGGCGGTCGACTACATCAACGCGCACGGCACCTCGACGCCGATGAACGACCGCAGCGAGTGCGCCGCCATCCACGCGCTGTTCGGCGCCGCCGTCGACCGCCTGCTGGTCAGCTCGACCAAGGGGCAGATCGGCCACCTGATCGCCGCCGCCGGCGCGGTGGAGGCGGCGTTCTGCGCGCTGGCGCTGCGCGACGCCGTTGCCCCGCCCAACGCCAACCTGCACCACCCCGATCCGGCCTGCGCGCTGCCGTTCGTCGGCGCCGCCCCCCAGCGCCGCGCGCTGCGCGTCGCGCTGTCCAACTCGTTCGGCTTCGGCGGCGCCAACAGCAGCCTGGTGCTGCGCGCCGCCGGCGCGGTGGCATGACGCGCATCGCGATCACCGGCGCCGGCGTGGTGTGCGGTCTCGGGCGCACCGTCGAGGAGGTCTGGCAGGCGCTGTGCGGCGGGCGCAGCGCGCTGGCGCCGATCCGCCATTGGGACGCGACTGGATGGCCGCGTGCCCTGGCCGCCGAGGTGGCGGAAGCGGATGCGACGGCGCTGCTCGCCGATCGCAGGGCGCGCAAGCTGATGCGCCGCTCGCACGCCTTCGGCGTGGTCGCCGGTCTGGCGGCGGTCGAGGCCGCCGGCTGGCGGGCGGCGCGCGACGCGGCAGCGGACGCCGAGGTATTCAACGACCGCACCGCGCTGTACGTCGCCACCGGCGGCGGCAACTATCGCGATGCCTACGATTTCCTCCCGCTGCTGGCGCGCAGCGGCGGCGCGCTGCCGGCGTTCGGGAGCGAGCTGCTACACGCGGTGCCGCCGATGTGGCTGCTGCAGACGCTGCCCAACAACGCGCTCTGCCATCTCGGCATCCAGACCGGCTTCAGCGGTCCGCACGCCTGCCTGGTGACGCACAGCAGCGGCGGCGTGCTGGCGATCGGGGAGGCGGTCGCGGCGCTGCGCGCCGGCGAGGTCGATCGCGCCGTCGCGGTGGCGCACGAGGCTCCGATCGAGCCGCAGCAACTGCAGGGCTACGCGACGCTCGGGCTGCTCGCCGAGCATGCGGTGCGGCCGTTCGACGCGCGACGCGACGGCTGTGTGCTGGGCGAGGGCGGCGTCGCCCTGGCGCTGGAGCCGCTCGAGGCCGCGCGTGGGCGCGGCGCGTCGATGCTCGGCGAGGTGCTGGGCAGCGGTGCCGCCGGTGAGGCGTGTGGCGTGTTCGACGTTCGCCCCGACGGCGACGGGTTGGTGCGCGCGATCGGCGCGGCACTCTCCGATGCCGGCTGCGCGCCGCGCGACGTGGCGCTGATCGTCGCGCACGGCAACGGCACGCGTGCCTCGGATGCGTCGGAAGCGGCGGCGCTGCGCCAGGTGTTCGGCGCCGCGTGTCCGCCGGTCACCGCCTTCAAGTGGGCGCTCGGCCACCTGCTCGCCGCGGCGGCGCCGCTGGAGACGTTGCTGGCGTTGCAGGCGCTGCACGGCGGTGTCGCCCCCGGCATCGCGACGCTCGAGCGCCGCGACCCGGCTTGCGGCGACCTGCCGGTCTCGCGCGACCCGCGTCCGCTGCGCGGCGACACGGCGCTGATCCTGAGCCGCGGCTTTGCCGGCACCGATGCGGCGCTGCTGGTGCGCACGGGGACGGCGTGAACGCCCCGGTACGGCCGCCGCTGCCGTGGTACGGCGTCGCGCTCTACCACGTGCTGCCGGTGCGGCGCGCCACCGTGCTCGCCAATCTGCAGCGGGTCTATGGGGCAGCGCTGGCGGATGCGGAGCGCGTTCGCCTGGCGCAGGCATTCTACGCCCACGTGGCGCGCTGCCTGGTCGAGATCGCCGCCGACACGCTGTGGCCTGGCCGTGCGCGGGTGCGGATCGAGAACCCTGAAGCGGTGCTCGACGCCGCGCGGGCGGGGCGGGGCGTGCTGCTGCTCACCGGTCACCTCGGTAACTGGGAGCTCGCGGCGACGCGCGGCCTCGCCAAGTTCCCAGAATATCGCGGCCGCTTCCACGTGCTCAGGCGGCCGCTGGTGCCGGCCTGGCTCGATCGCCTGGTGACGGCGCGCTTCCGCCGCGCCGGGCTGGGTGTCCTGGCGAAGAAGGGCGCGTTGGAGACCCTGCTCGGCCGCTTGGCGGCGAACGACGCGGTGGTGTTCCTGCTCGATCAGGTGGCGCTCGGCCGTGACGGGGTGCGCGCCGAATTCTTCGGCGCGCCAACCGGCACCTTTCGCAGCCTGGCGATCATCGCCCGCAGCACCGGCGCCCCGGTCCTGCCGCTCGCCATCTGGCGGGCGGCCGACGGCACGCACGTGCTGCGCTTCGAGCCGGCGCTGGTGCCGATCGACGCGCCGCCGCGCGACTGGGTGGCGGTCAACACGCGCGCCTACAACGCGGCGCTGGAGCGCGCCATTCTGGCGCACCCGGAGCAGTGGTTGTGGGCGCACCGGCGGTGGAAGGACAGCGAGGAGCGATGAGCGATGAGACACGAGCGATGAGCGAGACGCGCTCTCCGCCACTCGACGACGCGATTCCCCGGACCTCACTCATCGCTCGTCGCTCATCGCTCATCGCTCATACCGAGTGCGCGCAGCGCACGATCCAGCCGCGCTTGCGCCGGCTCGATCTCGATGTCGGTGGGCAGCGGCGCGCTCCAACTGCTGAGTCGCGCGAACGGCGCGGGGAGGTGGGCACGGTCCCAGGAGTTGAAGGTCACGCCCGGCGCGGCGGCGGTGACGACCAGGTAGGCGCTGGCATCGGCCGCCTGCGCCAGGCGCAGCCAACCCGGCGTCATGCGCGCGCGCGGGCCGCGCGGGCCGTCGACCGCGACGACGCCGAGGTCACCGGCGGCGACGCGCCGCGCGAAGGCGTGTGCGCCGCCAACGCCGCGCGAGCCGCTGGTGCCGATCGCGTGGTCGACGCCGAAGCGCGCCAGAAAGGCGGCAAGCAGGCGGCCGTCGAGGCTCGGGCTGAGCAGCACCACGACGCGGCGCCAGCGTGCGAAGGGCAACTGGTGGAGCGCCAGGATGTGCAGCAGCATGCCGTGACAGGTGCCGATCACCACGCGCGGCGCCGCCGCGACCTCAGTCAGCGACGCCGGACTGTGCGGATGGTCGGCAACCCGCCAGCTGCGCAGCGCGGCGCGCAGCGGCGGCACGCCGAGCGGCAGCAGGCCGCGCTCGAGCGCCGCGAAGCGCAGGGCGCGTCCGCGCTGGCGCCAGGTGACCGTGGCGGCGGGCGGCATTGCCGCCGCATCTAGACCGCGCCGGCGCGTCAGTCCATCGCGGCGCGCCCGCGCTCAGGCGACGCCGCGGGCGGCGATCTGTGCGGTGACATAGGCCGGCATCGGCTCGATCACCGCGCGCACCGCCGGGCGAGCCGCGACGCGCTCGCGCCAGGCGGCAAGCGCCCGGTGGCGCGCGCTGTCGAACGGCGCGCCGACGAAGCCGGCGTGCTTGCGCTCATGCGGCACGCCCTTCTCCCGCACCGCGATCTTCGCAGTATGCTGCGTGGCCCCGGAATGGCGCTTCATCGGGACTCCTCGCTGCCACGCGGCTATGCCGCGGCGTCTGCGTCGACAAGCGAGCCACTTTCGTGACCGCGAGCACGGTCCACCTGGTCTGACGCGGCACACCGAGCGACGCCCGGCAACCCGCGACGAGCGGGCGCTGCTTGCCATCCGCGTCCGCCTTGGGCACGGTACGCCGGCGCCGGGCAGCCAGCCGGCCGCAGCGAGTCGAATGCGCATCGCGATCGTCTACGACTGCCTGTACCCGTACACGGTCGGTGGGGCCGAGCGGCGCTATCGCAGCGTCGGCGCGCAGCTGGCGCGGCGCCATGCGGTGACCTTCGTCACCCGTCGCCAATGGCGGCGCGGCGCGGTGCTCGATCTGCCGCGCGGCACGCGCGCGGTGGCGGTGAGCGGCGGCCGCCGGCTCTATCACCGCTCCGGCCGGCGCCGTATCGGGCCGCCGCTGCGCTTCGGTCTCGGCGTCTTCTGGTACCTGCTGCGACACCGGCGCGAGTTCGACATCGTGCACGCCTGCAGCTTTCCGTTCTTCTCGCTGCTGGCGGCGCGGCTGGCTTGCGCGGCGGGCGGTCCGGCGGTGGTCGCCGACTGGTACGAGGTGTGGACGGCGCGCTACTGGCGCGAATACCTCGGCCGGCTCGGCGGGCGCATCGGCCACGCGGTGCAATCGCTCTGTATACGCGCCAGCGGACCGGCCTTCGTCTTCTCCAGCTTGCATGCAGCGCGCCTGCGCGCCGCCGGCTACCGCGGTGAGCCGGTGCTGCTGCAGGGCGCCTACGACGGGCCGACCGCGCTGCGCCCCCCGCACGGCCGGCGCGAGCCGCTGGTGGTCTACGTCGGCCGCCACATCGCCGAGAAGCGCGTCGCCGCCATCCCAGCGGCGATCGCCGCGGCGCGGACGCGCATCCCCGGTCTGCGCGCGGTGATCTTCGGCGACGGGCCGGAGCGGCCGCGGGTGCTGGCCGAGATCGATCGTCTCGGGCTCGGCGCGGTGGTCGAGTGCCCGGGATTCGTCGGTTGGGCGCGGGTGGACGCCGCGCTGCGCGGCGCCCTCTGCCTGGTGCTGCCGTCGCGTCGCGAGGGGCTCGGTGTCGGGGTGGTCGAGGCGCTGGCGCGCAGCACGCCGGCGGTGGTGGCGCGCGGTGCCGACAGTGCGGCCAGCGAGCTGATCGACGCGCAGCAGAACGGAATCGTGGCGGACAGCGCCGAGCCGGCGGTGCTCGCCGACGCCATCGTCGCCGTGCATGCCGCCGGGCCGGACCTGGTGGCGCGCACCGCGGCCTGGTTTGCCGCCAATGCGACGCGGCTCACCGTCGACGGCTCGATCGGCGAGGTCGAGGCAATGTACAGCGCCGCGCTCGCCGCGCGCGCCCGACCGCGCGACACGGTGGCGAGCCCGACGTTGGGGCGGTCGAACCAGGCGGACGAGGCGCTCGCTGCCGAGTCGCTGGCCGGCGACCGGCGCGCGTCCTGAGCATGCGGCGCGAGCCGCGGGCGGCGCGCTGACCATGACGGCGCCGCTGCGCATCGGCATTCTCACCGACGGGCTGGAGGAACGCTTCAGCGACGGGGTCGCGGCGATCGCCAACGGCGGGGTCGGCGTCTACATCCACGAGCTGGTCACGCACCTGCGACGGATCGATCCGGTCAACCAGTACTTCACGGTGCGTTTCGGCCGCGGCCGGCTCGACCTCTACCGCGGCGCCCACGCGCGCCAGCACGTCGCGCTGCGGCAGACGCACTGGAATCAGCTCACCTATCGGGTCGATGGGCCGTATCGGCACCTCGACTTCGACGTGCTGCATTACCCGAACCAGCTCGGCGGGGCGTTTCTGCCGCGCCGGCAGCGGCGCGTGGTGACACTGCACGACATCACCCCGCTGCTCTTTCCGCACACCCATCCGCGCCTGCGCGTGCTCGGCTACCGGGTGCTGATCCGCCGCTCGCTGGCGCGCGCCGATCACGTCATCGTCGATGCGACGCACACCGCCGCCGATCTGCTGTCGCGCGGCCTGATCACGCCGGAGCGCGTGAGCGTCATCCCGCTGGCCGCGGCGCCGCGCTTCGCGCCGGTGGCGGCGAGCGCCGGCTTCGCGCGCCGCTACGCGCCGCCGGAGCGCTACATCCTCACCGTCGGCGTGCTGGAGCCGCGCAAGAACCACGCGACGCTGCTGGAGGCGCTGCACCGCCTGCACGCGCAGGGCGAGCCGCTGCACCTGGAGATCGTCGGCAAGGACGGCTGGCACTGGCGTGATCCGCTGGCCGAGCCGCGCCACGCGGCGTTGCGTCCCTTCGTGCGCATCCATCGCAATGTGCCCGACGCCGACCTGCCGGAGTTCTATTCGCGCGCGGCGGTGTTCGCCTATCCATCGCTGTACGAGGGCTTCGGCCTGCCGCTGGTCGAGGCGATGGCGTGCGGCGCGCCGGTGGTCGCGTCGCGTGCGTCGTCGCTGCCGGAGGTGGCCGGCGATGCGGCGCTGTTCGCCGATCCGCACGATCCGGCGGAGCTTGCCGCGCAGCTGCTCGCCGTGTTGCGCGACGCGCCGCTGCGCGCGCGTCTGCGGGCAGCTGGGCAGCAACGCAGCGCCGAGCTCACCTGGCAGCGCACCGCCGAGCGCACGCGGGCGGTGTACGAGCGCGTCTGCGGCCGCGCCTGAGCCGACGCCGTGCTGTTCAATTCCTACGCCTTCCTCTTCGCCTTCCTGCCGTCGGTGCTGCTCGGCTTCGCAGCCGCTGCCGGGCGCCGCTCGTCGACGCCGGCCATGGCATTCCTGATCGTCGCCTCGCTGCTGTTCTACGGCTGGTGGGACTGGCGCTGCGTCTGTCTGCTGCTCGGCTCACTGGCCGGGAACTTCGCCGCGGCGCGGTGGATCGAGCGCGTCCGCACGCCGGGCGTGCGGCGCGCGCTGCTCGGTGGCGGCATGGCGGCCAACCTGGCGGTGCTCGGGTACTACAAGTACGCCGCCTTCGCGGTCGCCAACCTGGATGCGCTGTTCGGGCGCGACTGGACGGCGCCGCAGGTGGTGCTGCCGTTGGCGATCTCGTTCTTCACCTTCGAGCAGATCACCTACCTGGTCGACGCCTACCACCGCCGCCTGCCGCGGCATGGCCTGCTGCACTACGCCACGTTCCTCACCTTCTTCCCGCGTCTGATCGCCGGGCCGATCGTGCGGCCGGGCGAGCTGCTGCCGCAACTGCTGGCGCCGCGACGCGCGGGCGGGCCGCTCAGTGCCGACGCCGGCAATCTGGCCACCGGGCTGTTCATCTTCGCCATCGGCCTGTTCAAGAAGGCGGTGCTCGCCGACACGCTGTCGCCATGGGTCGGGCCAGTCTTCGACAGCGGGTCGGTACCGCCGCTGATCGACGCCTGGGGCGCGGCGCTGGCCTTCACGCTGCAGCTCTACTTCGACTTCTCCGGCTACACCGACATGGCGATCGGCCTGGCGCGCATGTTCGGCATTCGGCTGCCGGAGAACTTCGACTCGCCCTACCAGGCGCGCAGCATCAGCGAGTTCTGGCGCCGCTGGCACATCACCCTGTCGACGTTCCTGCGCGACTACCTCTACATCCCGCTCGGCGGCAATCGGCACGGGGAATGGCGCACCAGCGCCAATCTGCTGGTCACCATGCTGCTCGGCGGATTGTGGCACGGGGCTGGCTGGACGTTCGTGCTCTGGGGCGGCTGGCACGGCGTGCTGCTCGGGCTGGAACGGCAGGGGCGGCGGCGCGGATTGGCGTTGCCAGGCCCGCTCGCCTGGGGGCTGACGTTCACCGCCGTGACCGTCGGACTGGTGCTGTTCCGCGCGCCCTCGTTGCAGCGCGCCGGGGTGATGCTGGCCGGGCTCGTCGGCGCCGGTGGCTGCGCCTGGGACAGTGGGCCGTACGCGTTCGGTGCGCACGAATGGAAGCGCATCCTACCGCTGCTGGCGTTGGTGTGGTTCGCGCCGAATCGCCAGGCGATCGTCGCGTGGCCGTGGCGCAGCGACGCCGCCTATGCGGCGGCGTTCGTGGGGCTGACGGTGGTCGCGGTGTTGAGCCTGCAGCGGCCGGTGCCGTTCGTCTACTTTCAGTTCTGAGCTATGCCCGCGGCGCGCCGTCGTCTGGTCTTCATGCTTGGCGGTCTCGCCGCCGCGCTGGTCGGCGTGCTGTTGCTCGGCTGGCTGGTCAATCCGTTCGGCGTCTGGCCGACGCGGCTGATCGACCGCCGCTATCGCAGCGGCGAGGCGAGCACCTGCAGCCCCTACCAACGCGAGCGGGTGACCATGCCGTATCGGATGCTCGCCGGGCAGCCGACCGTGTTGCTGCTGGGCAGCTCGCGCGTGCAGTGCGGCATCGCGGTGCCGTTGGACGGCGCCGATGGATTCCTCAACGCCGCGTTGCGCGGGGCGTCGCTGCCCGAGCTCACCGATCTGTTGGAGCTCGCTGCCCGCGATCCCGCCCTGCGCCGCGTCATCATCGGTCTCGACTTCTACGCCTTCAGTGCCGGCTTCCTCGCCTATCAGGATCCCGCGCTGCCGCAGCGGGCGCGCGATCCGCTGGCGCACGTCTGGCGCGACGCGGTGGGCGAGGTGCGCGACGGCCTGCTGACCACCGACTCGCTGGTCGAGAGCGCGCGAACGCTCACCCGTCTCGCCCGCCGTGCGCCGAAACTGCCGGAGCTGCACGACGCGCCCTGGCGGCCGGAGGAGATTCGCGCCGGGCTGACGCCGGCGACCGGCCTTGCGGAGCTCGCGGACGACGCGCGGCGGCGCGGCCTGGCCGGCATCGTCGCGATGTACGCCGGTCATCGACCCGCCGACGCGGCGGTCATCGAGCGCTTCCGCGCGGCGATCGCCGCGCTGCGCGCTCGCCGGATCGAGGTGACGCCGCTGGTGGTGCCGCACAGCGCCTGTGACCTGGCGATCCTGCGCCGCCTCGAATTGTGGGCGGAGTTCGTCGCCTGGCGGCGCGGGTTGGTCGAGTTGCTTGGCGGGTACTGGGATTTCTCGGTCTCGCCGATCGCGGCGGGTGAGGAGCGCCTGTTCGTCGACACGACCCACATGCGGCCGGCGGCAGGCCACGCCGTGCTGCGCCGCGTGCTCGGGCTCGACTGCGAGGGGTGTGGCGAACTCGCCGCATCCCTCGCCGCGTCCGGACGGTGGCTCGACGCGCGCAACGTCGACGCGCATCTGGCGGCGGATGCCGCGACGCTGGCATGGCTGCCCGGCATGCGGTGCGCGCAACAGGCGGAGGCGCTGCGGCTGCCATGACCATCCTGTGGATCTGTGGTGCGCGGGTCGCCGGCGGCGCCGAACAGACAATGGCGCAGCTGGCCGGGCTGTTGCGGCAGCGCGGGCACGCGCTGACGGTCGCTGCACCGCCCGGCAGCCGACTGCTGACGCTGCCGGCGCTGCGCGATCTCACCGTTCAGGCCGCGCCGCTGGGCGGGTCCTTGAACCTGCGCGCCGCGCTGGCGACGGCCCGCCTGCTGGCGGCGCGGCGGCCGGACATCGCGCTCGTCACCACCGCCGACGAGTGGGTGTGGAGCTGCCTGGCGCCGCGCCCGCGTCGCACCCGCCTGGTGCTGGTACGCCACATGGCGTTGCCGCTGCCGCGGCGCGTGCAGTGGCTGGCGGCGCGGCGCGCCGACGCGGTGGTGGCGGTGAGCGAGGCGGTGCGCGACAGCCTCGCCGCGGTGCCGGCGGCGCGCCTGCACGTGATCCACAACCCGGGCCGCTTCCCGCCGCGCACCGCACCGCCGAGTCGCGCCGCGCGCGCCGCGGCGCGCGCGGCATTGGGCCTGCCGGCGAGCGGCCAT
>JANRJF010000487.1:0-4486 GCA_033764095.1 Deltaproteobacteria bacterium | reverse complement strand
CGCCGCGGCGCGTCTCAGCGGACCGGGCGGGTCGCCGAGTCTGCGGCGCGACCCGCCGCCGCTGGCGCGTGCGCTGCTCGACGCGCTGCGGCAGCGCGCCGACGCCGTCCAACTCGGCGCGCTCGTCACCGGCGCGCTGGGCCACGGATTGTTCGCGCGCACCGGCTCGGTACGCCTCAGCCAGCTGAGCGGCAGCGGCATCCTGGTCGTGGACGGCCCGCTGGAGCTCGACGGCGCGATCGACTTCGAGGGCCTGATCGTCGTCGACGGCGACCTGCGGGTGGCCGACGGCGCCGCGGTCACCGTCGACGGCGGGCTGCTGCAGGGTCCCGCCGCCAACCTGCTCGAGCTACGCGGCCAGGGCATCGTGCGCTACGACCAGGACGCGATCACCCGCCTCGGCGCCGCCTGGCCGGATCTCCTGCCGCTCGCGGCCCGCGTCACCGGCTGGCGCGAGCTGGCCGAGGTCACGCCGTGACCATCCTGGTCGCCTCACATGGCGTCTGCCAGGTCTCGCCGCCGGGGCGAATTAGCCAATGCGGCCCCCCTGCCTGCATGATATCGTCCCGCACCTTCCGGCGGGGCACGCGACGAGAGGGATTGTAGCGGATGAAGCGAACCATTCTGGTCGTCGACGACAACCACGACAGCGTCATGATCCTGCGTTCACTGCTCGAGACGCAGGGCTTCGAGGTCGCCACCGCCACCACCGGCGCCGAGGCGCTGGCACAGATGCAGCGCGCCGTCCCCGACGTCGTCCTGCTCGACGTGATGATGCCCGAGATGAGCGGCTTCGAGGTGCTGGATCGCATCAAGACGACGCATGCCACCTCGAAGGTTCCGGTGATCATGGTCACCGCCAAGATGCAGGACGAGGACGTGATGACCGGCTATCAGCACGGCGCCGACTACTACATCACCAAGCCGTGCACGGCGAAGCAGCTGCTCTACGGCATCGGCCTGGTGCTCGACCGCGCCGGCGGCAGCAAGGTGGACGCCGAGGCCGAGGCCGGCAGCGAAAGCTGATCGCGTTCGTCGCGATCCAGCCCGTCGGGGCGAGGCTTGCCTCGCCCGTGTCGCGATCGCACGGACTGTCGCCGAGGCAGGCGCGCCAAGGCGTGCCCCGACATCTGAGCGCGGGCGACTCGGCGGAATCACCGACCGCTGGCCGTTGTTCAAAGCGGCGGCGCGCGTGTAGACAGACGGCGCCATGTCCGCCGCCGGGTGTCTGATCGCGTTCGAGGGTCCCGAGGGCGCCGGCAAGTCCACCCAGATCGCCCGCGCTGCCGAGGCGTTGCGCGGCCGCGGGCGGCACATCGAGGTGACCTTCGAGCCCGGCGCCACCGCGCTCGGCGCCGGGCTGCGCGAGACGCTGCTGCACGCGCGCGCCGAGGCCGCGCCGGCGCCGCTCGCCGAGCTGTTCCTCTACCTCGCCGACCGCGCCCAGCACGTCAGCCAGTCGATCCGCCCGGCGCTCGACGCGGGCGCCGTGGTGCTGATCGACCGCTTCACCGCCTCCACCATCGCCTACCAGGGCTACGGCCGCGGCCTCGACCTCGAGCAGGTGGTGCGCAGCGAGGCATGGGCGCGCGGCGACCTGGCCCCGCAGCTCACGCTGCTGCTCGACCTGCCGGTGCGCGTCGGTCTGGCGCGGGCGCGCGGCGAGCACGATCGCTTCCACGCCGAGCACGAGGCTTTCCACGAGCGCGTGCGGCAGGGCTTTCTCACCCTCGCCGCCGCCGCGCCGCGCACCTGGCGCGTGCTCGACGCCACGCAGCCGGCCGATACCGTGCACGCACAGGTGATGGCCGCGATCGATGCGGTGGTGGGGAACGCATGAGCCTGCCGCCGCTGTTCGGACATACGGACACCTGGGCGCGCCTGACCGCGCTGCTCGACGCCGACCGCCTGCCGCACGCACTGCTGTTTCTCGGCCCACCCGGCGTCGGCAAGGCGCTGGTGGCGCAGCGCCTGGCGGCGCGCCTGGCCTGCACGGCCGACGCCGGCGCGCCGTGCGGCGAGTGCAGCGGCTGCCGGCAGGTGCTGGCCGGTACGCATCCCGACCTGCTCGCCTTCGGCGCGCCGGGCAAGGGCCGCAGGGAGACGCGCAAGAAGGAGATCGGCATCGAGCAGGCGCGCGAGCTGAAGCACTTCGCGCAGCTCCAGCCGATCGCCGCGCCGCGCAAGATGGCGATCGTCGACGACGCCGACCGCCTCTCGCTGGCGGCGCAGAACGCGCTGCTGAAGACGCTGGAGGAACCGCCCGGACAGGCGCTGCTGATCCTGATCAGCGCGACACCGGGCGCGCTGCTCAGCACCGTGCGCTCGCGCTGCCAGCGCATCACCTTCACGCCGTTGGCGGTCGCCGAGGTCGCCGCCGCGCTGCGCGCCGGTGGGCTCGACGCCACCGAGGCGAGCGCGCTCGCCGCCGCCGCCGACGGCAGCCCCGGTCGCGCGCTCGGGCTGCGCGCCACCTGGCAGGACGACGATCGCAACGCCGTGCTCGGGGCGCTTGCGGCTCTGCAGGGCGGCCGATATGCCTCGGTGTTGATGATGAGCCAGGCCCTCGGCAAGACCGAGCCCGACACCGCCGCCCGCCTCGATGGCCTGCTGGCGGCCTGTCACGCCGAGGCGACCGCCGCGGCGACGGCCGGCGATCGCGCCGCGCTGGGCCGCGCCCTGGCGCGCGTCGAGGCGGTGGCGGAGGCGCTCGCCACGCTGCGGCGCCGCAATCCCAACCGCCCGCTGCTCACCGAGGCGCTGGCGCTGCGCCTGTCGCGGATTGGATGAGCGAGACCCCCGACACGCCGGAGACGCCGACCGCGACCGTGTCCGTCGTCGGTGTCGCCTTCCGCCCGACCGGCGGCGTCTACCAGTACGACGCCGGCAACCTGCCGCTGCGCGTCGGCGACCGCGTCGTCGTGCAGATGGCGCGCGGCACCGGCCTCGCCACCGTCACCGCCGCGCCGCATGCCGTCGACGCGCGTGTCGCCGGCGGCCTGCCGCGCGTCGTCAAGCGCGCCGACCATCGCGAGCTGTCGCGCGAGGAAGCCAACCTGCGCCGCGCCGCCGAGGCACAGCGCATCTGCAGCCATCGCGTCCGCGAGCGCGGTATGGCGATGCGGCTGATCAAGACCGAGTGCACCTACGACGCCTCGAAGATGGTCTTCTATTTCTTCGCCGAGGACCGCGTCGACTTCCGCGACCTGGTGCGCGACCTGGCGCAGACGCTGCACACGCGCATCGAGATGAAGCAGATCGGCCACCGCGACGAGACCAAGCTGATCGGCGGCATGGGTCCGTGCGGGCGCGAGCTGTGCTGCTCCAGCTGGCTGAAGGAATTCAGCTCGGTCTCGGTGAAGATGGCCAAGGAACAGGGGCTGTCGCTCAACCCCTCCAAGCTGGCCGGCATGTGCGGACGGCTGAAGTGCTGCCTGCGCTACGAGTACGAGACCTACCTGGCGCTCGGCCGCGCCCTGCCGGCAGTCGGCAAGACGGTGGAATCGACCAAGGGCAACGGCGTCGTCGTGCGGCAGAACCTGCTCAAGCAGACGGTGATGATCCGCGTCGACGAAGAGACCGTGGTCGAGGCCTTCCTCGAGGATCTGGTCGCTCGCAAGGCCGAGTAGGCGCGCGCCATGGCCCGCGTCTACCTCACGACTCCGCTGTACTACGTCAACGCCGAGCCGCACCTCGGCCACACCTACACGACCGTCGTCGCCGACACCCTGGCGCGCTGGCACCGGCAGCGCGGCGACGAGGTGATCTTCCTCACCGGCACCGACGAGCACGGCGACAAGATCGTGCAGGCGGCGCAGGCCGCCGGCGTCACGCCGCGCCAGCACGCCAACCGCGTCAGCGCGCTGTTCCGCGACACCTGGGACCAGTGCGGCATCACCTACGACCACTTCATCCGCACCACCGACGCCTACCACGTCGCCACCGTGCAGGACCTGCTGCGCAGGATGCACGCCGCCGGCGACGTGTACTTCGGCAGCTATGGCGGCCTGTACTGCTACGGCTGCGAGCGCTTCTACACCGAGAAGGAGTTGGTCGACGGCAAGTGCCCCGACCACCAGGTGGCGCCCACCTACATCGAGGAAGAGAACTACTTCTTCCGCATGAGCGCCTACCAGCAGCGCCTCGCCGAGGAGCTGGAGCGGAATCCGGACCGCGTCGTGCCGGAACGCTACCGCAACGAGGTGTTGGCGATGCTGCGCGGCGAGGCGCTCGGCGACCTGTGCATCTCGCGTCCGAAGGCGCGCCTCACCTGGGGCATCGAGCTGCCGTTCGACGACCGCTACGTCGCCTACGTGTGGTGCGACGCGCTGACCAACTACTACAGCGCCATCGCCCATCTGCGTCCCGCCGACCTCGACGGCTGGTGGCCGCAGGCCCAGCACCTGCTCGGCAAGGACATCGTCAAGCCGCACGGCGTCTTCTGGCCGACCATGCTGATGAGCGCCGGCCTGCCGCTGTTCAAGGG
>JANRJF010000486.1:0-2135 GCA_033764095.1 Deltaproteobacteria bacterium | reverse complement strand
CGACGCCGCCCGGCCACCAGACGCAGCCGCGCTGGCGAGCTGGACCAGCGGCGCGTGGCTGGCGGTCGGCGGCGCCTGGCCCGGCTTCGCGCCGCCCGGCGGCGCCAAGCTGCGGCGCATCGACGACGCGGCAAAGATCGTGTCGGCAAGCGCGCAGCGGCTCGGCGCGGCGGCGATCCAGACCATCGTCGTCGCCAACCCGGCCGATCGCCGCGGCCGCTTCGCGCCGAGCTCGCTGTCGCTGTTCGCGCCGCTGGTCGCGTCGGTGCACCGCGCGCCGCTGGTCCTGGTCAGCGGCGCCGCGGCGCCGCTGGTCGAGACCGAGGTGCAGCGGGCCATCGCGATCAACGGCCTGGCGCCGACCCACCTCTACCTGGTCGGCGACGAGCTGGCGCTGCGCAGCCATCGCGTCCCCGATCCGGTGTTCTCGGCCGGCGGCCCCGAGGCGCTCGGCGGGGCGCGCGACGTGCGCGTCGAGCTGTTCTCGCAGATCCAGGAGCGCCGCCCGCAGGCGTATGCGGTCGGTCGCCTGGTCGCCGAGGACGCGACGCAGGGCAGTGCCCTGCTGGCGCGCCAACTGCACGTGCCGGCGCGCGAGGGCGCACCGATCCGCGTGCTGTCCAACGCCGATGAGGTCTTCGCGCTCGGCGAAACCATCTCGCGCACGACGGTGAGCGATCTGCGCAACGCCGGCCTGCCGGTGCAGAGCGCCTTTCGCGACGCGGTGACGCCGGCGGCCATCCAGACCGCGCTCGGCGACGCCGGGGTGCTGGTGTGGGAGGGACACGCGCGCGACCTGACGCTGGAGGAAGGCGGCGGCATCGCAGTCGAGCGCACGCCGCCGCTGGTCGTGCTGCAGGGCTGCTACACGCTCGATCGCTCCGATCCGTTCATCCTCATCGAGCGCGGGACGCGGGACATCGTCGCCACCTCGGCGGCGATCTACAGCGCCTCCGGCTCGGCCTTCGCGCGCGCCTTCTTCGACGCGCTGGTCTACGACCATGCCGATCTCGGCACCGCGGTGCGCAACGCGCGCAACTACCTGCTCGCCGTCGCCGAGCTGAAACAGCGCCGCGGCCACGCCGACTGGACCAAGACCTATCGCGCCGCGCTCGCCTTCGCCTTGTGGGGCGACCCGACGGCGCGCCCGCCGCTGCCGACCGGCACCCCGAAACTGCCGCCGGCGACTTGGCGCGTGGATGCGCACGGCCTCGAGCTCACCATCCCGAGCAAGCGGCTGAAGACCGCGACCGTCGATCGCTACACCGCTCGGCCGGTGCCGCGCGCGATGCTGAGCGGCCTCATCCTGCGCGCCGGGGAGGCCCCCGGGCGCGAGGTCAAGGAGCTCTTCTACACCGCCATCCCGGCGCCGCCCGGCGTCACCGCCGCCTGCCCGCCCGCCGCCGACTGGGACGTGCTGTCGCAGTACGCCCCGGCGACGCGCACGCTGTTCCTCCTGGCGCGGCCGCCGGGCGACAAACCCGGCAGCGGCGCACCCGCCGGCACCGTCACCTTTCCGCTCGTCGCCGACGTGTCGTCGTGCCCGCGCCCGCCCACCCCGCCGCAGGATGGCAATCACGACGACGACGAGGGTCCGGCGTAGCCGGCGGCGGCGACCGCGATGCCTTGCCTATCATCCATAGATCCGGATAGAAGAATGCAATGAGCCCGGCGCCGCACGCTGCCCCGACCCCGCACGCCACCCATCCGCTCGCCACCCTGCTGCGCCAGCGCATCGCCATCCTGGACGGCGCGATGGGCACGACCATTCGCACCTACGGCATGAGCGAGGCCGATATGCGCGGCACGCGTTTCGCCGACGCGCCGAAGGACCTGCTCAACAACGGCGACCTGTTCTCGCTCACCCAGCCGGCGATGATCGGCGACATCCACCGTCGCTTCCTGGAGGCCGGCGCCGACATCATCGAGACCAACACCTTCGGCGCCACCAGCATCGCGCAGAGCGAGTTCTTCGTCGCCGACCCGCGCGAGCACGGCGGCCGCAAGGATCCGGCCTTCTACCAGCGCATCATCGAGGACCGCTTCCTCGCCGAGCTCGCCTGGGAGGTCAACGAGACCTCGGCGCGGCAGTGCCGCGAGTGGGCCGACCGCATCGCCAACGCCACCGGCCGCCC
>JANRJF010000485.1:0-2686 GCA_033764095.1 Deltaproteobacteria bacterium | reverse complement strand
GCCGCGCCGCAGGCGACCGGCGGGCTGCGCCGCGGCGATCGCCTGCTGCGCGCCGGCGATGCCGCGCTCGACGGCGTCGGGCCGGTCGGCTTCGCCGCGCAGGTGCGGGCGGCGGCGGCGACCCGGCAGGACCGGCGCGTGCCGCTCACCTACGCGCGCGACGACCGCGTCGCGCAGACCAGCATCGCGCTGGTGCCGATCCCCTTCGCCTGGCGCATGCTGCCGCTCAGCGCCACGCTGATCGTCACCGGCGGCCTGGTGCTGGCGCGCCGGCTCGGCTCGCGCCTGGCGCGGGCGTACTTCCTGCTCACCGTCGCCTACGCGCTGCACTGGACGATGTTCTTCGGCGGCCCGCCGGCACAGACGTATCTGTGGACCCTGGTCTTCTTCGCCGCCTCGCTGGTCATGCTGCCGCTGATGCTGCGCGCCGCGCTGCTCTTCCCGGCCGAGATCGCCCCGCCGGACGGGCGGCTGCCGTGGTGGCCGTGGCTGTTCGCCGCCTTCGGCCCGATCTCGCTCAGCTGGGTGTACGGGCTGCCGCTGGCGCCGGCGACCGGGTTCCGCGCCGTCTTCGCCGCCAACGTGGCCTTCATCCTCACCCTGCTGGCGGTGCTGACGCGCAACTTCCGCCGCGCCGGCGTCGCCGGCCGCCGCCAGCTCAAATGGGTGGTGCTCGGCATCTACGTCGGCACCGTGCCGGTGCTGCTCACCGACGTCGTCGCCGCCGTCGTGCCGGCGCTGGGGTGGATGCACGACCTGGCGGTGATCCCCGAGCTGGCGGTGCCGGTGTGCATCTTGATCGCCGTGGTGCGCGCCAACGCGCTCGACATCGACCGGCTGATCACCGGCGCGGCGCTCTACTCGCTGCTCTCGGTGCTGCTGCTGGCGGCGCTGATGATCGGCGTGCCGCACGCCGCGCGCGCCGCCGGCCGCGCCACCGACCTCGACCCGCAGACCCTGCAACTGCTGCTGGCGGTCGCCGCCGCCGCCCTGCTGGTCCCCGCCCAGCGCTACCTCGGCCCCTCCATCGAGCGCCTGCTCTTTCGCGAGCGCCACGCGCTGCGCGCCGGCGTGCAGGATCTGTTGCGCGACCTCACCGTCGCCGGCGACCCCGAGGCGCTCCTCACCTGCGCCGGCGCCCGCCTCGCCGCGCTGCTGCGCCCGCAGTCGTGCGCCATCTACGCGCCGCTCGGCGACGCGTTCGTGCCGCTGTTCGCGCGCCGCGGCGAGCTCCCCGACGAGCCTCCGGCGCTGCCCCCCGATGCCCCGGCACTGCTGGCGCTGCGCCATCGGCACGGCCCGCTCGACCTCAGCGAGGCGCCGCGCGACGCCGCCGCCGGTCTCGAGCCGCTCGGCGCCGCCGTGCTGCTGCCGGTGCGCCGCGGCGTCGAGCTCGCCGCCGTCATCTGCCTGGGCCGCAAGCGCTCGGGCGACATCTACACCGCCACCGACCTGGCACTGCTCAACGCCGTCGCCGACAAGCTCTCGAGCGAGCTGCAGCGCTTCGACATCGTCGTCATCCTGCGCCAGGAGCGGCAGATGAGCGCGGCGCTGCGCCGCTACGTGCCGCAGCCGGTGGTGGCGCAGCTGACGCGCGGGCAGTCGATCGAGGGCGGCGAGCGCGAGGTGGCGGTGCTGTTCGTCGACCTGCGCGGCTACACGACGTACTCCGAGACGCAGGACGCCGGCGCGGTGTTCTCGATGCTGAACCGCTACACCGAGGCGGTCTCGGCGGTGATCGAGCGGCGCGGCGGTACGGTGGTCGAGTTCCTCGGCGACGGGTTGATGGCGGTGTTCGGCGCCCCCACGCCGTTGCCCGCGCAGTCCCGCGCCGCGGTCGAGGCGGCGCACGAGGTGGTCGCCACGGTGCGCCAGCTGGCGCTGGCGCCGACCAGCGACGGCGGTTCGATCGCCGTCGGCGTCGGCATCGCCAGCGGGCGCGCCTTCGTCGGCAACATCCGCACCAGCGACCGGCTGGTCTATACCGCGGTCGGCGACGTGGTGAACCTCGCGTCGCGCATTCAGGGCCTCACCCGCGAGCTGCGCGCCGCGATCGCCATCGACGCCAGCACGCACGCCACCGCCGGCGGGGCGGCGGCGCGCTTCGAGCGCCATGCGCAGATGCGCATCCGCGGCCGCGTCGAACCGGTGGACGTCTACGCGCTGCCCGCCGCGGCGGCCTGAGCGCCGCGCGCGGCGCCTCGACCCGCTATGTCCGGGCGACCGAGCGCCTGCCGGCGTCGCCGCGCCGCTCTTGCGCCGCGTCGGCGCCTCGTGCTTCACACCGGCAGCGGCTTGGACGGCGCGCTGCGCAGCGCAGTGGCGAGCCGAGACCGGGGTATGGCGCAGACCAGTAGGGCAATCACGTTCGGCCCGTATCGGCTGGACGTCGTCGAGGCGAAGCTGTGGCGCGGCAATCAGGCGATCGCGCTGCAGCCGCGGCCGTTCGCCGTGCTGTCCTACCTGGCGGCGCGGCCCGGCGTCGTCGTCGGCCGCGACGAGCTGATCACGCAACTGTGGAGCGGCACGCACGTCACCAAGGCGGTGCTGAAGGTGGCGGTGCGCGCGGTGCGCGAGGCGCTCGACGATCCCGCCGCGTCGCCGCGCTACATCGAGACCGTCGGCCGCGAGGGCTATCGCTTCATCGGCGCCGGCGTCGCCGCCGCGCCGGCGCCGGCCGCACCGG
>JANRJF010000484.1:0-5641 GCA_033764095.1 Deltaproteobacteria bacterium | reverse complement strand
ACGCCTTGCCGGCCGCGCCGCCGACGATCGGATACAGATGCGCCGCGTCGCCGCCGCGCCGCGGCGCCGCCAGCGGTGCGGCGGCAAAGCCGAGCGACGCCGCTGCGGCGCGCCCGGCGCGCGTGCCGTCGAGCGCGGCGTCGGCCAGCGCGTGCACACCGTTGACCCGCCCGCAGGCGAAGACGCCGGCGGGCAGCTCGGCGGGCACGAACTGCTCCAGCCCCGCATCGTACTCCAGACGCGCCTCGGCCTGGCGCAGCAGTGCCAGGTCGCCGGCGACGCCAACGCTCATCGCCACGCCGTCGCAGGCGATCGTCTCGGGAGGACCGCTCGGCTGCCCGTTCGCGTTGAGCCCGCACACGGTCACCGCCGCCAGGCCGTCGCCTCGCCGCTGCGCGGCGACGATGCAGGCGTGCGACTGGACGGCGATGCCGGCGGCGGCGATGCGGGCCGCCAGCGGACCCGACTCGCCGCCGGCGCGCAGGTCGACGACGCGCGCCACCTCGACCCCGGCGCCGCGCAGGTCGAGCGCGACGCCGTAGGCATCGGCATTCGCCGCCAGCACCACGGCGCGCTGCATCGGCCGCACCGCGTAGCGATGGATCAGGCGCTGCGCCGCGCTGCCCAGCATGATGCCGGGCAGGTCGTTGTTGGCGAACACCGCCGGCTGCTCGATGGCGCCGCTCGCCACCACCACGGCGCGCGCGCGCAGCCGGGTCAGACGCGCCGCGTCGACGAGCGGGACGTAGTGGTCCGCGTAGTAGGCGGCGGCGAGCGTCGCGCAGCGGATCTCCAGGTTGGGAAGTTGCGCGGCGCGCGCCAGCAGGGCGGCGAGTTGCGCCCGTCCCGCATCGGCGCCGCCGTGTGCATAGGTCAGCCGCCCGCCCGGCCGCGCGTTCTCATCGACCAACAAGACGGCCGCGCCGGCCTCGGCGGCGGCGATGGCGGCCGACAGCCCGGACGGACCGGCGCCGATCACCAGTACGTCGATACTGGCGGAGCGCTTGGCGGTGCGGCGGCGCTGCCGATCGCGGCGCACGCGGCCGAGACCGGACAGGTGGCGGAAGAAGGTCTCCCAGTAGTCCGCCGCCCAGCGCGGCCGGTGGAAGGCCTTGTAGTAGAAGCCGACCGGCATGACGGCGCCGAAGGCGTCGGCGAGGCGCATGCGGTCGCGCGCCACCCCGCCCAGCGTGTTGACGGCGTACAGGTTCATGCCGGCGACCAGCGGCGTCACGTCGGCGCGCAGGTTCATCTGCGCCGCGTCCTCGAACAGCGCGTTGCTGTCGTGGTTGGCGAACGAGAGCAGGCCGCGCGGACGGTGGTACTTGAAGCTGCGGCCGAGCACGCGCACGCCCGTCGCCCACAGCGCGCTCGACACCACGTCGCCGGCGAAGCCGGCGTAGTCGCGCCCCTCGAAGCGGAAGGCGAGGCGCCGGGTGCGGTCGATCCACTCGCCGGGGCGCGGCGGCAGGCGCACGCTCATCGCGGCACCTCGCTCGGCAGGTAGGTGGCGACGACGCGATCGCGCAGTGTGTCGCGTTCGGCGACGAACCAGGTCCCGCTCGGCGCGTGGTACCACAGCTCGCGCTTCACGCCGGCCGCGCCGTTGCGGTGGAAGACGTATTCGGCCCATTCGCGGTCGCTGGCGGTGGCCGCATCGGGCATGGCGCGCAGCTCGCCGCCGTAGACGAACTCGGCGATCGGGCGGGGGCCGTTGAGCGGGCAGGTGAGCAGCTTCATCAGTGCCCCACCGAGGCGGCGCCCTTCTCGCCGGTGAGCTCGTAGTCGGCGAAGCGCGACAGGCGGAAGGCGGTGATCAGCTCGTGGTCGCGGTCGTCGGCCAGCGTCGCCGCCATCGTCTTGCCGGCGATCGGGGTCGCCTTGAAGCCCCAGGTGCCCCAGCCGGCGTCGAGGTAGAAACCGCCGATCGGCGTGGTCCCCATGATCGGCGCGAAGTCGGGCGTCATGTCGGCCAGGCCTGCCCAGGTGCGCAGCACCTTCACGTCGGAGAGGAACGGGAACATGTCGAGCACGTGCGCCGCCAGCCCCTCGGCGAAGTCGAGCGTCGAGCGGGTCGAGTGCAGCTCGTAGGGGTCGAGCGCGGCGCCCATCACCAGCTCGCCGCGCGCCGACTGGCTCATGTACACGTGCAGGCTGCCGGAGACGATGATCGGATCGAGCCAGCGCTTCATCGGCTCGGTGACCAGCGCCTGCAGCGGATGGATGGTGAGCGGCGAGCCCAGGCCGACCATGTCGAGCAGGCGCGGCGTCGAGCCGGCCACGGCGCACAGCACGCGCGGCGTCGAGATCGGGCCGCGGGTCGTCTGGACGCCGGTGATGCGGCCGCCGGCGACGTCGATGCCGGTCACCTCGGTGTGCTGGTGGATCTCGACGCCGAGCCGGTCGGCGAGGCGCGCATAGCCCCACGCCACCGCGTCGTGGCGGACGATGGCGCCGGGCGGATGCCACAGCGCGCCGAGGATCGGCGCGTGGCCGCCGCAGCTGAGGTCGATGCCGGGACAGGCGCGCGCAACGAAGTCGGCGTCGACCAGCTCGCTGTCGACGCCGAGATGCTTGTTCACCTCGGCGCGCCAGCGCATGGTGCGCACCGACGCGTCGCTGTGCGCCAGCGTGAAGTGGCCGCGGGCGCGGTAGAAGAGGTTGAGATCGACCTCCTGCGCCAGCCCCTCGAACAGCTTCACGCTGGCGTCGTAGAAGGCGACGCCCTCCGGGGTGAGGTAGTTGCTGCGCACGATGGTGGTGTTGCGGCCGGTGTTGCCGCCGCCCAGGTAGCCCTGGTCGAGCACCGCGAGGTTGGTCAGGCCGTGCGCGCTGGCGAGATAGTACGCCGCCGCCAGGCCGTGACCGCCGGCGCCGATGATCACCGCGTCGTAGGTCGGCTTGAGCCGCTGCGGGACGCGAAACATGCGCGGCTCGGGGTAGCGGCGGCGGAGCGCGAAGCGGAGCAGCGAGATGGGCATCGGCGGCGAGTGCCACTCGACGTGCCCAGCGCCGGCGACGGGCTCATTTGCCCGCCGCGACGCGATGAAGTCAAGTAATGTGGTGAAACTTTGTTGACTATCAGGAATCAGCGGCGGAACGCGCCGCCGGGGCGGCGCGCCGCGAGCTGACCGCGCGCCGCTTCGCCAGGCGCTGCAGGCGAGCGCTGCCGAGGATCGAGCGGTGGAAGCGCTGCGGCATGAGGCGCTTGAGCCGCCAGATCATGCGCGCTTCGCGCATCGGCAGGCAGTAGAGCTGGCGGCGCGCCACCGCGCGCAGCGCCGCGGCGGCAACCTGCTCGGCGGTCATGGTCGAGTCGGCGAACGCCGCGGCAGCCATCGCGCTCTGTTCCGCGTCGGTGACCCGCATGGTCTCCAGCAGATTGGTCTTGAAGAACACCGGGCACAGCACGGTGACGCCAACGCCGTGCGGCGCCAGCTCGGCGGCGAGCGTCTCGGAGAGCGCGATGACGCCGCTCTTGGTGACGTTGTACGGCGCCATGGTCGGCGCGCAAGCGATGCCGGCGGCCGAGGCGACGTTGAGGACGGCGCCGCCGCGCTGCGCGACCAGGCGCGGCGCGAAGACGTGGCAGCCGTGGATGACGCCCCACAGGTTGATGCCCATGATCCAGCGCCAGGTCTCCAGCGGCGCCGCACCGACCGCACCAGCCGCGGCGACGCCGGCGTTGTTCACCACCAGATCGATGCGGCCGAGCAGTCGATCGGCCGCGTCGCCGAGCGCCTCGACCTGCGCCGCGGCGGCGACGTCGGTACACGTCGTGTGCGCGCGCGCGCCGCGCGCCTCGACCAGCCGCGCCGTCTCGGCGCAACGCTCCTCGTGCACGTCGCTGAGCAACAGCTGCGCACCGGGCATGGCGAGTTGCAGCGCCAGCGCACGCCCCAATCCGCCGCCCGCTCCGGTGATCACCGCGGTCTTCATACGTACTCCTGGCCTGCTTCACGAATTCGATGTACGTACCGGTTCGTACAAAACTAGCGAGGGGCGGTCAACGTCGATTCAGATCGCCCCGATCGGCACCACCCCAAGAAGAAGCCACGGATTACACGGATTTCACGGATGGGCGGTACCCATCCGTGAAATCCGTGTAATCCGTGGCTTCCCACTCGCGATGACACGCGCGCCAGCGGAATTCCCCGCTGCAGTGCGCCGCCGCTGTGGTACCGTGCGGCGCCGCGATGTCTGTAGACCGCACGCCGGCCGAGCGCGACGCCGCCGAGGTCGCCGAGGCCTATCGCGCCGCGACCCGCACGCTGGTGGCGGAGCGCTTCCCGGTCGCCGGTGGGATCTTCCTGGTGCTGATGGCGATCGCCTACGGCATCGAGTGGCTCTACTTCCCCGCTCGCTGGCTGCCGCTGTCGCTCTGCTACCTGTCGTTCGTCGCCATCGTGCTGGTGGCGACCTGGTCGACGCGGCGCTGGCCGCGGCAGGCGGTCGGCATGGCGCTCGCCGGTGCGGTCGCGCTCACCTTCGCGCTCGCCGCCTATCTCGCGTTGGTGCAGCGCAACGCCGAGCTGACGCTGCTGGCGATGATCGGCTTCCTCACCGGCCAGGTGGTGCAGTTCCCCTGGGGGGCGCGCGGCCAGGTGGTGGCGACGCTCGGTGCGCTGAGCGCCTACCTGTGGGCGCTGCACGTCGGCGCGTCCGCGTCGCTGCCGGTGCCCTATGGGCTGTTCGCGCTCATGTCGCACGCGCTGATGACGGTGATCGGCGCGCAGTTGCTCGACGCCTACCGCTACGCCGCCTTCCGCGAGGCGGCGGAATCGGCGCGCCACGCCGCCGAGTCGCAGCGCGCCAACGCGGCGAAGAGCGAGTTCCTCGCCACCGTCTCGCACGAGCTGCGCACGCCGCTGAACATCATCGTCGGCTACACCGACCTGCTGCTGGAGGGCGCCTTCACGCAACGCGGCGACGAGCTCGACGCGCTCGGCCGCATCCACCAGCAGTCGCGCCAGCTGCTCGACCTCATCCAGTCGATGCTCGACCTCAACCGCATGGAGGCGGGCGGCGTCTCACTGGTGGTCGAGGAGTTCTCGCTCGGCGGCGCGCTCGACAGCCTGCGCGCCAGCCTGCCGGCCAACTGGTGCAAGCCCGAGGTGGCGCTCACCTGGGAGGCCGACGACACCGGCGCCACCATGCGCAGCGATCGTGGCAAGCTGGAGATGATCCTGCGCAACCTGATCCACAACGCGCTCAAGTACACCGAGCGCGGCGCGGTGACGGTCAGCGCGCACGCCGACCGGCAGAGCGGCCAGGTACGCTTCGCGGTTGCCGACACCGGCCAGGGCATCGACGCCGCCGACCTGCACGGCATCTTCGAGATGTTCCGCCAGGGCTCCAACGGCCCGCCGCGCGGCGGCGGCGTCGGCCTCGGCCTCTATATCGCCAAGCAGCTCACCGACGCGCTCGGCGGCGAGATCGGCGTCAGCAGCCAGCCCGGCGCCGGCGCGCGCTTCACCGTGCTGCTGCCGCTGGAGGTGAAGCGGTAGCTGGGGTCGGCTAACAGCTATCAGCCGTCAGCTATCAGCTTGTTTGACGAGGCCATCCATCGCAGCTGGACAACAAGTTCGTACGAGCGCGCCAAGATGGGATGGATCCGACTCCAAACCGCTCACAGCTGATA
>JANRJF010000483.1:0-4415 GCA_033764095.1 Deltaproteobacteria bacterium | reverse complement strand
CGCCGCTCGACAGCGGCGAGACGAAGATGTCGCGCGAGGCGAGGTCGCGCACGAAGCTGACGACGATGTACGCGTTGCCCTCGACTGCCTCGGGCAGGCGGATGCGTTGCACGGTGGCGTTGCCGTCCGACTTGAACCACGCCGAGGCGTAGACGCGGTCGCGCTCGATGGTGATCAGGCCGGCGCCGGCGTAGGGGGCGACGATCGACATCTCGATCTCGTCGCCGGGCGCGTAGTCGGCCTTGTCGAGCCGCACTTTGAGCTCGGCGTTGCGCTCGACGCGACCGGCGACGTTGCCGTCGCCGACGACCTCGAAGCCGATGCGGTTGAGCTCGGTGCCGGCCTTGTCGCGCAGCACATAAACGAAAGAGCCGGCCTGTGCGGTGGGCAGGATGAGCTTGAGCGGTGCAGCCCCGAGCGGCAGCGGCTGGGTGCCCTGCGAGATGTCCTTACGCACCGACTGATAGCCGAGCAGCCCGTTCTCCTGCTTGGCGAGCACGCGCACGTAGGTGATCTCGAACAGCTCGGCGCTGACGTCGTCGGTGGCGATCGGCTCGAGATCCGGGCCGACCGCGACGATGTTCACGGCACATGCGGTGTCGCGCTTGATCCAGTTGAGATCGCCGTCCGCCTTCCAGCCGACCAGATACGGCAGTGGCGAGACCAGCGCGGTCGCGTCGCTGGCGACGCTGCGGTTGCCCTCGGTCTCGAAGCCCTCGGCGATGACGCGCAGCCGATAGGTCGCGCTGTCGAAGCGTTCGAGGTGCAGCGGCAGCTCGGCGGTGCCGTCGTCGCCGGTGCTGAGCTCGGCGAGCGTCTCGTCGTAGCTCTGCTTGGCGGTGAGCGGATCGTAGAAATGCCACGCCGGCCAGCGCGCGAACGACGGCAACGCCGGTGCCAGGCGCAGCGAGGCCTTGATGCGGTTGCCGGTCGCCGGCGTGCCGATCAGGTTGCGCAGCGACACGCGCGCCACCAGCTCCTTGGGTGCGACCCAGCCGACGGCACGGCTCGGCGACAGCGTCGTCGTGATCGTCATGCGGTCGGGCAGGAACTCCTCGACCTTCACCGTCGTCTCGCCGAGCAACGCGTGCGACTCGCCGTCGCGCGCGATCGACAGGCGCACCTGGTAGGTGCCGGTCGGCGAGCTGTCGAAGGTCTTGAAGCGGAAGTCGCGGAAGCCCTCGCGCGGCATGCGCACCGATTCGCTCTGGATGGTGCGGTCGCGCGCGTCGATCACCTCGAGCAGCAGCGGCAGGTCGTCGGGCAGCGGCGTCCAGTCGAGCTTCTTGACGATGAGACCGAGCGTCACCTCTTCGCCCGGCCGGTATACGCCGCGGTCGGAGAACAGGTAGCCCTGCAGCGACTCGAGCTCGGCGTCGTCGCTCAGACCGCCGGTGTCGAAGCGCGAGAAGTCGAGCCGGCGGTCGCGGCGGTCGAAGGGCAGGAAGGACAGGTCGCCGGCCTTCTGCACGACGTAGGCGACCGGCTGCTTCTCGCGCGTGAAGTCGGCGGTCGGCGGGAAGCTGGCGCGGCCGGCGGCATCGGTGGTGCGGGTCAGCACCGGCAGGCCGTTGCGGCCGAGGATCTGCACCTCGGCGTCGGCGACCGGTTGGCCGCTGGCGACCGAGACGACGAAGACGTCGTGCGAGCCGTCGAGCGCGTCCTTCACCAGGAATCCGAGGTCGGTGACCAGCACGACGCGTGCGGCGGCTTCGATGTCGTCGATCACCAGCTTGCGCTCGGGATCCCAGGCGCTGACCTGCAGCTGGAACAGGCCGCGCGGCGGCGCGCCGTTGGCGAGGAAGGCGCCGAAGTCGACGACCTCATATTGCGCCTCGCCCGGCGCCACCGGCGCCAGCGGTCGAACCTCGCGGACGACCTCGGCGAGGTCGTCGAGACCGAACGAGTTCGAGCGGAAGTACGGCTGCTGGAAGCTGCCGCCGGTCTGCGACGCGAAGTGTGCCACCGTGGACGGCAGCAGGCGCGACAGCTTGATCTCGATCGCGTCGAGGTTGCGCGCCAGCACCGACAGCTTGCGCTGGCCGGAGAGGGCCAGCACGGCGCCGTCGTGCATGATCTCGACGGTGCGCGGGAAGGCCTCGACCGGCACGACGGCCCTGTACGGCTCGACCAGCGCGTAGTCGCCGAAGGCGGTGGCGTCCTTCTCGATCTGCACGAACAGCGGCCGACCCTCGGCGGCCTCGAAGCGGAAGCTCTGCTGCTTCGACCAGTCGGTCTCGGTGGGCAGCCAGGTGACGTCGAGCTTGCGCGCCACCGCCAACACCTCGGGGACCACCTGCTCGGGCTCGCTCCAGCTGAAGTTCTTCTCGGCCGGCGCGTCGCCGATCGCCGGGCGGTCGAGCGGCAGCTCCCAGACCGAGACGTACTTGGCCAGCGTCTCGGCCTTCACCGGGGCGGTGAAGTCGACGGTCGCGACGTGCTCCATGCGGTGCGCCTGGTTGGTCACCACCGCGGCGTTGATCTCGCCGACCTGGAAGTAGGTCGCGACGCCGGGCACCGCGACTTCAGTCAGCACCGGAACGTCGGTCCCCGCGCCGCCGCGCGCCGCTGGCACGCCGGCGTCGAGGCGCAGCTGCACGGCGCCGGGGCGGTCGGGAATGCGGATCGCCTCCGACTGCACGAAGGCCCTGGCGCCGGTGTCGTCGTAGCTCACCTTGAAGCCGAGGCTGCGCGCCTGCTGGTTGTCGAAACTGGTCACCGGATCGACGCGCATGCGCAGCGCCAGGCGCTTCTCCAGGGCCGCCTTGTCGACCGGATGGGTGAACTGCAGGGTCACCGCGACGCGCTTGTTCTGAGCGTCGGTCGGATCCTCCCAGAACTCGCTGGCGGCGACCGTTGCGGTGATCGGCGGCGAGCGGAACTCGACGCGCGGCCGCTGCATGCGCGCCTGTGGCGCCAGGAAGCCGGGCTTGATCTCGAGCACATAGGGCTGGCCGACCGGCCACTCCGCCGCCGGGGAAAAGCGCAGCTCGGTGTCGCTCAGCCACTCCCAGTTGCCGGCGATCGGCGGGGAGACGGTGAAGTCGCTGCTCACCACCTTGCCGATGCGCTCCAACGGCGCCGCCGCACCGGAGAAAACGATGCGCAGCGGATTGGGCTTGGCGTCGGCATCGAGGCCGGTCGGCGCCGGCTCGCAGACCGTCGCGGTGATGTAGGCCGGCTGCGGCCGGCTGGCGATGTAGCGGTAGGCGCCGTAGCCGCCGCCGGCGATCACCAGCAGCCCGACCAGCGCGCTCCAGAAGCGCCGCGGCTCACGTCGCCGCACGCGGTTGGCCGCGATCAGCGGGCGCGCGATGAACAAAACCCAGGGCGGGGGCGCCCAGCGCAGGTCTCCAATGACGGCGTGGAGGAGTCGACGAAGTGCAGTCATGGAGGCGGGCCCCGCGGGTTATGTGTGTGCAGCGCACTCTGCGCTTCGCGTCGCGAATCCACAATCGGCGATCTGCGGCCTTCGACGTTTGTCGTGAAGATTGGCCTTCGGCCTAGTCGCTCGGGCGTCTCGCACGCATCGGCGCGCAGCGCCGACTGCCTTCATCGAACGACCGCTCCGCGCTGACGCGCGGATCCGGGCGGGGGCGCCCGGCGCCACTTCCTGCAGAAAGAAGCGTGCGGGATCGACCTCATCAGTCCGACGCGTATGGCGCTGCTGAAAAGGCGGGCGGCGAGGTGCACGCCGGCTGAGCAACGCGCGGTGCACGGCGGATCGACGACTCCACAACACCGGCGCCGACTCTTTGGAATGCGGCTTGCTCGTCAGGAAACTCAGTTTCCTGCACAAGTCGAAGGGGGCCCCGATGGCCATACTCAAGATGGAGGAGTGGTACGACCTCGCGCGTACCACCAATTGGACGCCGCGCTACGTCGCCAGGGAGGAGCTGTTCCCGCCCGAGCTGAGCGACGTGCACGGGCTACCGGATGCGGCCTTCGACGCCTTCGACGAGCCGTACAAGGTCACCTTCCGCGACTACGTGCGCACGCAGCGCGAGAAGGACGTCGGCGCCTACTCGGTACGCGCGGCGCTGGCGCGCGGCAAATTCTACGAGAGCGCGGCGCCCGGTTGGCAGGCGCTGCTGCAGCTGCACTTCGGTGCCGCGACCTTCCTGGAGTACGCCTCGGTGTCGGCGTTCGCGCGCGCGACGCGCTTCGGCAAGGCGGCGGGCATGCGCAACATGGCGACCTTCGGCTCGCTCGACGAGATCCGCCACGCGCAGGTGCACCTGCGCTTCGCCTACGACTACCTGAAGGAGAGCCGTGCCTTCGACTGGGCGCACAAGGCGCCCAGCACCGACAACTGGGTGATCATCAGCGAGCGCCACACCTTCGACGACATCGAGCACACGCGCGACGCCACCAGCTTCGCGGTGATGACCAACTTCGCCTTCGAGACCTGCTTC
>JANRJF010000482.1:0-22205 GCA_033764095.1 Deltaproteobacteria bacterium | reverse complement strand
AGCAGGTCGGTCGCCAGCCCGGTGTGCTCGGCGAGCACGCGGGCGTAGTAGCAGGTGTATTCCTTGCCGGTGAAGGCGTTCAGCACGCCGCCGACGGCGTCGATCTCCTCGGCGATCTGCGCCGCCGAGCGGCGCGCCGTGCCCTTGAACAGCAGGTGCTCGAGGAAGTGCGAGATCCCACCCAGGTGGGGCGGCTCGAACCGCGAGCCGCTCTCCACCCAGATGCCGACCGTGACCGACGGGACGCCGTCGAGCTCTTCCGAAACAATGCGCAGGCCGTTCGGCAGCGTCGACCGTCGCACCATACGCGTCAGGAGCCGGCCTTCTCCGCTTCGGACATCGCTTCCTTGCGGCTCAACCGGATCTTGCCGGAGCGATCGATCTCCAGGACCTTCACCTGGATCTCGTCGCCCTCCTTCAGCACGTCGGTGACCTTCTGCACGCGGCCGGGGCCGATCTGCGAGATGTGCAGCAGGCCGTCGGTGCCGGGCATGATCTCGACGAAGGCGCCGAAGTCCACGATGCGGACCACCTTGCCCTTGTAGATCTTCCCGACCTGCGCCTCCATCGTGATCCCTTCGATGATCTCGATGGCGCGCTTCATGCCGGCTTCCTCGCTCGACGCGATGAAGACGGTCCCGTCGTCCTCGATGTCGATCTTGCAGCCGGTCTCCTCGACGATGCCGCGGATGACCTTGCCGCCAGGGCCGATGATGTCGCGGATCTTGTCCTGGCGAACCTTGATCGACACGATGCGCGGCGCGTGCGCCGAGATGTCACCGCGCGCCGTGTTGAGCGTCGTGTTCATCACCTCCAGGATGTGCAGGCGCCCTTCGCGCGCCTGCTTCAGCGCCTGGCGCATGATGTCCTTGGTGACGCCGTGGATCTTGATGTCCATCTGCAGGGCGGTGACGCCCTCGGCGGTGCCGGCGACCTTGAAGTCCATGTCGCCGAGGTGATCCTCGTCGCCGAGGATGTCGGAGAGGACGGCGATCTTGTCGTCCTCCTTGATCAGGCCCATGGCGATGCCGGCCACCGGCGCCTTGATCGGCACGCCGGCGTCCATCAGCGACAAGCTGCCCGAGCACACCGTCGCCATCGAGGAAGAGCCGTTCGACTCGAGGATCTCGGAGACGATGCGGATGGTGTAGGGGAACGTCTTCTCGTCCGGCAGCACCGGTGCCAGGGCGCGCTCGGCGAGCGCGCCGTGACCGGTGTCGCGGCGGCTCGGGCCGCGCAGCGGCTTGGTCTCGCCGACGCTGAAGGGCGGGAAGTTGTAGTGCAGCATGAACTTGCGGAAGTGCTCGCCGACCAGCGCATCGATGCGCTGCTCGTCGGAGGCGGTGCCGAGCGTGGTGGTGGCGAGCGCCTGCGTCTCGCCGCGGGTGAACACCGACGAGCCGTGCGTGCGCGGCAGCACCTTCACCTCGCAGGTGATCGGCCGCACGTCGGCGACGCCGCGGCCGTCGAGCCGCTTCTGCTTGTCGACGATCATGTGCCGCATGGCGCGGCTCTCGACCTCTTCGATCACTTCCTTGATCGCCGCGTCCTGCTCGGGGAACTGCTCCAGCGCCGCGGCGTGTGCTTCCTTGTGCGCCGCCGAGACGGCGGCGTGGCGCTCGAGCTTGGCGGTGAAGGTCATCGCCTTCTCGATGCGCGGCAGGGCGAGCGCCTCGACCGCCTTGCGTAGGGAGGCGTCGATCTCGCCGACCACCACCTCGCGCTTCGGCTTGCCGAGCTTGGCGCGCAGCTCCTCCTGCATCGCGATGAGCGGCTGCAGCGCCTCGTGCGCGGTGTAGAGCGCGTCGAGCATGACGTCCTCGGGCAGCATCTTGGCGCCGCCCTCGACCATCACGATGCTGTCCTTGCTCCCGGCGACCAGCAGGTTGAGATCGCTCTCGGCCATCTGGCTGAGCAGCGGGTTGATGACGAACGTGCCGCCGATGCGGCCGATACGCACGCCAGCGATCGGGCTGAGGAAGGGAATGTCGGAGACGTGCAGGGCGGCCGACGCACCGAGCATGGCGATGGTGTCGGAGTCGTTCTCCTTGTCGAACGACAGCACCGTTGCGATGATCTGCGTCTCGCAGCGATAGCCCTCGGCGAACAGCGGCCGGATCGGCCGGTCGATGAGGCGCGAGGTGAGAATCTCCTTCTCCCCCTGGCGTCCCTCACGCTTGAAGAAGCCGCCCGGAATCTTGCCGGCGGCGAAAGCCTTCTCCTGGTAGTCGACGGTCAGCGGAAAGAAGTCGATGCCGACGCGCGGGCTCTGGCTGGCGACGGCGGTCGACAGCACGACGGTCTCGCCGTACTGGACCAGCGCGGCGCCACTCGCCTGCTTGGCCAAGCGGCCGACCTCGATGGACAGGGGTCGACCATGAAAGTCGATCTGGACCTTGTGATACATGTGAACCTCCCGGGCGGAATCGCCCTCAGACGTGGGAGGGAGTGACTGTGTGCCGGAGCCGACCCGGATGGCGAGGAAGGATCAGCGGCGCAGGCCGAGGCGCTCGATGAGGCCCTTGTAGCGCTCGTTGCTGGAGCGCTTGAGGTAGTCGAGCAGGCGGCGTCGCTGGCCGACGAGCTTGAGCAGCCCGCGGCGCGAGTGGTGATCCTTCGTGTGGGTCTGGAAATGCTCCGTCAGGTAGTCGATTCGCTTGCTCAGCAGCGCGATCTGGACCTCAGGCGACCCGGTATCGGTCGGGTGGAGCCGGTACTGTTGAACCAACTCCTGCTTTGGCTGCTGCGCAACTCCCATCACTTCTCCCTTTAGTCGCTTTTATTCAACCGTGTCGGCTACCACGGTGTCGGTGCCGTGTAAAGCCTGGGGCGGGGCCAGAACGCGCCCATAGCGCCAGGTCCCCTGCTCCCGCACGACCACCGCGGCCACCTCGCCGGCCGGATCGATCAGCAGCGCCGCCGCCTGCGGCGCGCCGGGCAGGTGGCCAAGCACGGCGGCCTTGCCCTGGCGGGCGGCCGCTGCGGTCGGCTGGTCGATCGCCAGTGCCGGCAGGTGGGCGAGCGCGGCGCGCAGACCGATCAGTCCGCGCGCGCAGCCCGGGTCCCAGGCATCGAGCGCGACGGCGTCGCCGATGTCGAAGCCGCCGAACCCGGTCCGGCGCAGCTCGGCGAGATGCGCGACCGTGCCTAGCGCCGTCCCGATGTCCTCGGCCAGCACGCGGACGTAGGTTCCTTTTGAACAGCCGAGCGAGAAGCGCAGGCGATCGGGACCGTCGACGGCCAGCACCAGGCCGTCGACGCGCACGGCGCGCAGCTCGCGCTCGACCTCGATCCCGCGCCTTGCCAGGCGGTACAGCGGCACGCCGTCGCGCTTGAGCGCCGAGTACATTGGCGGGCGCTGTTGGAGGTCGCCGGTGAAGTGCGCCGCCACCGCGGCCAGGTCGGCCTCGCGCAACGCCGGCAGCGGTGCGGTCGCCTGTTCGCGGCCGGTGCGATCGCCGGTGTCGGTCGCGACGCCGAGGCGGATCACGCCGCTGTAGCGCTTGTCGGCGGTGTTGAGGAACTGGGCGATCTTGGTCGCCTCGCCGAGACAAAGGGGGAGCAGGCCGGTGGCGAACGGATCGAGGGTGCCGAGGTGTCCGACCTTGACCGCGCGCGGCAGGCGGCGCTTGACGCGCCGCACCACGTCGGCCGAGGTCAGGTCGACCGGCTTGTCGATCAGCAGGATGCCGTTCACGACTCGCCCTCGGGCGGGACGGTGTCTTTCAGCAGGCGCGACAGCCGCTCCGCCTGTTCGAGGCTGGGGTCGAACTCGAAGGCGAGTTGCGGCGCGACGCGCAGATCGAGCCGGCGCGCCACCTGCGAGCGCATGAATCCGGCAGCGCTGCGCAGGCCGGCGAGCGCCTGCTCGTGCGTGTCGGCGTCGCCGAGCGTACTGAAGAAGACGCGCGCGTGGCGCAGGTCGGGCGAGACGCGCACCCCGGTGATGGTCACCAGGCCGATGCGCGGGTCCTTGATCTCGCGCAGCAGCAGCTCGGCGATGAGCGCCTGCAGTGCGTCGGCGACGCGATCGGTGCGACGCGTCATCGGGCCCCTCGCGACGGCTCAGACGTGCAGCACCTCGATCTCGTCGGCACCCACCTCGACGACGTGCAGGTCCTCGACGAAACGCACCACCTGGCGCAGCGCGCCTTCGACGTAGCCCGCATCGCTCCCGACCTGCGCGACGCCGAGCGTCGCCCGCTGCCAGAGATCCTGATCGTCGCACTCCGCGATCGAGACATTGAACGAATTCGTGACGCGCGCCTTGATCTTGTTCAGCACGCCGCGCTTGCCCTTCAGCGAGTGGTTCTCGGGAATGAAGAGCGTCAGCTTGAGCACGCCGACGACCATGGCGCGCGCCGACTCAGAGCGAACGTTCGGCGGCGGCGCCACGCGTCGGCGGACCGAGGCGACGGGCCACCTGTTCCATCTCGTAGGCCTCGATCAGATCGCCGACCTTCACGTCGGAGAAGTTGTCGAGCCCGATGCCGCACTCGTAGCCGGAGAGCACCTCGCGCGCGTCGTCCTTGAAACGCTTGAGACTCCCCACCTTGCCGTTGTGCACGACGACGCTGTCGCGCACCAGGCGCGCCTGCGCATTGCGGGTGATCTTCCCGTCGGTCACGAACGATCCGGCGATCAGTCCGATGCCGGGGATGTTGAACGTGTTGCGCACCTCGGCGCGACCCAGCACCTTCTCCTTGTAGGTCGGCTCGAGCAGACCTTCCATGGCGTCGCGGACGTCGTTGATCGCGTCGTAGATGATCTCGTAGAGGCGCACGTCGACGCCCTCGCGCTCCGCGGCGACGGTGGCCTTCGACTCGGGTCGCACGTTGAAGCCGATGACGACGGCATTCGAGGCCGAGGCGAGCATGACGTCGCTCTCGGTGATGCCACCGACCGAGGAATGCAGGACGTTCAAGCGCACCTCGTCGGTGGAGAGACGCGAGAGGGCGTCGGAGAGCGCTTCCGCCGACCCCTGCACGTCGGCCTTGATGACGATGCGCAGCTCCTTGGTGTCGCCCGCCTGCACCTGCCGATAGAGATCTTCCAGCGACACCTTCGAGGTCTTCAACATCGAGGCTTCGCGATGCTTGGCGGCGCGATGCTCCGCCACCTGGCGCGCGGTGGCCTCGTCGCTGACGACGACGAACGAGCTGCCGGCCTCCGGCACGGACGGCAGGCCGAGAATCTCGACCGGCGTCGAGGGATCGGCGATGGTCACCTTGCGGCCCTTGTCGTCGATCATCGCGCGCACGCGGCCGGCGTACGGCCCGCAGACGAACGGATCGCCCGGCTTGAGCGTGCCTTCCTGGACCAGCACCGTCGCCACCGGCCCGCGACCACGGTCGAGCTTCGCCTCGACGATCGCGCCGCGCGCCGGCTTGTCGGGATTGGCCTTGAGATCGAGCAGGTCGGCCTGCAGCAGCAGCATTTCGAGCAGGTTCGGCACTCCCTCGCGGGTCTTCGCCGACACCGGCACGGTCACCGTGTCGCCGCCCCAATCCTCGGGCTGCAACCCGTGATTGGCGAGATCCTGCTTGATGCGATCGAGGTTGGCGTCCGGCTTGTCGATCTTGTTGATCGCCACCACCATCGGCACGTTGGCGGCGCGTGCGTGGTTGATGGCCTCGACGGTCTGCGGCATGACGCCGTCGTCCGCCGCCACCACCAGGACGACGATGTCGGTCACTTTGGCGCCGCGCGCGCGCATCGAGGTGAAGGCCTCGTGGCCCGGCGTGTCGAGGAAGGTGACGCGGCGGCCGTGCACGTCGACCGTGTAAGCGCCGATGTGCTGCGTGATGCCGCCGGCTTCGCCGGCGGTGACGTTGGTTTCGCGCACCGCGTCGAGCAGCGACGTCTTGCCGTGGTCGACGTGGCCCATGATGGTGATCACCGGCGGGCGCGGCTGCATGTGTTCGTCGCTGGTCGGGGCGTGCCCCTCCTCGACGGCGGCCTCGGCGTCGAAGGTAACGTTCTCGACGTTGTAGCCGAACTCCGACGCGATCAGGGTCGCGGTGTCGGCGTCGAGCACCTGGTTGATGGTGGCCATCATGCCCTGTTCCATCAACTTCTTGACCACCTCGCCGGCCTTGACGCCCATCGACTTGGCGAGCTCGCCGACCGACACCACCTCGGAGATGCGGACGACGCGCTTGCTCGCCTTCGGCTGGGTGATCTCGGTCTGGCGCTGCTCCTTGCCGGGCAGCGCGCGCTTCTTGCGCGGCAGCCGCGCGCCGGGCCGCTTGTCGCGGTCGGCGATCTCGGCGAACTCGGGTTTCTGGATGACGCGGCGTTTCTTCTTCTTGCCGCGGTCAGCCGAGTCCGGCGGCGGCATCCCCGGTACTTCGCCGGGCAGGGTTCGCCCGCGATTGGCGGCCGGAGTCGCTGCACCGGGCCGGGCGGCCCGTGCTGCCGCCGGTCGGGTCGCGGCGACGCGCGCCGCTTCGACCTTCTTGAGGTCGATGCGGCCGAGCACCTTCGGACCGAACGGCCGCTCGAGCGATGGCTCGCGTGCGCCCAGCGTCACCATCACATCGGAGATGGGTTGATGTTCCGGCGGCGTCGCCTTGCCGGCGGACGGCGCGCCCGACGAACGCTCGCGCTTCACCACGACCGGAGTTTTCGAGGTCCGCGGCGGCGGCGGTGGCGCCTCCGCCTGGACAGGGGCCGGAGCTTCCACCTCGACGGGCGGTGCGGCCGGTGGTGGCGGCGGCGCCGGAGCCTCGACCTCGACCGGCGCTTCGACGACGGGCGGCGGCGGCGCGACCTCCACCGGCTCGACGTGCACCGGCTCGACGGCCTGCGGTTCCGGCGGCAGCTCCGGCAGCGGCGGCAGCGGCGGCGGAACCTCGAACGGTTCCGCCAGGGGCTCCGGCGCACTGAAGGCCTGCAGCACTTCGCTCTGCGTGCCGATCGGCTCGAGCGGCGCGAGCGGGCCCTCGTCGGCCACGTCCGACGCCGCGGCACGGCGGCGGATCACCTTGGTGCCGACCCGGCGCTAGACCACCGCGGCGCCGGTCTCGCCGACCACCACGCGCTCGCCGCCGATCGTCACCTGCGGCCGATCGCCGAGGCCCAGCTCGCTGGCGGCACGCGCCACTTCCTCGTCGGTCAGCGTGCTCTGGGCACGCCGGTTGCGCAGCCCGATCTTCTCCAGGCGGGCCGTGAGATCCTTCGGCTCGACGCCCCATTCTTTCGCGAGTTCATTGACCCTACGCGGCATCGCCGATTCCCTCATTCACCCGCATCGAGCGCCACCGTCGCCACCAGGGCGGCTCGCGTCGCTCGATCCACGGTTGCGCGCAACGAGCGCAACGCTCCCTTGCGCTGCGCGAAGCGCGCCAAGCAGTCAGACTTGCGGTGGAGATATCCGCCGCGGCCGCCCAGGCGCCGCGCCGCGTCAGCGCGCAGGCCAGCGGCCTCGTCGCGCACGACGCGCAGCAGGTCGCGCTGCGGCGCGGACGCACCGCACCCCATGCAGGTGCGCATAGGAACGCGGGGTCGACTCACGCCTGCTCCTCCGAATCCCCGATGCGCGGCGCCCCAACGGCACTCGCGCTGTCCAGCGTGGCCGCACGCTCGGCGGCCGCACGCGCCAACGCCGCCTGCGCAGCCTCGGCCTCGCGCCGATTCTCTTCGGCCTTGGTGCGCGCCGCGGCGAGAATGGCGGGAATCTTCTCCGGCACCAGACCATCGACCTCCGCCAGGGCTGCCTCGTCGGATTCCGCGACTTCTTCCGCCGACTTGAAGCCGTGCTGGAAGAGCAGCTCTGCGGTCACGTCACCCACCCCGGGGATCGCACCCAACGACAGCCGCGCCAGGCGCGATTCGTTCTCCGCCTCGGCTTCGCTGCGCACTTCGAGGTTCCACCCGGTGAGGCGCGACGCGAGGCGGACGTTCTGCCCCTTCTTGCCGATCGCCAGCGACAGCTGGTCGTCCGGCGTGATGACTTCCATGGCGTGCGCGTCCTCGTCCATGACGATCTTCGACACCCGCGCCGGTGCCATGGCGCGCACCACGAACTCGGCCGGATCGGGCGTCCAGTGGACGATGTCGATCTTCTCGCCGCGCAGCTCCTGCACGACGCTCTGCACCCGCGTGCCCTTCATGCCAACGCAGGCGCCGACCGGATCGACGTCCTGGTCATGCGATACCACCGCGATCTTCGCGCGGCCGCCGGGCTCGCGCGCGGCACCCTTCACTTCGACGATGCCCTCGTAGATCTCCGGCACCTCCTGCTCGAACAGCTTGATCAGGAAGCCGGGATGGGTGCGCGACAGAATGATCTGCGGGCCCTTGCCGCCCATGTCGACGTCGAGAATGAAGGCGCGGATGCGGTCGCCCTGCCGGTACCGCTCGCGCGGAATCTGCTCCTTTTCAGGCAGGATCGCGTCGGTGCGACCGAGATTGACGATGATGTTCTTCTTCTCGAAGCGCTGCACGATGCCGGAGTGCGTGAGCTCGCCCTTGCGGTCCTTGAATTCATTGTAGATCAGGTCGCGCTCGGCGTCGCGCAGGCGCTGGATGAGATTCTGCTTCGCCGCCTGCGCCGCGATACGGCCGTAGGACTGCGCCAGCTTTTCCAACAGCTCGTCGCCGATCTGCGCCTCGGGATCGAGGTTCTTGCGCGCCTCGTCGAGCGAGATCTCCAACTCCGCGTTGGTCACCTGCGGGACGACGGTGAGGATCTTGAAGAGCTCGACCTCGCCGATCTCAGGATTGAACTGCGCCTCGATGCGCATGTCGCCGCCGATGACCTTCTTGGCGGCCGACAACATGGCGTTCTCCACCGCCTGCACGACGATGGCGCGGTCGATCCCCTTCTCCTTGCTGACTTGCTCGATGACTCGGATCAAATCTGGGCCCTGCATGCGTCATCACCTCGAAGCAGCGCCTGCGCGCGGCCGGGCCGGCGCTGGACCAGGAAATTCGTGCTCGTAGTTGGCCTGCGCGATGCGGTCGAAGGCCACCGACCGCTCGCCGTCGGCGGTGGCGATCACCACCCCGTCGTCGCCAACCGCCTGTAGGACGCCCACGAACCCGCGCCGGCCTTCATGCGGCTCGACGAGGCGGACGCGGACCCGCTTTCCGAGGTAGCGGCGGAAATGCTCGGGCTGACGCAGCCGCCGGTTGATACCCGGCGACGACACCTCGAGGGTGTAGTGCCCTGGAATGATCTCGGCCACCTCGACCACATCCCCCAGGCGGCGGCTCATGGTCGTCAGCTCATCGATCGTCACCCCCCCCTCGGGGCGGTCCAGATAGAAGCGCAGAATGTGCCCGCGCCCCTCTCGGCGATAATCGATGTCGACGATTTCCATCCCGTGATCCACGACGAGCGGCTGGGCCATGCGCCAGACCCGCTCGACGACCGAACTATCCATTTTCAAATAAAAAGTGGGCGCACGGCCCACCGGTATTGCGGCCAGAAAAGAGTCTGGATGGATAGCACGGGCCGGAAGACGGTCGCAAGAGAGCCTGCCGCGGGGGGGATGCGACGAGGCGCTGGGTGGGCCGGGCCGAGCGGGCGGCGCGACGGCGATGCGGCGGCGCGAAACGCCGTTTACGGAATGTCGATGTCTTTGCGTTCGTGGATAGTGACTAGCTCGATGATCGAGTAGGTCCGCTTGCCCTTGGGTGTCGCCACCTCGATGTCGTCACCGACCTCTTTGTTGAGCATCGCACGTCCGAGCGGCGAGCCGATGGAGATCAGGCCGGCGGCGGCATCGACTTCTTCCGGGAAGACCAGCTCGTACTTCTCTTCGGCACCGTCTTCGCTCTCCAGCGTGATCAGGCTGCCGTAGCCGACCGCGGCACGCGGAATCGAGGCGACGCTATACAAAGACAGATCGCGGATGCGCTGTTCGATGTGGCCGATGCGGCCGTTGACGAACCCCTGTCGTTCCTTGGCGGCGTGGAACTCGGCGTTCTCGCGCAGGTCGCCGTGCTCGCGCGCGACCTCGATCTCCTTGGGCAGCTTGTGGTGCAGCTCGAACCGGAGATCTTCGAGCTCCTTCTTGAGCCGACGCAGGACCGGCAGTTCCACGGATCACCTCACCAGCGCCGTCGCGACGCGACAGCGGTTCAGCGCTTCCCGGTGGCCTGATCGACCAACTGGTGGTCTCGATCGCCCCGGTACTGCGAAGCCGAGCGCTGCATCCATTCGTCGGCGTTGGTCACCACCTGCTCGCTGTTGTGGATGTACCAGTACATGGCACCGATGCCGACCACGAATCCGATCATGAACCGCTTGAACATCGCTTTGCCTGCCGCTCGTTGCGGCGGAGTCTAGTCGCCATCGAATGCCCAGTCAAAGGCGTTTCGCCGCATTTGCCCTCGCCGCCTTCCGGCCATAGCATCCGAAGGTCGTGTATCGCCCGTCCTGGCTGATCGATCTGCTCTTCCCGCCGCGCTGCCCGGCCTGCCAGCTGCGGACCGAGGCTGTCGATCTCTGTCACGGCTGTCTCGACGCGATCCGACCGGCTGCCTCCCCCCTCTGTACCTTGTGCGGCCTGCCCCTGCGCGGCGCGGGCGGCGATCACGCGTGTGGTCGCTGCAGGCGCCGGCCACCCCGCTTCGCTCGGGCGCGCGCCTGCGCCAGCTATCGCCACGACGAGCAGAGTCCGTTGATCGACGTCCTGCAGCGCCTCAAGTACGGTCGCGACATCTCGTATGCCGGGATCCTGGGCCGCTACTTCTGCGCGCACCTGCCGGTGCCGGTCGACCACGACGTGATCGTACCTGTGCCGTTGCATCGGCGCCGCCTGCGTTGGCGCGGATTCAACCAGTCCGCGCTGCTGGCGCGGTCGCTCGCCGCGCACACGCAGCGGGCGGTGGAGTTGCGCGCCCTGATGCGGGTGCGCGCTACTCCGCCCCAGGTGGGGCTCGGCGAGCGCGATCGGCGACGCAATGTCGCGCGCGCCTTCGCGGTGCGCGAACCGGAGCACCTGCGCGGCCGCTCGGTCCTGCTGGTCGATGACGTGATGACGACCGGGGCGACGGTGAACGAATGCGCGCGCGTACTGCGGCGGGCCGGCGCGACGCGCGTCGAGGTCGTCGTGCTGGCGCGCGCCCTGGATCCGTGATGCGTGCGGATCGCTCGCGGTGGGAAGCGCGCTACGCCGACCCGGCCCGTTCGGCCGGTGGCGCGCCCTCGAACTGGCTGGCACGCCACCTTCCAGGCCATGCCGTCGGCCGCGCGCTGGACCTGGCCTGCGGCGATGGGCGCAACGCGCTGTACCTGGCCCGCCAGGGGTTGCAGGTGGATGCCATCGACCTCGCCTTCGCCGGGCTCGCGCACCTGCGCGCTGCGGCGCCGGCAAGCGGCCGCTCGATCAACACCGTACAGGCCGACCTGGAGCACTTCCGCTTGCCGGAAGATCGCTACGCGGTCGTGGTCAACATCCGCTATCTGCAGCGCAGCCTCTTCCCCGCGATCCGCCGCGCCGTCATCCCCGGCGGCATCGTCGTCTTCGAAACCTTCCTGCGCGAGCAGGCGCGGCTCGGCCATCCGAAGAACCCCGCCTTCCTGCTCGAGCCCGGCGAGTTGGCGCGCGAGTTCGCCGCCTTCGACGTCCTCGCCCTCGAGGAGGGATTGTATGACGACGGCGGACCGCCCGCGCACCTCGCGCGCGTCGTGGCGCGGCGTCGATTGAGTTAGCGGCGCGTCTGTGACAACGGTGACCGAATGCGGTTGAGGCTGGCGCTCGCGCTCTGTTTTGGGCTGAGCGCCTGTTCGAGTGGGGACTCGGGGCCGCCGCAAACCGTCCCGTCGCTGCCCTGGGGGTTGTTCCGACACGATTCCAACAACACCGGATCGGGCAATTCGATCAGCGGCAACAAAGGCGAAGTGGTGTTGGTGGCGACCAACCTGGGCGGCGTGGGATTGTCCACTCCGACCGTCGACCGCGACTCCGACGTCTACCTCGGCACGCACAGCGGTATCATCTCGGTCGACCGGGAAGGCAAGACACGTTGGCAACTGTCGACTTGCACGCCCGACGGCGGCCAGGCGATGCCGATTGGCCCGGTGTCCTCGAGCCTCAACGTCCAGGCGGGCGGCGTCATCACGTTCGGCAGTGACGCGTCGGACGGCAAGCGCGGCGCGATCTTCTACGTGCACGAGACCAACGACAAGGTCACCTGCGAGTGGGCGTTCGAAACCCAGGGCGGGCTGGCCACCTCGGGCATTCGCTCCTCGGCGCAGGTGCAGATCGATCCCTCCGACCTGTCGCTGCTGGCGGTGTTCACCGGCGCCGACAACGGCTACCTGCAGGCGATCAACGGCATCGGCACGCCGCGCTGGACGTTCCCGAGCGGCGGGGTGGCTGGTCCGATCACCAGCACGCCGGCGGTGGGCATCAACAGCGCCACCTACATCACGACGCCGGATGGCTTCCTGCTCGGCGTCGACAGCGCCGGAAAACGCCTGCAAGGCAACGGCTGGCCTTATCCGATCGGGGTGCCGCCGGCCGCACCGCTGCAGCAGTCGGCGTCGGTGGACGTCTCCGTCTACGCCATCGGGGCGGGCAGCGCGCTGTACGCCATCAATCCCGACGGCACGTTGAACTGGCAGTACTCGCCGCAGGCCGACGTGTTGGGAACGCAGGCCTTCATCAGTCAGAGCGTCGACGAAGGATCGCAGACGATCTTCGACACCATCGTCTATCTCGTCGACCGCGAGGGGACCCTGTACGGTATCCGCGATTCGACTGGTCAGCCGCTGGTGACCCAGCGCTGCAGCGACGATCTCCAGCGCAGCTGTCGCACCGACAGCTGCGACGTCGACGAGGGTTCCTGCAAGAACAACAAGTGCACCATCGGGCGGTGCGCAGACGACGAAACCCTGATCTGCATGGAGAACTCCGACTGCGCGGCGGTGGGCGGCGACTGCACGCGCACCGACTGCACGCCGGACTCCTGCGTCTCCGACGACAAGGGTGAATGCATCGAGGCGTATCCGGGCGTGCTGCCGATGACGGACGAGCCGATCACGGTTGAAACGTCGCCGGTCGTCTCGGGGGACCTGTTTGCCATCGTCGGCACCGCCGACGGGCGGGTCTGCGCACGCGGGCTCGACACTTCCTATCCAGGCCAACCCGACGACGGCACCGTCGATCCCAGCGACCCCTGGGCAACCGGCTGCATCGACCTCGACCCCAACGACGACTCACCCGTCCTCTCGTCGCCCGCCATCGGTCCACACAGTCGCATCTACGTCACTACCGCGACCGGCCTGTACGCCATCGAATGACGATACCGCGCCCACTGATCGCCCTGTTGACCGTGATCGGCATTGCGCTGGCCGCCTGTTCGAGCGACAGCGGGCCGTCATGCAGCCTCAATGGAGGCACCATGCTGGCCGACTCGGCGTGGCCGAAGTTCCACGCCGATGCGCTCAACTCGGGCCGCTCCCTGCCGGGCGTCGACCTGAGCGTCAACGACGGCTCCGGTGGCATCCTGTTTCCGCCTGCGGTGCAGACGATCGGCGCAAACGAAGCGACTCCGGTGCTCGGCCCGCAGTACATCTACGTGGGCTCGACGGACGGCAACGTGTACGTCATCGACTACGACGGCATGCCGATCACGTTGACCGACGACATGATGGTCGACGGTCCGATCACCGGCACGCCGCTGCTGGGTGCCAACGGCAACCTGTTCGTGCCGACCAATGGCTCTCTGACCCAGTTCAACGACGAGGGCGAGGTACGCAACAGCGCGCTGCTGTCGGGCTTCGCCGCCGCCTCGCCGAACATCTGGAGCGGCGACGGCACCATCTACGTCGGCACGCTCCAGGGCGGCTTCAACGGCATCTGCCCGAACGGCGTGCCGCGCTATCAGCTCAATTTTCCGATCACGCAGTCACCGGCCGCGCTGGCGCAGGACCCCAACGAGCCGACCAAATCGACGCCGATCATCCTCTCCGCCGGTCTGTCGGGCATCGTGCGCGCCTATAACATCCGTGGCCGGCAGCGCTGGTCGTTCTTCGCCTCCGCGACGATCAGCGCGGCGGTACTGATCGACCCGACCACCGAGACGTTCTACGTCGCCGACGGCAACGGGCGCATATTCGCCGGGGCGTTGATGAACGGGGCGCTGGACAGCGGCTTCGATTTCCCGCCCGCCGGTGCACCGATCTCCGCATCGCTCGCGCTCGGTCGCGACGACGCCGAGATCCCTTCCCTGTACGCCGCTGACCAGAGCGGTGCGTTGTACGCGGTCAACCGCGCGACCGGTGAGGTCCGCTGGACGTTCCAAGCGGACGGTCCGGTCGTCTCCTCGCCAGCCGTGGCCATCGGGGGCACCAACGACATCATCGTCCTCGCCGCCGACCTGCTCGGCACCGTCGCCGGCAGCGCCACACCGGTTCCGGTCGGCGGGCGCGTGTATGCGATCCGCGACGACGGAACGACCGGCACGCTGCTCTGGTCGTTCGACACCGGATTCTCGATCGGCGCGGCGTCGCCGGCGATCAACTCGGACGGCACGATCTACATCGGGCGATCGGGACTCTACCTCGAGTCGGACAGCGCGCGGTGCCCGAACGGGCTTGCCCCCTGCCAGCTCTCTGGCGGAGGGGCCGTCTACGCGATCGGCCCCGGCGCGCCGACCTCCTGACCGTCAGGCCCCGGCGCGGCCGCCGCGCGTCAGCGCCAACAGGTCGAGCAGCGCATCGAGCCGGTCCTCTGGCACCAGACCGCTGGCGCGCACGGCCTCGCGGATCGGTATGCCGTCAGCCAGTGCCTGCTTCACCAGTGCGGCCGCGGCATCGTAGCCGATCACGGGCGCCAGCGCCGTAACGACCGCAGGTGAGCTCTCGGCGAACGATCGACAGCGTTCGCGATTGGCCTGGATGCCATCGATGCAGCGCGTCGCCAGGGTGCGACTGGCGGTCGCCAGCAGGTCGATGCTCGACAACAGATCGTAGGCGATGACCGGCATCATGGTATTGAGGTCGAGGTTGCCGTTCATCGCCGCGATCGCGATCGCGGCGTCGAAGCCGATCACCTGCGCGGCGATCATCGCCACCGCTTCGGGGATCACCGGATTCACTTTGCCGGGCATGATGCTCGAGCCCGGCTGCAGGTCGGGAAGGGTGATTTCGTTCAGACCGGTGTGCGGTCCGGAGCTGAGCAGGCGCAGGTCGTTGGCGAGCTTGAGCAGGCCGATCGCCAGCGTGCGGCAGGCAGCGGACACCTCCACCGCCGCATCACGGTTCTGCATCGCCTCGAAGAGGTTGTCGGCCTGGCGCAACTTCTCGCCGGTGAGTGCGCGCAGCTCGGCGACGACGCGTGCGGCGAACCCCGCCGCCGCGTTCAACCCGGTGCCGGCGGCGGTCCCGCCGATGGCGAGCTCGGAGAGATGGATGCGGCTCCGCTCGAGGCGGGCGAGGTCGTGTCGGACGACGCTGGCGTAGCCGCTGAACTCCTGTCCGAGGGTGATGGGTACGGCATCCTGCAGATGCGTGCGCGCCGCCTTCACGATGTCGCTGAACTCTTCCGCCTTGCGTTCCAGCGACGCGGCGAGCGTGCGCAGCGCCGGCAGCAGGTCGTCCTCGATCGCCGTCAGCGCCGCGACGTGCAGCGCGGTGGGGAACACGTCGTTGGTGCTCTGCCCCATGTTGACGTGGTCATTGGGGTGCACCACCGATTTGTCACCGCGAGCGCCCCCGAGATGCTCGGCAGCGCGGTTGGCGATCACCTCGTTGGCGTTCATGTTCGTCGAGGTGCCGGAACCGGTCTGGAAGATATCGAGCGGAAAGTGCTCGTCGAAGCGCCCCGCGGCGACCTCGCCTGCCGCCTGCTCGATCGCCGCGCCGCGCGCTTCGTCGAGTAGGCCGAGGGCGACATTGGCACGCGCCGCCGCCGCCTTCACCCAGGCAAGGGCGGCGATGAAGCGGCGCGGAAAGCGCAATGGCGAGAGCCGGAAGTTGGCCAGCGCGCGCGCCGTCTGCGCACCGTAGTAGGCACCGGCGGGCACCGCCACGGTGCCCATGCTGTCGGACTCGATCCGCTGCGCCTCGGTCATCGGCGATCCTCCATGCGGCGCATAGCGCCGCACTCGCCATGCTGACAACGACCGGACCAAGGGCAACCGGGCGAGCGCCGGGTGCCGTAGCGGGGTGGCGGCCGGTGACCTGACTCAGGTCACCGGCCACTCGAAAGGGGAATGGGCGCGGCGTGCGACGACGCCGCGCCGCTACTCCTCCAGTGCGACGACGTCGACGGTCACGTCGCCCTGTACGCCGGCGGCGAGGGTGACGGAAACCTTGTGCTCGCCGAGTGTCTTGATCGGCTCATCGAGGCGAATGCGGCGCCGCTCCACCGGCACACCGGCCTCGGCCAGCGCGCGTTCGATGTCCATGTTGGTCACCGAGCCGAACAGCTTCCCTTCCTCGCCGGCGCGGGCGGCGATCGTCACCTTGGTCGCGCCGAGCTTCTTCACCACTGCCTCGGCGGCCGACATGGCGCGCTTGCGCTTCTCGTCGACGATACGCTTCTCGTGCTCCAGCGCGGCGAGATTGCGCCGATCCGCAAGCGTCGCCAGGCCGCGAGGGATCAGATAGTTGCGCGCGTAGCCGGGACGCACCTTGACGATGTCGCCGATGTGACCGAGGTGTTGCACGTCTTCACGCAGAATCACTTCCATGGGTAACCTTCCTTCATTCCGAGTCGGGGCCGACCGCCGCGTCGACCGGGCGCGGTGACAGGTGGCGGAAGTCCCCCCAGAGATCGAACACACCCAGCGCAACCACCACCGCCGCGGCGAGTTGCTGCAGGGCGATGATCAGGAACGTCGCAATGCGTAGACCGCGCGGCAGGCTGAAGCGCTGGAGAAAGAAACTGACGATGGAGAGTCCCTGGGCGAAATAGCAAGCCAACACGACCGCAAACGCGTTGACCGACGCGTCGGCAATCAGGCCGAGCGGCAGGAACATCGCGAACCCCGAGCCGATCAGACACCAGATCACCCAGTCCGCGTTGCGCCAGCGCGACAGCGCCTCGAGCTGCGGCCAGCTCGCCCAGCGGCGCGACAACCCCAGGTTGCCGAGCCACAAGGCGGCGCAGCCGACCACAAACAGCGCCGGCAGCAGCGTGGCGACGCGTTGGGTGATCTCCTCGCGGGCCGATTCCATTTCGGCGACGCGCTCGGCTGGCGTCCCGAGCTCGCGGTACATGTCGAGGGCGGCGTCGAAGCTGCCGCGCCAACTGTCCGCCAGCGTCTGCTGCCAGGCTCGAACGTCAGGCGCGTGGAGCAGTGCCAGCGCCGTGGCACCGGCCAGGGTTGCCGCGACGGCAAAAGCAACCACTGCTTCGAGCCGCCAGGCGCGACGCAGCGACAGGACCGTCACCACGCCCGGAACGCCGATCAGGGCGAGGAACGTCGCGCCGCCCTCCCAGCCGAACAATCCGCTTACCAAGCCACCCGCGGCCAGCGACGACAACGCCGCGTGACTGGTGCCGGCGATAGCGCCGACAACCAGCGCCGGCAGCGGCAGCGCCAGCAACGCCAGCGCGGCGCCCGGCGGGCCGACCACGCCGCCGACGCACAGCGCAGCGGCGCAGCAGGCGCCGCTGATGATGGCGCGGGTGTTGGACATGGTCAGACGGTCGTCACCGTGTACGGCAGCAACGCCACCGTGCGCGCCCGCTTGATTGCGGTCGTCAGCGCCCGCTGATGGCGCGAACAAGTGCCGGTGATGCGGCTCGGGATGATCTTGCCGCGTTCGGTGAGGTAGTTTCCAAGGCCGCGCGCGTCCTTGAAATCGATGCGCGAGTCCTTGTCGGCGCAGAAGCGGCACACCTTGCGCCGTCCCGGCCGGCGCCGGAACCCGCCGCGCTCCTCGCGTCCCGCGTCCTTCCCTCTTCCGTTTCGCTCTTGCTTACGCATGGGCATGGTCGTTTGTCCTCACTCGACAGGGGCGGCTTCGGTCTCGGGCGCATCGGACTTGCGCCGCTTCGGCGCGCTCGCCTCTTTGGCCTTGGCTTCCACCGCGACCACCGAGACGAAGCGCAGGATCTCGTCGGCGATCTTCAGCGTTCGCTCCAGCTCGCGGACTACGTCCGCCGACGAAGAGTACTCCGCCAACACGTAGTAGCCGCGGTGCAGCTTGCGAATTGGGTAGGCGAGCTCGCGCATGCCCCATTCCTGCATGGCGGACACCGAGCCTCCGCCCTCTTCGATCAACCGCTTCGCACGGTCGATGGTTTCGCGAATCTGCGCTTCCGGCAGCTCGGGGTGCAACACGATCAACGTTTCGTAGCGTCGCATCGTTCCTTCTCCTTGGCGGGTCACTGCTCCACGGCTGCCAGACCGTTGAAGCGATTCATTGCCGCGATCAGACCGTCGCCGAGGACGCACTCCACCGCATCGGCGGCGCGCTCCAGCGCGGCAGTCAGGGCTGCGCTTTCTTTTTCATCCGGTGGGGTGAGCACGTAGTCGTCGACGCGCTGCCCGGGTGCGGGGCGTCCGATACCGACGCGGACGCGAACGAACTCCGCCCCCCAGTGCTCGAGCAGCGACTGCACGCCGCGGTGCCCGCCGCTGCCACCCCCGCTGCGCACGCGCAGGCGGCCGATCGGCAGGTCGAGATCGTCGAAGATGGCAATCATCCCATCGGTGGCCGGGTCGGGCAGACTAGCCAGCGCCTCGCCGCTGCGGTTCATGTAGCGCTGCGGCTGCACCAGCAGCACCGGCCGACCACGCACGTCCGCGTGTGCGGCGCGGGTTGCGCCGACCGCATCGAGCTGCGCGTGCCAGCGCTGCGCCAGTCGATCAATCACCATGAATCCCACGTTATGTCGTGTGCTCGCGTAGGCCGCGCCCGGATTGCCGAGGCCAACGACCATCCACATCGAATCCGATCAGCTCTTCGCGGCGGCGGGCTTGGCCGCACCGGCCTTGGCCGCGTCGGCCTTGGCGCCTTCCGCCGGCGCGACAGCACCGGCCTCGGTAGCCGCCGCTTCGCCTTCGGAGGCAACCTTCACCTCTTCGACCACCGGCGGCAGCACCGTGACGACGGCTTCGTCGGTGTCGATGACGATCTCGACGCCGCTCGGCGCCTTGAGGTCGCTGAGGTGGACGGCGTCGTGAATACCGAGGGCGCTGACGTCGACCTCAATGTAGTCGGGGATCTCGGTCGGCAGGCAGAGCACCTCGACCTCGCGGCGCACCGGCTGCAGGATGCCGCCGACGTCGACGCCGGCGGCGCGACCGATGAAATGCAATGCCACCTTGAGGCGCAGCTTGGTATTGACGTCGACCTCGTACAGGTCGGTGTGCAGGAGCGCGCGCGCTACCGGATCGCGCTGCACCTCCTTCACCAGCACCAAGCGGCCGCCGAGCTCGGCGTCGCTCGAGGTGAGGCGGATCAGATGGGTGCCTTCGATCGCCCCAACCTTGGTCTCGAATTCCTTGGCGTCGAGCGCGATCAACGTCGCGCTGCGCGCGGCGCCGTACAGGATTGCCGGCACCTTGCCAGTGCGGCGGACGGCGCGAGCCGCGCCTTTGCCAGAGCCGGTCCGCGACTCAACGCTGAGTTCGATCGCTTCCATCTGTCAGACTCCTCGTCGCTGTTACACAAACAGCGAGCTGATCGATTCTTCGCGGTGCGTACGGCGGATGGCCTCCGCCAGCAGGTGCGCCACGGAGAGCACTTTGATTTTGTCGCTCTGCTGGCCAGCCGGCCGGAGCGGAATCGTGTCGGTCACCACCAGGTTTGCGAGGCGCGAATCGCGGATGCGGTCGATCGCCGGTCCCGACAGGACCGGGTGTGTACAGCAGGCGATGACCTCGGTGGCACCGGCGTCGCGCAGCGCCGACGCAGCGGTCGCCAACGTACCGGCCGTATCCACGATGTCGTCGACGATCACCGCCGTCTGTCCCTCGACGTCGCCGACGACGCGCATCTCTGCCACCTCGTTGGCGCGCGCGCGACGCTTGTCGATGATCGCCAGGGTCGCGTCGAGGCGCTTGGCGAACGCTCGCGCACGCTCCACCCCACCCGGATCGGGCGAGACGACGGCCACTGGGCCGTTGTGCAAGCGTTCCTGCATCTCTTTCAGCAGCACCGGCGTGGCGAACAGGTTGTCGACCGGAATATCGAAGAAGCCCTGGATCTGCCCGGCATGTAGATCGACCGTCAGCACACGAGATGCGCCCGCGGCGGTAATCAGGTCGGCGACCAACTTCGCACTGATCGGCACACGTGGCGACACCTTTCGATCCTGACGCGAGTAGCCGAAGTACGGAATTACCGCGGTGATGCGTTTTGCCGAGGCGCGGCGGAACGCGTCCAGCATCAGCAGCAGTTCCATGAGATGGTCGTTGACCGGCGTGCAGGTCGACTGCAGCACGAAGACGTCGCCGCCGCGGACGTTCTCTGCGATCTCGACCATCACTTCGCCGTCGCTGAACCGACGCACCTCGGCGTTGCCGAGGGGGACGTCGAGGTAGCGGCAAACCTCGGTCGCCAACGGCCGATTCGAGTTGCCGGTGAATACCTGAATCTCGTCCCTCACTGATCACCTCGACGACATAACTGGGCGGGAAGGATTCGAACCTTCGATACCGGATCCAAAGTCCGGGGCCTTACCAACTTGGCGACCGCCCACCATGCTGTCCGTCCCGCTCGACTGCCGGTACTCGTTCCAAAATCTCCGTTGTGCACGCCCACACGCCGACAGCCCGCAGATATCGAGCCGCCGCTTGCGCGTCGTCCTGCCGCTGCCACACACCAAATATCGCCGAACCACTGCCGGTCATCATTGCGCCGCGAGCGCCCAGCATCCGCAGCTGCCGCTTCAAATCTCTTAGTTTTGGGGACACCTGGAATGCCGCTGCCTCGAGGTCGTTCCTGAGCCAATCTCGCAGCGGCGCCCGACCGGTAGTGAGCCTCGGGAACCTACTGGCAACCGGTTGAGAAGTCAACGAATCGTCATACCCTGCATAGACTTCTTTGGTTGCTAGGCCGGTGCCTGGGAAGGTGACGACGACGGGACCGCGAACTGCAGCGGGGAGGGACGTCGGCGTCAGCTGCTCTCCGATTCCTTGCATTCTGGCCGGACGCCCACACAGGAACAGCGGCACGTCCGCACCGATCTCCAGGGCCCACGCGGCGAGATCGGCCGGCGGCACAGGCTGATCGGAGAGTGCGTTGAGGCCGCGCAGCACCGCGGCGGCATCGCTGCTGCCTCCGCCCAGACCGGCCCCTGCGGGGATTCGCTTAGTCAGCTCAATCTCGACGCGAGCGCGCAACCCGGAACGAGCGGCATATAGGGCGGCGGCACGGGCGGCGAGGTTGTCGGGACCCGCGCTCACCATGCCCTCTGGCCGGCAGACGAGCCGCACTGAAGCGGTCCGCGCCCTGCGGATGCTGATCACGAGCGTGTCGAACAAGCGGATCGGGGCCACGATCGAATCGAGAAGATGATAGCCGTCGCCGCGCACCCCGACGATCAGCAAACGGAGGTTTATCTTGGCAGGTGCGTGGACGTGAACTTGCGGCACGATGTGCACAGGGCATGCCGAGATTGAACGGACGCACTCGGCGCTGAATTGACCCTCAATATCCGGGCGTGCTAGCTGCCCAATTCCGGGCTTTATTCGCGCTACGCCCCCGTAGTGAAAAGGATATCACGCAGGTCTCCGGAACCTGAAGTCCAGGTTCGACTCCTGGCGGGGGCGCTCAATCGGACGCCTTCTCCCAAAACATCTCGGCTTGCTTTTCCCTTGTCCTTTGGGTACCGTCGCGCGCCGTTCGGGTGGGTCCCCGGCGGTGGCTGGGGCGACGAAGGAGGCGGCGATGGATTTCCCGAAGTGCCTGAAGTGTAACCGAGGAGCGCTCATTCCGCTCTCGGACTACGGGCAGGAAGGCGCTTCAGTGCTCTTCAAGGCCTGGGTGTGCACCAATCCTGAGTGTGGGTTTTCCCTTCGCGTCGACAAGGGCGAGGTGACCTACGGCAAGAAGATCGACTTCAAACACTGAGAGTCACTGAGTTCACTTCGCTCCGCGCATTGCCAATCTTAAAATAGGAGCAACAAAAAAGCCCAGCCGTTTCCGGCTGGGCTTTTTGTTTAGATCCGGCGGCGTCCTACTCTCCCACTGGGCGACCCAGAAGTACCATCGGCGCTGGAGGGCTTAACTACCGTGTTCGGAATGGGAACGGGTGTGACTCCTCCGCCATAACCACCGAAAGCTC
>JANRJF010000481.1:0-14794 GCA_033764095.1 Deltaproteobacteria bacterium | reverse complement strand
GGCCTTCGACGAAGAAGCTCATGTCCGGGGTGAAATAGGCGCTCGAGGGGAACTTGACGGGGTCAGACGACCAGATCACTTGCCCGTTGAGATACAGTTTCAGACCGGCGCCCCCGAGCCTGAGCTCAGTGCTGCCGTCGGGTGAGGTCAGGCTTTCGTCCAGGTTCAGCAATTCACCCTCATTGAGGTGATCACGACTGGGCGAGGCTCCGGCCGACCCGTCCGTGCCGTCCGATCCGCAACCGGCCAGCAGTACGCCGGCGGTGAGCACGACGCCCGCCGCGGCCCGCCACGCATGCGCGAAGTGTGGTTTCACCGTGGTGTCCTTTCCGTCCAAGAGCACCGCAGGCAGGACGCCAAGCAGCATCGATGCCAGATCGGCACCGGCGGCGAATCGTGACGGCAGGCCGGGATCCCGGACAAAAGGCGGCAGCACGGAAATGTCGCAACCCCCGGTCGCGGCGGAACCGTCGCCAATGCTGGCCGCAGCGCTGATCGCGACGACGCATCGCCGGGTCAAGCCGCTGCGGCGGGCCTTGCCCAAGCGCTCAGTTCGGCCCCCCATCCTGGCCTCTCCCCGCTGACGCGGGGGAAGGAACCGAACCACCAAGCCCTGCCGTACATGACCTGTATGCATCCGATTCCTTCCCCCGCACCGCGGCAAGGCCGGGATGGGGGTCCGACGTGATTTGCCCGGCAGAGCGCTACGCCGCTACACCACGCCGGCGCCGGCGAGCAGATCCCAGATGGCGGTGCGGATCGGCGCCAGGGAAGGGCGGCGCAGCAGCAGCGGCTGGCTTGCCAACGCGCTCCAGGCGGCGGCGTCGCGGTCGATGCGGGCGACGCGGGCGCAGAACTCATCCATGCCGGCGCAGCTGGCGTAGTTGATCAGCGCGGCTGGGTTGAGGAAGCCGTGCGGGTCGAGCCCGTTCCACAGCGGCACCGCCCCCGTCCCCCAGGCGTCGAACGCCTTCTCGGTGACGTAGCCGGGAGCGACGCTGTTCTCGAAGCAGAGGACGAAGCGGTAGTGGCGGGCGACGTCCTGCTTCGCCTCCACCCAGCGTCCGCTGACGCTGCCGAAGACGTCGACCGGCCCGATCGACGAGAGCGCGCGCACGGCGCGCATGCGCAGTGGCTCGGGGTTGCCGATGAAGGCGCAGGCGAAGCGCTCGCGGCCGTGGCGCCGGGCGACGCGCGGCGCGCTGAGCTCGTCGAGTGTCAGCGTCCGGCCCAGGCGGTTCTCGCCGCTCGCGCGCGGGACGCTGGGCAGCAACAACTCGGGCAACAGCAGCCACCACAGCGGCAGGTAGCGGTTCGCCGGCGCGGTCGAGTCGCCGTCGAACGACAGACGAAGATCCCAGGCGCCGCGCGGCGGGCGGATGTTCTCGCCGGTGAACCAGATCGAGACCTTGGCGTGCGGTGACGGGCAGACGGCGACGGTGGGTGCGGCCGTCGCACGCCACAGCGACGCCAGGCGGCGCGCCACGGCGCGCCGCAGCGACGGCGTTGGCGACCGGCGATCTCGGCCGAACACCGAGACCAGCTCGAGGTCCAAGGGGCCGCTCTGCCCGACGACGACGTCGAGTGCGGGCTGCATGCCGCGCAGCAAGGGGAGGAAGAAATGCTCCGGGTCAAAGCCCGGCCAGAAGTTGCGAAATCCGACCCTCACCTGTGTGCGCACCGCCGATTGCTCCCCGGGCGGCGCGCCGCATTGGCGGTCGCGTCGCGCCGGCCCGATCGACCGCGTGCTTGCCTCTCCGGCGCGCCGCGTGCAAGGCAGCGCGATGACCGGCCGCGCGCAGTCGACGCCGGAGCTCTCGGTGATCATCCCGACGCGCAACCGCGCGCGCAGCCTGCAGCGCACCCTCGCAGCGCTCGACCGGCAACAGTTCCCCGCCGCGCGCTTCGAGGTGATCGTGGTGGCCAACGCCTGCACGGACGACACCGGCGCCGTGGTGCGCGGCTTCCCCGCACGCTTTGCGCTGCGCCTCTACGAACACGCTGCACGCGGCATCAGCCTGGCGCGCAACAGCGGCGCCGCGCTGGCGCGCGGCCGCGTGCTGGTCTTTCTCGACGACGACATCGAGCCGGTACCCACGGCGCTGGCCGCGCGTGCGGTCGCACACGACGAGTGGCCAGACCTGATCGCCGTCGGTCCGTTGCTGGCGCCGCCCCTGCCGGTCGCCGCCGGCCTGCTCGGCGAGCGCCTGCGCCGGCTCGACGCCGACCATGCGTCGTCTCTGCGCGCACGCGCCAGCGCGCTCGACTGGCTGTGCATGGTCGGGGGCAACATGTCGACGTCGACCGAACTGTTCCACCGTGCCGGAGGTTTCGATACGGCGATCGTCTCCTACGGCAGCGAGGACTACGAGTTCGGCTTCCGCGCACAGCAGGCCGGCGCGCGCTTCATGTTCCTCGCCGCAGCCGGCGGCCATCACTACCGCGAGGAGAACAGCCCGTTCGCGGAATACCTGCGGCGCGGGCGCTCCGCCGGTCGCAACGATGTCGAGGTCGTTCGGCGACACCCGGAGGCGCTCGACCGCCTGCCGATCGGTCTCCTCACTCGCCCGCAGCGCCTGTCCGGACGCCTGGGGCGCTGCCTGGCCTTCGACCACCCGCGACTGGGCGATCGACTGGCGGACGGGCTGGCCGGCGCCGCCGCCGTCCTGGCGCGGATGCGACAGCGCCGCGCCTGGAACCGGCTGGTCGATCGCCTCTACCAGTATTGGTACTTCCGCGGCGCCGCCGATCGCCTCGGCACGCGGCGCGCCGCCGCCGAGTTCGTCGAGTCCGTCCGGCAGCGCGCCGGCATCCGACCGGGCGCCGCGGTGTCGGCGCGCGGCTTCCCGGCAGCGTCGGCACGCGCGAGTCGCGGCGTTGGCTCCTGAGGCAGGCGGGCGATCTCGTGCTCATCGCCGGCCGCGGGCGGTCAACGGCGCAGCGCGAGCGCCAGCCGATGCAGCTGCCGGCGCAGCGCGCGGCGGCAGCGCGGCAGAGGCGCCAGCGCGTCGGCGAGGGCGCGTCGTGAGTCGGCGGAGCCCTGCTCGTTCTCGTCGATCACTTCGCCGACGAACTCGTGGCCGCGGCGGGGGCGCGGGAAGGGGTGCGCATCGAAGCCGTGCAGGAGGAATTCGTCGTGCACCCAGGCGTCGGCGCGCACCAGCGGGTAGACGTGTTGCGCCAGGAATCGCTGGTCGGCGCCGTAGCGGTCCTCGTTGCCGTGCTGTTCGAGGAGCTCGGCCAGCCCGGGGATGGCGCCGGCCCGCGCGCCCCACATGCCGCCGAGGATCGCGGTGGCATGCAGTGGGTGGTCGCGCATGATGTGAAACGATCGGCCCGAGGCCAGCCATTCGTCGACGGCCTGGCGCTCGCGCAGTCCGAGCCGGCTGTCGGCGTCGCGCGCGATCATGGCGTCGACCGTCGGGTCGAGCAGCGGCAGCGCGCGCCACAGCATGGCCCGGTTGTCGCCGGGCTCGGGGCGCAGCACCACCTCGGCGCCGCGGTCGCGCAGGCCGGCGACGATCTCCCTGCGCACCGAGCTGGCGACATGAAAGCGGCAGCGCCAGCCGGGATAGATGCGCCCGGCCAGCTCGGCATTGCGCAGCGCCCCGAGCGTGTACCGCGGCGCGTCACCCCACAGGCAGAAGCTGATGATGCGCATCATCTTGCGCGGGCGGTCGGCGTGGGCACGGGGTGGGTTCGCGGGCGATTCCAGGCGCCTCGGCGTGTGGCGCGCGGCGTGGTGCGGCGGGCATGCACGGGGGAGGGCTATTCACGCAAGCGGGCGCGAAAGGCGGCCCCGACCGCTGGGCGCTCCGCCATCAGGTTCGTGCGCTCGAGCGGATCGGCGATCCGGTCGAACAACAACTCGCGTCCGGTGCGCGACAGGACGTAGAGGTAGCGGCGATCGCGCAGCGCCACCTGCCCGGGTTCCCAATCGGTCATCGAGAACAGCACGCGATCGGGCGCCTCGAAGAGCAGTGACATGCCCTGGCGCGCGTCGGGCTCGATGCCGAGCAGATCGAGCAGCGTCGGCGTCAGGTCGTCGAGCGAGCCCAACTGGCTGATGCGCGTCGGCAGGCCGAGGCGGCGCGGGTGCAACAGCAGCACCGGGACGTGCAGGTTCTCGCGGTAGAGCTCCCTGGAATGAATGAAGTTGCGCGCGTGCTCGCCGAAGGCCTCGCCGTGGTCGCCATAGGCGAGGACCACCGTCGACTCGGCCAGGCCCGATGCCTTCAGCGCCCGGTAGAAATCGGTGAGCAGCTCCAGCGTGTAGCGCACCAGCTCGCGGTGGCGCAGCTGCGCATCGTCGCTCCCGGCCAGGCCGGGGATCGCGTCGCTTGTGTACGGGTGGTGGGCGTTGCTGGTGTGCAGGAACAGGAACAGCGGCGGCGACGACGGGGGGCGGTGCTCGATTACCGACCGGGCGGTGTCGAAGAGCATCCGGTCGTCGAAGCCCCAGGTCAGGCGTGCGTAGCGGTCGCGATTCGGCCATGCGTCGTGCATCGTCAGCCTGCGATCGAAGCCGCGATGGGTCAGCGCGGCGATCAGGCTGTCGGTCGGGCCGTTGAGCAGGAACTCCGTCTGGTACCCACGGCGCTTGAGGATCTCGGGCAGCGTCGGGGTGGCGGCGCTTGCCGCGAGTGCCGCGGCGGTCGTCGGCACCGGGCTGCGTCCGGTCAGCACGCTGAAGAGCGATGCCGTCGAGCTCGGCTGCACGGCAAAGATCTGATCGAAGGCGGTGACGTCGTCGCCAAACTCCGCGAACAGCCGGCGTCCGGCGAGCGCGGTGGGGTCGAATGCCGACAACGCGAACGCCGGCGTGGACTCCAGCGCCACGACCACGATGTTGCGCGGCCGTTCGGCGACGGCGTACGCCCGCCGAGATGCACCGACCGGCGCCATTGTCGTCACCGGTGGGAGATTCGCGTAGCTCACCCGTTGCCCGAACAGCATCCACACGACCGGGTTGGGCTCGAGCCGCGCCTCCGCCAGGTTCGGCCGACCGGCTCCCCACGTCGCCAGTGCCGTCAACCCCAGCAACAGGCAGGTGCTGACGGTGGTTCGAGCGTGCGTCAGCGGCCGGTAGCGCTGTGCGAGCCACGGCAGGCCGAAAGTGACCACCACCCACACCGCGCCGACCATTTGCACCGACAGCAGGTCCAATCGTCCGGCCGATTGGAGCAGGAACGGCGCCCACACCAGGTAGCGCAGATCGTCGGTGGTGAAATGGGTGTTGTACAGCGAGTAGTACGCGATCCCGATGACGCTCAGCAGCGACAGGACGCCGAGCAGCACGCGCGCTCCAGCCAGTGCGATCCGCGTCCAGCGGCCCGCAGCGGGACGCCTCCAGTGCCATAGTCCGAGCAGCGCAAAGAGCCCCGCGGCGATGATGAGCTCCTGCCACGAGAAGCGGAGCGAGAGCCACATCTGCTCGGCGCGTTGCGCCAGCGTGCGCTCCGACGGCAGGAGCGACTGGTATTCGACCGTCGCCAGCAGCTCGGCATACTTCACCAGCAGGCCGACGATCAGGAACGCCCACACCGAGCCCACGGCGCGGCCATAGGTGGCCTCGGCCACGGCCCGGCGAGGCGCGGCGGCGGCGAGCATGCGGGCCCATTAGCGGGCGGCGCGCGTCGCGAGCAAACGCGCGCCGCCGCCTCCCCAACGCAACCCGGGCGACACCGCTCCGGTGATTCCCGGCATCGAACCGCGCGCCCCGGCGTGCAATAGAGCGCGCCATGTCCTCGCCTGGAGCGCCCCAGTTCGATGTCGTCCTGATCGGCCGCAATGAGGCCAAGACGCTGCCGCGGCTGATCGGGTCGCTGGCCGAATTCCAGGCCCGCGGCGGCGGCATCTACCTATGCGACACCGGCTCGAGCGACGGCACGCCCGACGTCGCGCGGGCGCTCGGTGTGCAGGTCACCGAGGTCGGCGACCGCTTCCGCCGCGTGCTCGACGCCGACACGGTCGAACGCATCAACCGCACGTTCCGGGTCGGCGACGAGGCGCCGATCGTGCGCGAGGGCGACTCGCTCTTCGACTTCTCCGCCGCCCGCAACTTCGCCGCGACGCTCGCCCGCCGCGACATGATCGCGATGCCCGACTGCGACGAAGCCTACACCCGGCTCGACATCGACCACGTCGACGCGCTGATCCGCGACGGCGTGGAACAGCTCGAGTACCCCTTCGTCTTCAGCCACGACGCCTTCGGGCGGCCGGGGCTGAAGTTCAACCACAGCAAGTTCTACGACCGCCGCAAGCTGCGCTGGGTCCGCGTCGTGCACGAGGTCCTCGCCGGTGAGGCGCGGCGCAGCTTCGTGCCCGAGGACCGCATCCTGCTCGAGCACTGGCCGAACCGCGAGACCGACCGCTCCGGGTACCTGCGCGGCCTCGCCTACGACGTCCTCACCGACCCCGGCTCGGACCGCAACGCGCACTACTTCGGCCGCGAGCTCATGTACACCGGCCGCTACCGCTCGGCGATCGCCATGCTCCAACGCCACTCGGACATGCGCGCATGGGCGGCGGAGCGGGCCCAGTCGCACGTTTACATGGCCGAGTGCTGGGCGCACCTGGGCAACCGCGAGCAGCAGGTCGAGGAGTTGCACCGCGCCTGGCAGATCGAGCCCAACCGCCGCATCGCGCAGATCATGCTGGCCGAGGAGGCCTACGGACGCGGCGACACGCGCCAGACGATCGCCTTCGTCGAGTCCTGCCTGCACATCCCGCCGTCAGGGTTCTACTCGGACAACGTCGCCCACTACACCAACTGGCCGCACGAGCTCGCCTACTGGGCCTGGCACTGGTCCGGCAACCTGGCCAAGGCGCGCGCCCACTGGCGCCAGGCGCTCGCCTATTGCCCGCAGCACCGCAAGTACCTGCACGACTTCCGCTTCTACTATCCGACTCCCGGCGTCTCGATCGTCGTGCCGACGGTCGGACGGCCGGACCAACTCGACCGCCTGCTGCGCAGCATCGCCGACTTCGCCGACTATCCGGACGTCGAGGTGATCGTCGTCCACAACGGCGAGCCGGCGCTGCCGAGCTATCCGCTGCCGGTCCGCCCGATCGTCACCCCGAGCAATCTCGGCGCGCCGCGCGCCGTGCAGATGGGGGTCGAACAGGCGACGCACGACCTGGTCATGTTCCTCGGCAACGACTGCGTCGCCGAACCGGGGTTCCTGGTTCACGCGGTGAAGGAGATGTACGACAGCTTCGGCCCCGCCATGGACGGGCTGGTGGCGCTGAACGACGGCTACGGACACGGCGTGCTGGCCACCCACTGGCTGGCGTCGCGCAAGCTGCTGCCGCAGCTCGGCGAGTTCTTTCCGACCGTCTACCGGCACTGCTACTGCGACAACGAGCTCACCGCGCGCTGCCGGCAGCTCGGTCGCTTCACCTACGCCGAACAGGCGCGCATTCAGCACGACCACCCCGCCCAGCGCGGCTGGACGGACATGGACGAGCTGTACCGCATCGCTTACGACCGCGACACCGTCGAGCACGATCGGCGGCTGTTCGAGCAGCGGGCGCGCGCGCTCGGCTTCCCGGCGCACATCCCGCGTCCGGCGCCGCGCTCCTATCCGCCGGTGCAGCCGTCGTACGACCTGCGCCTGCGCCTGGAGGAGCTCGGCGACCCGCGCCGGCTCAAGGTGCTCAACGTGGGCATGGGAACGGGCGAATCCGGCATCGGCCGCCAGCTGCCATTGCTGCGCTTCCGCAGCCTGCACGGCATCGACGTGCACCAGCCCTACCTCGACGCCGCCCGCGACACGGTGTGGGACGCGTTGTCGACAGACTTCGTCAGACGCGACGTGCGCAGCCTCAGCGAGCGCGATTTCGCCAACTACGACCTGGTGCTCGCCTTCGACGTGCTGGAACACCTCGAAAAGGACGAGTCGCTCGAGATCCTGCGCCGCATCGAATCCTCCGGCGCGCGCGCCATCGTCTTCATCCCGCTCGAAACGGAATTCCGCCGCAACGACTTCGACGCCGAGTCCCAGGACCACCTGAGCCTCTGGACGGCGGCGGATTTCGCGCGCCGCGGCTGGCGCACCGAGGTGCTGCAGGGCTTCCACCGCCAGGACGACCGCACCTGGGACGCGCTCTGGGCGCTGCTCATCTGACGGTCGCGGCGCCCGCCGCGCCCTTCGCAGCAGAAGTCAGCCAGGATCTCGCGCGCTCCCTTCAACGCCATCGGCAATCGGGTCTGGGACCACCCGCCCGACCGCGCGGCCTTCCCCCGCTGCGCGGGGGAAGGGGCGGAACCATTCAGCGCAAGTCCTTCCCGCCCGTTGGGCGGGCAAGCAGCGGTGATCCCGCTCCGACCTCCCCGACTGTGCGGAGGATGGAGCTGAGAGCTGACAGCCGAGAGCTGCCAGCTGACCCGCTACGCGACGGCGGGCTGCGGGGTCTGCGGGGCCTGCAGGAGCTCGCTCTCGGTGAACACCGTCCAGCGATCGCGGAACGGGGCGTAGCGGCCGCGGTACGGTTTGGTGCCGGCACCGTGCAGGCTGAAGGTCGGGCCGGAAACTGCGCTGGCCGGGATGACGAAGACCTCGTCGCTGCCGCTGCGCTTCTTGGCGATGCAGACGAAGACGTCGCAGTACTTGCGATCCCAGCGGCCGTGGCGATGGAAGTTGAAGCTCCAGCTCTTGTAGTTGTACGTGTACCGCTTGCCGCCGACGGTGACGGTGTGGGCGTAGCGGCCGGGGAAGGCGACGCGCAACGCGACGCGGATCTCGCCGTTCACCAGCAGGTCGTACCCCTTGGTGCGGGGCACATCTTCGACGCCCAGGCCCAGCGATCCAAGCTTGGCAGCGACGGCGGAACGCGCCTTGTGGTGTTTGGACTGTCGATTCATCGGAGTACGAGCGGGCTCACCGACCCTGTGACCCACCGCTCCGAAAATCCCCACCAGCCCAAGTTCAGGGGATAGCCCTATGAGTCGTATACTGTGCACCATCTTCTCTCGCAATCGTTTTCTTGTACCCTGGGCAGCGGAGTTCTCCATTGACACTCCGCGGGGGCATGACTAGTGTCCGGCCCCCTCGAACACCCGGGAAGGAGCCAATGCGCAAGACAACGCTGAAGAACGCCAAGCAGCTGCTGCAAGATATGAAGCGGCAGATCCTGCGCGAGATCAACGAGGATCTGAAGCACGGCCGCGAGGGCGCCAAGGACGACGGGATGGACACCTACGATCTCGCCAGCGAGGAGCGCGACCGCGAGATCAACTTCATCCTCAATGATCGCGAGCGCGAGAAGCTGCAGGCGATCGACGAAGCGCTGGAGCGCATCGAAGAGGGCTCCTACGGCATCTGCGAGAGCTGCGAGTCCGAGATCGCCCCGGGGCGCCTGGAGGCGATGCCGTTCAGCCGGCTCTGCGTCAGCTGCCAGGCGGAGCGCGAAAAGGAAGCGAAGCAGCAACGCCGCTTCGACGACGAGCGCGCCTACCGCCGCCTCTCGTCGGCCGACGTCGACGAAGAGAACACCTGAATCGATCCTCCCATCCTGGCGCGGCGGCGACGCCGCGCCGGCCTTCTCCGACCGGCAGCGCGGCGCGCCGCGATCTGCGGTCGATCTTCTCGGCGGCGATTGCAGCCGTCGACCCGACCCGCCTGGTCGAGCGCCATCTGCGCACGCTCGGCCGCCCCTTCGACCGCGCCCTCGGCGTCGTCGGCGCCGGCAAGGCGGCGGCGCGCATGGCCGCCGGTGTCGAGGCGGCGCGCGGCACCGGGCAACTTGCGGGGCGGGTGATCGTGCCGGGGGGCCCCCATCCCGACCTTCCCCCGCGCAGCGGGGGAAGGGGAGAAGGATCGCCTCCGCTCGAGCGGATTCGGATCTCGTACGGCAGCCATCCGGTGCCGGATGAGCGCAGCCTGCAGGCCGGGGTGGAGCTGCTCGACAGCCTCGAGCACATTCCGCCCGGTTGGCCGCTGCTCTGCCTGATCAGCGGCGGCGCCTCCAGCCTGCTGGTGCAGCCGCGTTCGCCGCTGCATCTGGCGGACAAGATGGCGGTGACCCGCCTGCTGCTGGCGTGCGGCGCCGAGATCGCCGAGCTCAACACGGTGCGCAAGCACCTCTCGGCGGTAAAAGGGGGTGGCCTGGCGCAGCGCGCCGGCGAGCGCGACATCCTCACGCTGGCGCTGTCCGACGTCGTCGGCGACGACCCCAGCCTCATCGGCTCCGGACCCGCGGTGCCTGATCCGTCCACCTTCGCCAAGGCCCTGTCGGTGCTCGACCGCTACCAGTTGCGCGAACGCGTGCCGGTTCCGGTGCGCGCGCTGCTGGAACGCGGGGCCGGCGGCGCGATTGCCGAGACCTTGAAACCGGACGCAGCGCTGGCGGACCGCCTGGCGAGTGCGGTGATCGGCAACAACCGCATGGCGCTCGACGCGGCGGCGGTGGCCGCGGCGCGGCTCGGCTACCTGCCGATCGTCGACCCCGAGCCGCTCGTCGGCGACAGCGCCGCCGCGGCGCGGCGCTGGGGCGCCTATCTGGCCAGCCTGCCGCGCCAGGGCCGCTGGTGCGCGATCGCTGGCGGCGAAACGACGGTGGTGGTGCGCGGCGGCGGCCGTGGCGGGCGCAACCAGGAGTTCGCCGTTGCGCTCGGCGAGGGGCTTGCCGGCGAGCCGATCGCGGCGCTCAGCGCCGGCACCGACGGCATCGACGGGCCGACCGACGCCGCCGGCGCGTTCGTCGACGGCGACAGTGCGGCGCGCGCCGCGGCGCTCGGACTGTCCGCGGCGGCGGCGCTGGTGGCCAACGACTCCTACGCCTACTTCGAGTCGCTCGACGACCTGCTGCGCTGCGGGCCGACCGGCACCAACGTCATGGATATCAAGCTCGCCGTCCGGGTGGGTTCCTCGGCCTGAGGCGCTTTGGTAGAAACGCCAATCGTGGCGCAGGGTTTTCTCTCCGAGATCTTCGTCTCATTCCAGGGCGAGGGGATCCACGCCGGGCGCCGCCAGCTGTTTGTCCGCCTGGCCGGCTGCAACCTGCGCTGCCGCTACTGCGATACGCCCGACAGTCTGGAGCGCGTGCCGAGCTTCCGCGTCTACGATGCCGACGGCGGCAGCCGCGAACTGCCGAACCCGGTCAGTCCCGCCGCCGCGCTCGCCGCCGCGCTGCCGCTGCTCGACGGCGAGCCGATCGACGGCGTCGCCGTCACCGGGGGCGAGCCACTGATGCAGGCCGCCTTCGTCGCCGAGCTCCTCGCCGACGCACGCCTGCCGCGTCCGCGTCTGCTGGAGACCAACGGCATGCTGCCCGATCCGCTCGCCGAGGTGCTGCCGGTGGTGGATGTCGTCAGCATGGACATCAAGCTGCCGTCGAACAGTGGCGAGCGGGCCTTCTGGGAGCCGCACGCGCGCTTCCTCGACCTCGCCGCCGACAAGGCCTACGTCAAGGTGCTGATCGACGCCGGCACCGACCTCGCCGAGGTCGAGCGCGCCGCCGACCTGACGCGCAACCGGGCGCCGCGCGCGAGCCTGTTCCTGCAGCCAATCAGCGCGCCGAACGGCGGCATCGATCTCGACGCCGCCGGCCTGTCGCGCTTCTTCCGCGCCGCCCGCGAGCGGCATCCCGACGTGCGCCTGCTGCCGCAGGCGCACAAGGCACTGGCCATCCAGTGAGCCGCGGCCCCCATCGCGTGACGCTGATCCCGGGCGACGGCGTCGGCCCGGAAGTCGTGCGCGCCGCGACGCGCATCGTCGAGGCGACCGGTGTCGCCATCGCCTGGGATCCGCAGGTCGCCGGCAAAGCGGCGGTCAAGCAGTTCGGCGAGCCGATCCCCGAGCCGCTGCTCGCCTCGATCCGCCGCAACCGCGTCGCCCTCAAAGGGCCGCTGGAGACCCAGGTCGGCGCCGGCTTCCGCAGCGTCAACGTCGCGCTGCGCAAAGCCTTCGACCTCTACGCCAATCTGCGCCCAGTGCAGAATCTGCGCGGCGTGAAGACGCCGTTCAGCGGTGTCGACCTGATCGTCGTGCGCGAGAACACCGAGGACGTCTACGCCGGCATCGAGCACCAGATCGCGCCGGGCGTGGTCGAGGCGGTGAAGGTGATCACCGCGCGCGCCTCGAAACGCATCGCGCAGTTCGCCTTCGAACACGCCGTGCGCGCCGGCCGCAAGCGCGTCACCGCAATCCACAAGGCCAACATCATGAAGCTGGCCGACGGGTTGTTCCTCAACTGCGCGCGCCAGGTGGCGAAGCGCTATCCGTCGATCAAGTACGACGAGATGATCGTCGACAACGCCTGCATGCAGTTGGTGCTGCGGCCGGCGTCGTTCGATGTGCTGCTGCTGGAAAACCTGTACGGCGACATCGTCTCGGACCTGTGCGCCGGGCTGGTCGGCGGGCTCGGCGTCGTGCCCGGCGCCAACATCGGCAAGCGCGTCGCGATCTTCGAAGCGGTGCACGGCACCGCCCCAGACATCGCTGGGAAGAATCTCGCCAACCCGATCGCCACGGCGCTGTCCGCCGCGCTCATGCTCGATCACCTGAACGAAACGTCAGCGGCAAAACGGGTTCGCAGCGCGATCGAGACAGTCGTCGCGGCGCGCCGGACCGTGACGCGTGACCTCGGCGGACGCGCCTCGACGGATCAGATGACCGAGGCGATTTGCAAAGCCCTCTAATCGCTGAACCGGTATTCGGTCATATCTGACCGCTTTGGGCGCCGGCTAACTACAGGCACGCCAAGCGATATCGCATCCATGCCTATTTTTTCGGCAAGTGGTCACGAAATGGCCCAAGCCGAGAGAAACTCGTTGACAGGTTTGGCACGGATGATGTAGTCCGAACGTTATCTCGTTCTAAAAACTTGGTTTCGGCGTTCGGGATCGCCCCAGGATCCCGGGCTAGGTCTGTGACGGATGGCGGCATACACCCAGGTCACGAAGAAGGACGCGAACGCCCTCGCGGCGGACTACGGGCTGCCCAAGGTACTGAGCGTTCGGGCGGTTCGTGAAAGTTCGGTCAACACGCACTTTCTGCTCGAGACCGGGCGCGGCAAGTTCATCGTCAAGATCGACGAGGTGAAGAGCGAGATCGAGGTCAAGCGCGAGCTCGACCTGCTGCTCTTCCTGCGCAAGCACGGCTTTCCCTGCCCGACGGCGCTGGCCGACCGGCGCGGCCGTCACTGCCGCGATTGGGGTGGCAAGCAGCTGTCCGTCTATCGGCACATCGACGGGCACGCGGTCGATCCGGACGACATCAGCACCGCGCAGCTGGAGAACGTCGGCCGCGTCATGGCCGACCTCCACCTGATCACCAAGGCCTACAAGAAGGGCGTCGATTCGCGCTTCAGCTTCGACCGCGTCGCCGAGATCTACGCCGGGGTGCGCGGGCGCCTGCCGCATTATCTGAAGAAGATCGTCCGCACGCTCGACGAAGAGCTCGAGTACCTGCAGAACTACCTGGAGAACAAGCTGCCCAAGGGCATCATCCACGGCGACGTCTTCGCCGACAACGTGATGATCAAGGGCGACAAGGTGGTCGCGGTGCTCGACTTCGAAGCGGCCGGCCGCGGCAAGTTCATCTTCGACCTCGCCACCGCGGTGAATGCGCTGTGCTTCGAGGGCAACCGCTACGCGCTGAAGAAGTTCGAGTCGCTGATCGCCGGGTACGAGACGCTGCGCACGCTGTCGCTGGCGGAGTGGGACGCGTTCCCCAACGAGCTGCGCTTCTCGGCCTTCCGCTTCACCGTCACCCGGCTGCGCGACTTCTTCCTCAACCCGGTCGACGACCGCAAGCGCGCCAACAAGGACTTCCAGGACTTCTACGAGCGGCTGCTGATCCTGCGCCGCGAGAAGGAAGGCGGCATGGAAGCCATGTTGATGGCGATGGCGACCGGGTACGACTACCGCAAGTACCAGAAGGTCAAGGCGGTCGAGCGGCGCAGCCGCTGATCGGCCTGATCGTCGCGCCCTCTTGCCGAGCGTCGCGCGGCGCGTAGGATCGCCGCCATGAATAGCGATTCATTGACGGCTCACGTCTCCGGCATGCTCGCCGAGTTGGGCGAGGATCCCAAGCGCGAAGGTCTGCTCAAGACGCCCGATCGGGTCGCCCGCGCCCTGCGCTTCCTCACCAAGGGCTACGACGAAGATCCCAAGTCGGTGATCAACGGCGCGCTCTTCACCGAGGACTACTCGGAGATGATCGTGCTCAAGGACCTCGATTATTTCTCGCTCTGCGAGCACCACATGCTGCCGTTCTTCGGCAAGGCGCACGTGGCCTACATCCCGACCACCAAGATCGTCGGCATCAGCAAGCTGTCGCGGCTGGTCGAGGTCTACGCCCGCCGCTTGCAGGTGCAGGAACGCATGACCACGCAGATCGCCAATACCCTGATGGAAGAGCTCAATCCGCAGGGCGTCGGCGTCGTGCTGCAGGCCGAGCACCTGTGCATGCGCATGCGCGGCGTCGAGAAGCAGAACTCGGTGGTGGTCACCAGCACCATGCTCGGCACCTTCCGCTCCCGCCAGGAGACCCGCCAGGAGTTCATGAGCCTGGTCGCCAACGGCCTGCATCGCTGAGCGGCATTGCGCCTGCGGCGCAATGCCGAGCTTATGGCTGATGGCCTATGGCTTATCGCTGGAACCGGCGAAGAATCTCTCCGGCGGGAGGCAATTCGCGACAGGTGACCGGCGGGCCGGGCCGCGTTGACACCCCGAAATCGATCGGGTACGTGCTCGGCTTCCTACAGTATTGTCCTGCACAACTGGCGCGGCGTGGAATCGACCACGGGGAAGTGCTGAACGGCAGTAGGCCGACCGCCTGGGCCTCTG
>JANRJF010000480.1:0-19176 GCA_033764095.1 Deltaproteobacteria bacterium | reverse complement strand
GCCTTCCCCCGCGGTGCGGGGGAAGGAATCGGATCCATGCCGGCCATGTGCGACAAAGCGTGTCGGTTCGGTCCCTTCCCCCGCGTCAGCGGGGGAAGGTGAGGATGGGGGTCCGAACTGAATTCTTGGGCAAAGCCCGGTGACCGGTCACCGGTGACCGGTAGAAGGCGCAGCCATCCGGACATCTCCCTACTGGTCACCGGTCACCGGTCACCGGTCACTGGTCACCGGTCACGTTCTTTGTGTACAGAGAGCGGGTTATGGACATCACCTTCTCGCCCGAGGAAGAGCGCTTCCGCGCCGAGGCGCGGGCGTGGTTGGCGGCGAACGCGCCGGCGCACGAACCGCCGGAGCACGACCTGGCGGCGCGCCGCACGTTCGACATGGCCTGGCAGCGGCAGCTGTTCGACGCCGGCTACGCCGGCATCTCGTGGCCGCAGGCGTACGGCGGGCGCGGCGCGTCGCTGATGGAGCAGCTCATCTGGTACGAGGAGTTCGCCCGCTCCGGCGCGCACGATCCGACGACGCTGTTCGTCGGCCTCAACCACGGCGGGCCGACGCTCATCGCGCGCGGCAGCGAGGAGCAGAAGGCCTTCCACCTGCCGAAGATCCTGCGCGGCGAGGTGATCTGGTGTCAGGGCTTCTCCGAGCCCGGCGCCGGCTCCGACCTGGCGGCGCTGTCCACCAAAGCGGTGCTCGACGGCGACGACCTGGTGGTCACCGGCCAGAAGATCTGGACCAGCTTCGCGCAGATCGCCGAGTACCAGGAGCTGCTCGTCCGCACCGATCCCGACGCGCCCAAGCACAAGGGCATCACCTGGGTGATCTGTCCGATGGACGCGCCCGGCATCACCATCCGCCCGATCCGCACCATCGCCGGCGGCAGCGACTTCTGCGAGGTGTTCTACGACGAGGTGCGCATCCCGCGCCGCAACATCGTCGGGGCGCTGAACGACGGCTGGAACACCGCCATGGCGACGCTCAGCTTCGAGCGCGGCACCGCGTTCCTCGCCGAACAGGTGCGGCTGACGCGCCTGGTCGAACAGCTCATCGCCATGTCGCGCACGCTGCCGCAGTGGACGGGCACGCCCGGTGCCACGGCGCTGGACGACGACGAGGTGGCGCGCCGCCTGGCGCTGCTGCGCGCCGAGGTCGAAGCGCTGCGCGCGATGACCTACCGCAGCGTCAGCCGCACCGCGCGCACCGGCATGCCGAGCGCCGAGGCGTCGCTGATTCGGCTCTTCTTCTCCGAGCTGCAGCAGCGCGTCTTCGCCCTGGCGATGGAGCTGCTCGGACCCGAGATCCTCGCCTGGGACTTCGAGGGCACGCCGGCGCGCGTCAGCCCGCGCCACTACGGCGCGCCGAGCTGGGTGAGCCACTACCTGGTCGCCTTCGCAGCCACCATCGCCGCGGGCTCGAAGGACATCCAACGCAACATCATCGGCGACCGCGTCCTCGGCCTGCCCAGATAGCGATGGGCGATGAGCGACGAGCGATGAGGGGTCGGGTGAGTGGCACTCATCGCTCGTCGCTCATCGCTCATCGCTGGTGAGCGCCATGCCGACGCTGCTGCTGGTCGAGGACGAGGAGGTGCTGGCGCGCAACCTCGTCAAGCTGCTGGCGCGCGAGGGCTTCGTGGTGCAGCACGCGGCGACGCTGGCGGCGGCGCGCCGCCTGGCGGCGGACGCGCCGATCGACGTCGCGCTGGTCGACCTGCGGCTGCCGGACGGCAGCGGCTTCGAGCTGCTCGACCAGTTGATCGCCGCCGATCCCGGCCGGCCGGTGGTGATCATGACCGCGCACGGCTCGGTGGCCGATGCGGTGCACGCGCTGAAGGCGGGCGCGGTGGATTACGTGCAGAAGCCGTTCGACCTCGACGAGATCGGCGTCAAGCTCGACCAGGCGCTGCGCGGCGCGCGGCAGCGGCGCGAGATCTCCTACCACCGCGCGCGCGGCGCCGCGGCGGCGACGATCCTCGGCGAATCGCCCGCCGCCGACCGCCTGCGCCAACTGGTCGAGCGCCTGGCGCGCTCGACCGCCGGACCCGGCGCGCCGGCGCCGACCGTGCTGCTGCTCGGCGAGACCGGCAGCGGCAAGGGACACGTGGCGCGCGCCCTGCACGCCGCCGGTGGCCGCCGCGACGGCCCCTTCATCGAGGTGAACTGCACCGCGCTGCCCGAGGCGCTGGTCGAGGCGGAGCTGTTCGGTTACGAGAAGGGCGCCTTCACCGACGCCAAGACGGCGCGCGCCGGCCTGTTCGAGACCGCCGAGGGCGGCGCCATCTTCCTCGACGAGGTCGGCCACATCTCGCCGGCGCTGCAGGGCAAGTTCCTCAAGGTGATCGAGGAGAAGACGGTGCGCCGGGTCGGCGCCACGGCGACGCGCGCGGTCGACGTGCAGATCATCGCCGCCACCAACCGCGACCTCGAGGCCGCCGTGCAGCTCGGCGAGTTCCGCGCCGATCTCTACCAGCGCCTGTCGGTGGCGGTGATCCGCATCCCACCGCTGCGCGAGCGCCCCGGCGATGCGGTCAGCCTGGCGCGCACCTTCCTCGCCGAGGGCTGCCGCCGCTACGGCGCCGCCCCGCGCCAGCTGGCGCCCGACGCCGAGGCGGCGATCGCCCAGTACGGCTGGCCGGGCAACGTGCGCGAGCTGGCCAACGCGATGGAGCGCGCCGTGCTGTTCGGCGACCGCGATCCGGTGCCGGCCGAGGATCTCGGCCTGCCGACCGCCGCGCCCAGCCGCGGCCACCTCGCCGGCGCACCGAGCGGCGAGGTGACCATCGACTTCCCGCCGCAGGGGTTGTCGCTGGAAGCGGTGGAGAAGGCCCTGCTGCAACGCGCCCTCGCCCAGGCCGCCGGCAACCAGAGCGCCGCCGCGCGCCTGCTCGCCATCTCGCGCGACACGCTGCGCTACCGCATGGAGAAGTACGGGTTGGAGTAGGAGCGCGGGCGTCTCTGCCCGCCGGCCGCGGCGCTGCGCTGCGCCGCGCAGCAGACTACCCCCATCCCGGCCTTCCCCCGCTGCGCGGAGGAAGGAGGAAGACGATGAGCACCACCAGGCACACCCCGGCGAGCCACTCGCCGTGGCGCACGTAGAACGAGCCGCCGCGGCGCAGCGGGACGTCCACCGCCGCCGCCGCCGCGATGTCGCTCGGCAGGCGCAACAGTTCGCGGCCGTCGGCGTCGAAGCCGCCGCTGATGCCGCTGTCGGTGGCGCGCAGCAGCGCGACGCGCGTCTCGACGGCGCGCAGGCGCGCGATGGCGTAGTGCTGCGCCGGGCCGGCGCCGGCGGCGAACCAGGAGTCGTTCGACAGGTTGACCAGCAGGTTGGCGCCGTCCGCCGCCGCGGCGCGTGCCAGCGCCGCGTCGATGACCTCGAAGCAGATCAGCAGGCCGGCGCGAATCGGACCGATGGCGACCGGCGTCGCGGCGCCGCCGGGGAGATACGGGCTGTCGTCCGGGCGTAACGGATGGCGTTCGACGAACGGCAGCAGGCGGCGCTTGTCGTACACCCAGCGCTCGCCGCCGCGGTCGACCAGCAGAATGGAGTTGTATAGCGCCGCGCGCTCGGCCCTCTCCCCGGCGCGCGGTGCACCGCTCAGCACCGTCGCCTGATGCTGCGCCACCCAGTCGCGCAGCGGGGCGAGCAGCGCCGGGTTGGCGTCCGGGAACACCGTGATCGCGTTTTCCGGCCACAACACCAGTTGCGCGTCGGCAGCCGCACCGGCGGTGAGCTCGACGTAGCGGCGCATGATCGCCGCCGCCTGCGCGGGTTGCCGGCGCTGCTGGTTCGGCACGGCGCCCTGGGCGATGGCGACGCGCGCGGTCGCGAGGCGCGGCGGCAGATGCGAGAGCCGCCAGTGTCCGTAGCCGAGTACGACCAGCAGCAGCGCGCCGAGCGCGCGCAGCGCCGGGCGCGGTCGCGCTGCCGCGTCGCGCATCGCGCCGACCCACTCGGCGGCGGCCGCGGCGCCGAACGCCAGCAGGAACGACAACCCGGCGACGCCGGTCAGATCGGCGATCTGCAGCAGCGGCAGCGCCGTCTGCGAGTGGCCGAGCAGCGCCCACGCGTTGCCGGCGAGCAGGCTGCGCGCCTGCTCGCAGACCACCAACGCCGCCGGTATCAGCCACACGCGCCAGCGGCTCGCGCCGCTGCGCGCCACCAGGACGCCGAACAGCGCGTAGAAGGGCGCGACGAAGAGCAGGATGACCCCGAGCGTGAACGCCGCCGCCGGCAGCGCCGGCACGCCGAAGTAGTCGGCGGCGGCGCGCCAGATCCAGTAGCCGGTGATGCCGAGTCCGCCGAGCGTGCCGCTCAGCCCGCCGAGCGTCGCGGCGCCGCGCCAGCCGGTGCCGCGCAGCGCCCGCAGCAGCGGAGTCAGCGCCACCCAGGCGAGCCACGCCTGCGCGAACGGCGCATAGGCGAGCGTCAGCAGCGCGCCGCTGGCGGCGGCGAGCAGTACCCGCGTCGCACCGGACAGGTCCGCGAGGGGCAGGTCGCCGCGCTCAGCCACGCGCGCAGTCTTCCCTTCGATGCGTCGAGTCTGCAAAGGGGCGCAGCGGAACATGCGTGCCGAGACCGGTTGGCCGTCGCGCGGCAGGGCGTTCTGGATGGCGGCGGGCGCCGTCGCGGCGCTGATCGCGGTCTGCGTGCTCAGCTCGCTGCGCTGGTGGGAGCAGCCGTTCCCCGGCTTCTTCCTGTGGGCGAACCGCTTCGTGCCAGCGGTGGGCGACAACGACTGGACCGGCTACCAGGCCGGCGTGCCGTACCAGTCGCGCCTGGTCAGCCTCGACGGTGCGCCGGTGGTCGACGCCGACCAGGTGTATCGACGCGCCGCCGCGGTCCCGCTCGGCACGCCGCTGCACTACGGCTTCCGCACCCGCGACGAGCGCGAGGTGAGCCTGGCGGTGCCGACCATGCGGCTCGACGCGGTCGAGTACCTGCTGACGCTCGGCAACTACCTCGCCGTCGGCACCGTGCTGGTGCTGCTCGGTTTCCTGGTCCTCTACCTGCGGCCCGACGCGCCGGCGGCGCGCGCCATGTTCGCCGCCGGCCTGACCTGGGGCCTCTACCTGGTCACCGCCGCCGACATCTTCGGACCCGGATGGTTCCGGCCGCTCTGCCTGCTGCTGCAGGCGCTTGGACCGGTGACGCTGGTGCACCTGGCATTGACCTTTCCGGTCGAGCGCCCGGTGGCGCGGCGCGGCTGGCTGCTGCCGGCACTGTACGGCCTGGCGGCGGCGGTGGGCCTCGCCGACAACCTCGCCTTTGCCCACTCCTACCCGACCCTGCTCGCCATCGACCGGCTCAACTCGGTGGCGCTGATCCTCGGCGGCGTCGCGCTGCTCGGCAGCCTGATCGACGCGCTCTGGCGCCCGGCCTCGGCGGCGGCGCGCCAGCGCACCAAGCTGGCGGCGCTCGGCGGGGTGGCCGCCTTCGTCGTCCCGGTCGCCGGCTTCGTCGCCTTCTACCTGCTCGGCATCAGCTTCCCGCTCAACTTCGTCACCTTCTCGATGCTGCTGTTCCCGGTCGCGATCAGCTACGCGATCGTGCAGCACGACCTGTTCGAGGTCGACGCGATCATCCGGCGCGCCGTCGCCTGGGCGATCCTCAGTGCGATCATCGGCGCCGCCTACCTGGGCGGCATCGGGGCGGTGGACCTGCTGTTCACCGGCGGGGCGACCCGGGTCGCGCAGCTGCTCTTCCTGCTGGTCATCGTCGCGCTGCTCAACCCGCTGCGCGATCGGGTGCAGGCCGGCGTCGACGCGCTGTTCGCGCGCCAGCGCTACGACTACCGCGCCACGGTGACCGAGGTGAGCGAGTCGCTGGCGCGGCTGCTCGACCGTGACGCGATCGTCGCGCGCATTCTCGACACCATCGCCCGCACCATGCAGGTCGCCCCGGTGAGCGTCTGGCTGCGCGATGCGCACGGCGACTATCTGCCGTATGCGCACAGCGGCGCCGACGCCGGCGCGCTGCCGCCGCGCCTGCCCGCCGACGCGCCGCTGCCGCGTCGGCTCGCCGAGGCGCCGTCGCGCATCCTCACCGACGAGGCCGGCGATGCGGCCATCTCCGACGGCGTCGCCCAGCTCGGTGCCAGCCTGCTGGTGCCGATCGCCTTCGAGCGCCGTCCGCTCGGCTTTCTCGCCCTCGGCCGCAAGGCGTCGGGGCGCTTCTACTCGGGCGAGGATCGCGGCCTGCTGCAGACGCTCGCCAGCCAGGGCGCCATGGCGTTGGAGAACGCGCGCGCCTACCAGGCGCTGGACAGTCGAACGCCGAGCTGCGCACCACCCAGCAGCAGCTCATCCAGGCCGAGCGCCTGGCGGCGATCGGCGAGGTGTCGGCGGCGGTGGCGCACGGCATCCGCAATCCGCTCGCCGGCATCAAGGCGGCGGCGCGCGTCGCCGCGCTGGAGGTCGGCGCCGATCATCCGGTGCACGAGACGATCGACGACATCGTCGGCGAGTCCAACCGGCTGGAGGCGCGCATCAAGGCGCTGCTCGATTTCGCCAGGCCATTCGAGCCGCATCCGGCCGACTGCGGCGTGCGCGCGGTGATCGACGAGGCGGTGCACGCGCTGCGCGCGCAGGTCGAGGCGAACGGCATCCGCGTCGCCATCGGGGCCGACGCCGCGCTGACGGCGCGCTTCGACCGCGGCCAGATCGTCGAGGTGCTGCTGGTACTGATCGCGAACGCCGTCGAGGCGATGCCGCACGGCGGCACGCTGGCGATCACCGCCGGCGCCGAGGCCGGCGCGGTGTGGATCGAGGTGCGCGACAGCGGTGCGGGCATCGCGCCGCACCAACAGGCGCGGCTCTTCCAGCTCTTCGCCACCACCAAGCCGACCGGCACCGGCCTCGGTCTCGCGGTGGCGAAGAAGATCGTCGAGCGGCACGGCGGCCGCATCGCCGTCGCCAGCCAGCCGGGCGCCGGCAGCGTGTTTCGCATCGAGCTGCCGCGCGGGTGATCGGGCGCACGCACGTCGAAGCAGGGAGCGACGGGGTCGCTGAGCAGTAGCGCGGGTCTCCGTGGCCGCTCTTGCTCGGCGAATCGGCGCGGAGGCGGCCGCAGAGGGCCGCGCTACTTTCCGTGTGCTGATCGCCGGCGTTGGCTGAAGAACGAATTGGCGGGCGAAGGCACTCGCGCTCAGTCGGGGCGGACGAAGACGTCGCCGCGGCGGTTGCCGCTGGCACCGTTGTCGCCCGGCGGCGGCTGCGCGCCGGCGGCGCGGCTGAAGTCGGTGTTGGCGCTGCGGCGCAGGAAGAGGCCGTAGCGATGATTGTCGTCGAGCGTGTTGCCGACCACCACCGCGTCGTCGCTCGATTCGATGCGCAGGCCGTCCTCGTCGTTGAGCGCGCAGAGGTTGTCGGCCAGTGTGGCGCTCGGCGCGTCGAGCACCGACAGGCCGTCGCCGTCGTTGGCGACGCAGGCGCTGTCGGCGACGGTCGGCCCACCGCCGAGCAGGGTGATGCCGGCGAGCCCGTTGCGGGTGACGCGCGTGCCGCGCCAGGTGATCCCGGCGCCGGCCGAGCTGCCGCCGTTGCCGGTGTTGTTGTCGGACCAGACGTCGTCGCAGCGCGCGCCGGCACCGAAGGCGTGCACGCCGTCGCCGCCGTTCTCGCGCGCCGTGGCGTGTTCGGCGTCGGTGTCGGCGCCGCCCAGGTAGAGGCCGACCTCGCCGTTGCGCCAGGCGAGCACGTCGAACAGCCGCGTGCTCGCTCCGCCGAGCTCCACGCCGCGCCAGCCGCCAATGGCGGTCACGCCGCTGACCAGCGAGCCGGGGGAGAGCACCTCGACCACCGGGGCGCTTCCGTCGCCCAGCAGGATGGTCTGTGCGCGACCCGCGCCGATCAGATCGACGAAGCGGCGGACCGCCACCGCTTCGCGATACAGGCCGGGGCGCACCGCGACGACGATGTGGCCGTCGCCGTCGCGATCGGTCGCCGCGTCGATGCCGGCCTGGATGGTCGCCGCGGCGCTGCTCGGGACGACCAGGTCGGCGCGCGGACGGTTGGCGGCGGCGCGCACGGTGTAGGGCAGCGTCGCGACGACGACGCCGTCGCGCTCGACGCGAATCGTGCCGGCGGCGCCGTCCGCCGTGTCGGGCGGCACGCGGCCGGCGACGCGCAGGCTGCCGCGCCGCAGCATCAGCGCCGCGCCACGGCGGGTGAGCCGTGGCGAGAGCAGCCGCAGCGGGCCGTCGGCGAGGATGCGCACCGGCTGCGGCGTCGCCGCGTCGGCGGGATTGTCGAAGCGGTCGACGCCGACCAACCGCAGGCGCAGCAGGCCGGCGGCGCCCTCGGTGCCGAGCGTCAGCTGCTCGAGCGGCAGGTCGACGTCGCGCGGCGCGGCGCCGTCGCGCAGCGCGACGCGCACCGCCGGTTGCGAGTGGACGATGGCGCCGTCGATGGTCGGCTCGCTGCCGTCGAGCGGCAGGGCGTAGGCGCCGGGAGCCGGCACGGCGGCGAACTGCACCAGCGATTGCAGGGTGGTCGCCGGGCCGGCCGGCACGGCGCGGTCGCGGATCATGCGGGTGAGGTCGCGCTGCGGCAGGAAGGGCAACGCGGTGGCGATGGCCGGTCCGCTCGGGATCGCACCGTCGAAGACCGCGGCGTCGAACGGACCGGTCAATGCCAGCGCGGTGAGCACGACCCGCAGTCCGCCCTGGCTGGGCGGCAGCCCGCGCTGCACGGCGATGGCGCCGCGCGCGACGCCGCCATTGCAGAGCGCCGCGGCGCGGCCCACCGGCAACAGCTCGCGCAGCCGCAGCGCCTGCGCGCTGCCGCCGCCGCCGGCGGTCGGTCCGATCATGCCGTCGCCGTCGAGATCGGCGAAGGCGGCGACGATGACCGGATGGCCATCCATGTCGGCGGCCGCCAGCCGGCGCCCGGCCGGGGCCTCGCCGCTGGTGATGCCGTCGGAGAGGAAGACGGTGAACGGGACCTCGCTGCCGCCGGCGTTGCGCGGGCCGGCGATGCCCACCGTCGGCGGGTCCGCTCCGCCCAGCGCCGGCGGTGGGATCACCGGGCTGGCGTCGCGCGTGCCGGTGCGCACGACCAGGTCGATGTCGCCGACGATCGAGGCGTCGACGACGTCGTCGCCGGTGCCGAGGATGTGGTCGAGCCCCGGCCGCACCAGCGGCTTGCCGGGCAGGATCTCGTAGGGCGCGCCGCTGCCGGGATCGGTCGGATCGCCGGCGAACACCGCGCTCGCCGCGCCGGCCGCCGCCGGCGTCGTCCCCAGGGCCGCCAGCAGCGCGGCGACGATCAGGCGCGTCATAACGTCACGCGCAGCACGTTGCTGGCGACGGTGTTGTCGGAGTACGTGCCGACCAGCTGGACGCTCGCCTCGCCGGCGCCGAGCTCGGGCGGCAGCACCAGCGTGATGCGATGCTGGCTGACACCGATCACGCCGGGCGGCGCGGCCGCCTGGGCGACGCCGCCGACCGTCAGGCTCACCGTGCCGGACAGCCCGCAGCGCGCGACGCGGTTGCCCTGCGTCACCACCACCTCGACCGGCAGCGCCAGCTGCACGACGTCGTCGAAGCTGACGCTGGTCTCCAGGGTCAGCGTCGCCCGTCCGCCGCTGCCGCGCACCGCGCTGGCGCGCAACAACGCCAGCGTCGGATCGGTGTTCGCGGCGCCGGCCGGTGACAGGCCGAGCAGCAGGGCACAGGCCAGCGCTGCGCGGCGGTAGGCGCGGTACGGGCGGTGGCGGATCTCGTGCGGGTCGATCATGCGCGGGCTCACTTGCGCAGCGGCAGTGTCGCGTTCGGAATCGGATCGAGCAGGGGGAGCGGGACGGTCATGGCACGGGTGCTCGGCCGACATCGTGGCGCCGACACTCGACGTTGCGCGCATCGGAGGCGTCTTTCAACCGCGTCGCCATCGCACGCACGGCCCACGAGCGCGCTGCGCTCGCGGGCCGCGGGTGGGCAGTGATCGCGGCGGCGGGTCAGTAGTACCCGGGGCGGGTGTCGCGGCCGCGGTCGTCGCCGCTCTCGTTCTGACCGCCGTGCCGTCCGCCACCGCCGGAGCCGCCGCCATGGTCGCCGCCCGAGTCGTCGCCGGGCGCGGCGAGGTCGGCGCACGGGTTGGGACTGCAGCTGCCGGGGCCCATGTCGACGCCGCCCTGCGCGGCGCACTGCGCCGGGGTGCGATCCTCGCACTCGCTGCCGCTGTCGTCCGGCAGGCAGCACTGGATGTCGGGGTCGGCCGGCGGCGTCGCGCTGCACGGGTTGTCGGCACAGCTGGTCGCGGCGACCACCGTGCCGCCCTGCGCCATGCACTCCGCCACCGTGCGGTCCTCGCACTCCGGCCCGCTGTCGTCGGGCAGGCAGCAGACGACGTCGGTCTCGACCGGCGGCGCGCCTTCACACGGATTCGGCAGGCAGGAAGTCGTGGCCGCCGGCGTGCCGCCCTGCGCCAGGCAGGCCTCGGCGGTGCGATCCTCACACTCGGTGCCGCGGTCGTCGGGGATGCAGCAGGCGAGCTTGTCGCCATCGTCGCCGCCACCGCCACCGCCGCCGTGACCGCTGTTGCCGCTGCCGCCGCTGGCGATGGTGCCGACCAGCACGTCGACGCCGCTCGCGTCGCGCACGGTGAGCAGCGCGCCGCGCGGGTCGAAGCCGAGCAGCAGGTCGCGTCCGCGCGGACGCGAGCGGAAGCGCAGGCCGCCCTGGCCGCCGCCGGTGGTCTGCAGCGTCCCGACCTTCACCGCGCCGACCAGCACGTCGAAGCGCTGGTTCGGCGCCAGTCCGCGCACGCGCAGATCGAGGCGCCCGTTGCTCGGCTGCGCGACCAGCACGCGCGCCCGCCCGGCGGCGCGCTCGCCGCTCGGGCTGGTCAGGTTCGATTCGATCTTGTCGCGCGCCTGCGCCGCGCCGACCTGCATGGCCAACGCCAACGCGGTCGCCACTCCGATTCGCATCCAGTTCCTGTTGCTGTGCATCGCATCCTCCTTGTGATCCGGCTGCCGTGTGTCGGCAGCGCAGAGGGCGATTGCACGCGCCATGCCGCGCCGGCGCGGAGGCTTCGTCGGCGCGGCGCGGCGGCCGGAGCGCCTCCTCCTGGGGGGCAGCGCGCACCCGGTGGGGGATATGCCCCACTGGAGTGGTCTGGATAGCCGGCCGGCGCAACAGGCGGCCATCAAGTGGTCCTGGTAGCCGGCCGACCTGGTGTCGGCCGGCGGCGCGCAGCGCCGCCGTGCGCGTCCGCGGCGCCGCCGGGCCGGCAGCAGGTCGGGCCGGCTACCGCGGTTCCCAGAGTGCCACGCGGCCGTTGACGTCGCCGACCGCCAGCGTTGCGGTTGTCCACGCCAGGGCGAGGACCTGCGCACCGGCGCCGGGTAGCGTTGCGACGACGCGGCCGTCGGCGAGGCTGACCAGCGCGACGTCGCCGGCGAGGCCGACGGCGGCGGCGACGCGGCTGCCATCGGGGCTGACGGCGAGCTGGTGGATGGCCGCCGGCAGGGGCAGATCGAAGTGCGGCGCGCCGTTCGACGCCGCGACGGCGCGCAGCCGGCCGTCGTCGCCGCCGATCAGCAGCTGCGCGCCGGCGAAGGCAACGGCGCGGGCCGGACCGCGCCCGCCGGCAACCGCATACGCCGGTCGCTCGGCGTCAGTCGCGAAGACGCTGACGCCGCCCTGCTCGTCGCCGATCGCGAGGCGGCCGTCGGCGGCGATGGCCAGGCCGGCGCCCTCGCGCGGTACCGCGTACTGGCGCAGCACGCGGCCGTCGTCGGCGGCGAGCAGCACGGCGGCGGCGCGATAGAAGCTGGTGACCAACAGCGCGCGGCCGTCCGGCATCCAGGCGGCGGCGCGGATGATGCCGCCCGGCCCATTGAAGCTGCGGCGCAGGCGGCCGTCGGCGGCGTCGTAGACGATCAGCCGGTTCTCCAGCGCCATCGCGATCTCGCTGCCGTCGGGGCTGGCGACGAGCGCGTTTGGGGCCTCCGGATGCGGCGGCTCGGGCACGGCGAGCGCGACTGCCGGCGGCGCGGCGAAGCCGAAGGCGAAGGTACCGCCCGGCAGGCGCCAGGCGCTCATGCCCTGGTCGACCACTGCGACCGCCAGCAGCGCGCGCGCCGCGTTGCCCGCCAGCGCGGCCACCGGGCGGGCGAAGCGCAGCGTGCAGCGCGGCAGCCGACCGCCGCCGCCGGCCGGCGGGGCGACGCAGCCGTCGAGCGGGATTCCCGCCGCGCCGGTCGGCGCGCTACCGCCGCTCGCCGCCACCGGCAGCATGAAGTTCGCTTCGACCGGGGCGCCGTCGCGGGTCAGCGCGAAGGCGGCGATGACCTCGCCGGCGAGCGGCGGCCCCTGCGCCTCCAGCGCATCGGCGCCGCGCGCCAGCGGCAGGGTCGGGGCCTGATCGCGCAGGCGCAGCGTCACCGCGCCCGCGACCGCGTCGAGCGGCAGCGGCTGGCGGTAGAGATCGGTGAGGTAGAGGCGGACGCGGCCGTCGGGCAGCGCCAGCGCCTCGAGGTGGATCATGCCGACCATCGCCACCACGCCACCGTGCCGCGGCGTGTGGTCGTGCAGCGCGCCGGGCGGCCGCGCCGGCGCGTCGTCCGGCGCCGAGCGGCAGGCGCCGAGGCCGAGCAGCAGCGCGATGGCGAGCGGGCGGACGAGCGGCGGCATGGCCGGGCGGTGATAGCGCGCCGACCGAGTTGACTCTACTTGCGCCACGGACCTAGGGTCCGACCCAGTCGCAACAAGGGGGGAAGGCTCATGCGCCGTCGCACGCTCGGGGTCGTCGTCGGCCTGCTGGCTCTGGTGATCGCCAGCACGCCGTCCAACGGGTTGTTCCATCTCGCCGTCATCGACGAGGTCGGTACGAGCTACGGCGGCAACCCCGCCGCGCAGTTCATCGAGATCCGCATGCTCGGCAGCTTCCAGAACTTCGTCCAGAACAGCGTGCTCGCCGCCTTCGACAGCAGCGGCGCCTACGTCGGCGACATCCTGGTGGTGCCGAGCAACGTCGCCGCGAGCGGCGCCGGGGTGACCTGGCTGGTGGCGACCACCGCATTCCAGACCGCCAGTGGCGTCACCGCCGACTTCATCATGCCAGCGGGCATCCTGCCGAGCGGCGGCGGCATGGTCTGCTTCGGCGGCGGTGGCGGCGTGTCGCCTGCCGCACCGGGGAGTTGGAGCCGCACCGTCTTCACCAACTACGTCGACTGCCTCGCCTACGGCACCTACAGCGGGCCGAGCAATCCGCTGATCGGCACCGCGACGACGGCGAACGGCGACGGCCACAGCCTGCAGCGCGTCGCCCAGTCGAACAACAACAGCAGCGACTTCACCTGCAGCGACACGCTGACGCCGAAGAACAACGCCGCCGCCAGCGCGTCGCTGCCGTCGACCACGCCGTGCAATCCGCCGGGCTGCCCGGCGACGCCCGACGGCGCCTGCGGCAATGCCGCGAAGGCCCTCTTCCAGAGCAAGGAAGCGCCGGCCGGCAAAGAGAAGCTGCTCGCCAAGTTCATCGGCGGCCCGGCGTTGACGCAGACCGACTTCGGCAACCCGCTCGGCGGCGGCGGCACCGCCTACAGCCTGTGCGTCTATGGCGGGACGGCAGGCGCGCTGGTCGCCGAGTACGACGTGGATCGCGCCGGCGACACCTGTGGCAGCGCCGCCTGCTGGGCCGATCTCGGCGGCATGCCGCCAGACGGCAAGGGCTACAAGTACAAGGATGACGCGCTCGCTGCCGACGGCATCTTCAAGCTGCAGCTGAAGGGCGGCGAGGCCGGCAAGTCGAAGGCACTGGTGAAGGGCAAGGGGCCCAACCTGCCCGCGGTGGCCGCGGCGCTGCAGAGCGCCACCAGCGTCACCGTGCAGCTGCGCGGCAACGACGCGCCGCAGTGCATCTCCGCCGCCCTCTCGACCATCGTCAAGCAGGACGCGACGTTCTTCAAAGCCAAGTAGATCGGAATTCACCACAGAGTCACAGAGGCACGGAGAAGGATCTCGCTCTTGATTCCTCTCGCTGCCTCTGTGTCTCTCTGGTGAATTCGTTTTCCGAGGTACCTGCATGGATCTGATGCCGACCGCCGAACAGGATGCGATCCGCGATTCGGTGCGCGCCTTTCTCGATGCCGAGCTGCCGATGGCGCGCGTGCGCGCGCTGTGCGGCGCCGAGCCCGCGGCGTTCGACGCGCTGTGGCGCGCGGCCGCCGAGCTGGGCTTCTTCGGCCTGGCGCTGCCCGAGTCGGCGGGCGGCGCCGGCTACGCGCTGACCGAGGAGATGGTGCTGTTCGAGGAGCTCGGGCGGGTGCTGGCGCCGGGACCGTGGCTCGGCTCCGTGCTGGCGGCGCGAGCGCTGGCCGACGCCGGGCACGCGGCGCTGCCGCGCGTCGTCGCCGGCGAGCTGCGCGTCGCGCTCTGCCTCGACGCCTGGGGCGGCGCGCTGCGCGCCGACGGCGGCACGTTGTCCGGCCGGCGCGAGGCGGTGCTGGGCGCGGGGCTGGCGGACGCGTTCCTGGTCGTCGACGGCGACAGCGCCTGGTTCGTGCCGCGCGACGCCGGCGTGCAGGTCGACGCCGGCCCGAGCCTCGACGCCACCAACCCGGCCGGCCGCGTGCACTTCGAGCGCGCGCCCGCCGTCGCGCTGCCGACGCCGGCGGCGGCGCTGCGCCGCGCCGCCAGCGTGCTGCACTGCGCCGAAGCGGTGGGCGGCATCGCCCGCACCGTCGAGCAGTCGGTCGAGTACGCCAAGGTGCGCCAGCAGTTCGGCAAGCCGATCGGCTCGTTCCAGGCGGTCAAGCATCGCTGCGCCGACATGGCGGTGCGCGCCGAGGTGGCGCGCAGCGCGACGACCTACGCGGCGGTGGCGGTGCGCGACGGCGCCGCCGACGCCGACTTCCAGACGCAGGTGGCGAAAGTGCTGTGCGCCAACGCCTACCTGCAGAACGCCGCCGACAACGTGCAGAACCACGGCGGCATGGGCTTCACCTGGGAGTGCGACGCACACCTGTTCGTCAAACGCTCGCGCGCCTTCGACACCACCCTCGGCCCGCGCCGCGCCGCGCTCGACGCGCTGGTGGCGGGCTTCCGGTCCGCTGCGTAGATCCACCACTACGACACCACGGCACCACGACACGCAACGACAGTCGTTGTGCCGTGGTGTCGTGGTGGTTACAGCGCGTCGAGGAAGCGCCGCAGCTCAACAGCGGCGGCGCGTGGGTCGGAGAAAGGGGGCGCGCCGGCGAGATCGCGCAACACCCGGTGCGGATGCCGCGCAGTTCGCCGGGCATCTCGATCTCTACGCCGAGCGCGCCTGCGCCGGGGTCGCGTTGGCCAGGCGGCGGAACTCGGCGCTGCGCGCCTGCAGCTCGTCGGCGGTGCCGCAGTCGAGCAGCGTGCCGCCGCTGATCAGCGCGATGCGGTCGCAGGCGCGCACGGTGGCGAGGCGGTGGCTGATCAGCAGCACCGTCTTGCGGCCGTGCAGGGCGCGCAGCGCGTCGGTCAATGCCGTCTCGGTGGCGGCGTCGAGCGCCGCGGTGGCCTCGTCGAGCACCACCACGTCGGGGTCGTGGTAGAGGGCGCGGGCGATGCCGACGCGCTGGCGCTCGCCGCCGGAGAGCCGCACGCCGCGCTCGCCGACGCGCGTGTCGAGGCCCTCCGGCAGGGTCGCGACGAACGCGTCGAGCTGGGCGATGCGCAGCGCGGCGGTGAGGCGCTGCGGGTCGATCTCGTGCGGCGGGATGCCGAGCGCGACGTTGCGGCGCAGGCTGTCGTCGAGCAGCACGATGGTCTGCGGGACGTAGCCGACGTGCCGCCGCCAGGCGGATTCGCGGCCGGCGAGGTCGACGCCGTCGACGGTGACGCGGCCGCTGGTCGGCGGCAGCAGGCCGACGACCAGATCGATCAACGTGCTCTTTCCCGCCCCGGTCGGGCCGAACACCGCCAGCGCCTCGCCGCGGCGGATGGCGAGCGTCACGCCGCGCAGCGCCGGGCCGGCGGTCTCCGGGTAGGTGTACGACACGCCCTCCAGTGCGAGTGTGGCGCGGAAGCTCACCGGCGTGTCGTGTGCCGCGTCGGTCTGCGCGTGCCCGGTGAACAGGCGGAAGTCGCGGTAGAGCGCCCGCACCGGCGCTTCGCGGCCGCGGATCTCGTTCAGCCGCCAGGTGATGCGGTTGGCCATCGGCACGATGCGGAAGCCGGCGTAGGCGAACAGGCCGAGCAGCGGCAGGCCGCCGGCGCCGATGCGGCCGGTGGCGCTGAGCAGGGCGATCACCAAGAGGGCGCCGCAGACGAAGACGGTCTCGAACACCAGCGGCGGCAGCGCGTCGAGCGTCACGCCGACGTAGCCGAGCTGCAGGCGGGCGCGCTGCTGCTCGGCGTAGGCGCGGGTGAAGAAGTCCTCGCGGCCGAGCGCCTTGATCTCCTTCAGCGCACCGAGCGCGTGCTGCAGGGTCTGCAGCATCTCGCGGCTGAGCTCGTGCACGGCGCCGCCGGCCCGCTCGGCCATGCGGCGGGTGGCGAGCAGCAGCGCGAGCGTCAGGCCGACCAGCAGGACGCCGGCGATCAGCGTCACCAGCGGCGAGGCGGCGAGCAGCACGGCGATGATGCCGGCGCCGACCAGCAGCTCGGAGAGGATCGACGCGGCGGCGGCGAGGGCGACGAATACCGCGTCGACGTTCAGCGTCGTGTTGCGGATGAGCTCGGCCGAATGGCGGCGGAAGTGGAACGGGTAGGGCGCCAGCAGGTAGCCGCGCAGCATCGCCGAGGCCAGCGCGGCGCTCGACTCGCCGACGATGCGGTGGCGCAGGTACTGCGTCCAGACGACCAGCGCGCTCTTGCCGACGTGGTAGACGACGACCAGCAGCGCCAGGATGACGATCAGCTCCTGCGGTTGACGGTCGGGCATGCGCGCCGCCAGCCAGGCGGCGATCGGGATGCGCGACATCTGCGTCGGGTCGCCGACCAGCGTGATCAGGCCGAACACCGCCGCGGCGGCGCCCGCCTCGGCGAGCGCGGTGACCAGGGCCAGCACCGGCAGCGCGGCCCAGCCGGGGCGGCGCTCGGCCGGCACCATGGCGACACAGGCGCTGAGAATCTTGCGAATGGTCATGCGCGGGCCCGGCAGAGCAACAGCACACTCGCCTCGATCTGACAAAGATCGCCGCCGCGCGGGAGCGCGGCGAAGGCTGGCGCGGCAGTCCGGGTTGCAGGGACTCGCCCACCTCCCGCGTCAGCCGAGGCGGAGCCGGGCTGAGCGGACGCACGCGTCACGCGCGGGGCATGGCCACGGATCTCACGGAGGGCACGGAGACACAGCGGACAGGGAGATCAGATTGAAAACTCGATCGCCGTCTCCGTGTAATCCGCAGCCTGCTTCCGTGTCGTCCGTGCCGGCGCAGGGCGTGGCATGCATGCTCGACGACGGTACGCTAGTCGGGGCGCAGCGAGCGCAGCAGTGTGTCGAGCTGCGCGGCGAAACGATCGAAGCTGAAGTGCTGCGCGACGCGTTGCCGTCCGGCGGCGCCGAGCCGATCGGCGAACGTGCCGTCCTCGACCAGGCGGCGTGCCGCGGCAGCGAACGCCTGCGGCGTCGGCGCGCAGAGAAAGCCGGTCTCGCCGTCGCGCACCGTCTCGCGCGGTCCGCCGGAGTCGGGCGCGATCACCGGACGTTCCATCGCCATCGCCTCCAGCGGCACGTAGCCGAAGTGCTCGTTGGTCGAGGCGAAGAGCACGGCGCGCGCACTGGCGTACAGCGCCTGGCATTCGGCGTCGCTCGGCGAGCGGCGGATGCGGACCTGCGGGCGGAGGCCGAGCGCGGTGGCGCGCGCCTCCAGCTCGGCGACGTAGCGGACGGCCTCGGGCAGGCGCGGGTCGTAGCCGCCGGCGATGACCAGGCGCTGCGCGGCGGCGCGCTCGGCCGGCAGCTGCGCGCACAGCTGGGCGAACGCCTCCAGCGCCAGGCGGTGGTTCTTGCCGGGCACCAGGCGGCTGAGGCTGAGCAGCAGCGTGCACTGCGACGGCGGCGGCGCGCCGCGCGGCGGCAGTGCGACGCTTGGGTGCATCACCGGCGGCGGACCGCCGAGGCGCGGGAAGGCGCGGTCGAAGGCGGCGGCGGTGAACGCGCTGTTGACCAGGACGCGATCGGCGGCGAGCAGGCCCGACTCCTCCCAACGGTCGAGCGGGCGGCGGTAGGCGCGGTACCAGCGCGGTACGCGCGGCGGCGTCAGGAGCAGGTCGGGGTAGTGGCCGTAGAAGACGATCGGCCGCTTGGCGACGCGCCGCAGCAGTGGCAGGTAGTGCGACAGCACGTCGCAGAACAGCGCGTCGCACGGCTCGCCGAGTGCCCCGCGCGCCACCGCCAGCATGCGCGCCACCGCCGCCGGCGCGCGCAGGGCGCCGCCGATGTGCAGCGGCAACCAGCGGCCGTGCACGCGCACGTCGACGCGCCCGTCGCAGGTCGCCGCGAAGGCGTGCGCCGGATCGTGGCGGGCGGTGTGGATCACCGCCTGGTGGCCGTAGGCGCGCAGCCCGAGCGCGACGTCCACCACCAGGCGCTCGGCGCCGCCGATGCCGAGGTCGGGATGCAGGATCGCGACGCGCACGCGGCGCTAGCCTCGCCCTGGCGGGATCTCACCACCACGGCACCACGACACCACGACCCGGGAGGTCGTTGTGCCGCCGTGTCGTGGTGATGAGGGACACCTCATTGCGATCAACGCGGCGCGTCCCAGTCGATCCGCCAGCTGGCGACGCGCCGATTCCAGGCGCCGCTGCGGTCGTCGAGCTTGGTGAAGTGCCGCAGGCCGCGGCCGTCGAGGAAGAGCAGCTGGACGTAGGTCGAGGCGATGGCGTTCGGCGTGCCGACCAGGGCGCGGTGCCGATCGGCGTCGATCAGCACGCCGACGCCGTCCGGCTGCGCGGCGCCGGCGACGGTCTCGACGCCGTCGCCGATGGCGACGCGCAGCAGGTCGGGGGTGGCATCACGCGACGGGCCGCCGCCGCGCTCGACGCGCGCCAGGCGCGGATCGTCGGCCGGGTAGCGCACCGCCTCGATGCTGCCGCCGGGGTCGTTGACGCCGACGCGGCAGCGTCGCTCGCCGCGCTCGGCGAGCGGGCAGTCGACCCAGTCGGCGGTGTACAAGCGGGCGCGCGGCGCCAGGAAGCGGGCGCGCGCCGCCGGGTCGAGGCCGCGCGCGGCGTGCGCCAGCGCC
>JANRJF010000479.1:0-36136 GCA_033764095.1 Deltaproteobacteria bacterium | reverse complement strand
CGCCGGCCATCGTCGCCGCCTTCCTGCTGCCCGGCGCGCTCGGATTGGTCTGGGTGCGGCGCCGCGCCCTGGCGGCGCGCCGCCGCGCCGCGCCGTACTTCTGATCGCCAAGCGGGTCCGAGCTGCGCTAGGCTCCGGCCGTGCACGCCGAGCCGCTCGTTCCCCCGCTCGACCCCGACGCCAGCGGTGCCGCATTGCTGGCGCGCCGGCTGCGCATCGCGGTGACGTTGTGCATCGCGCCGATCATCCTGTTCGCGCTCTTCGACCTACGCCTGCTGCAGCGCGACGAGCTGGCGCTGTACTGGAGCATGAAGCTCGCCGCGCTGGCCGTCATCGGCTGGTCGTTGAGCGCGCTGCGCGGGCCGCGCACCCGCCGCCAGGTCGTCTTCGTCGGTCTCACCTGCATCGCCGCGATGTACGCGCTGAGCACCGCCTCGGCGCTGATGGCCGGGGAGGGCCAGACGACCATGCTGCTGACGCTCGCCGTCGCGCTGGCGGCGGCGACGCTGCTGCCCTGGGGCGTCGGGCCGCAGGTGGTCGTGGTCGCCATCGCGACGCTGTCGACGGTGGCGACCATGGTGCTGGCGGAGGGCAGCATCGACAACCTGCTGCGCTATCCGGTGCTCGGCCTGGCAATCGGCCTGGGTGCGTCGATCTACGTCGCCGCCGAGTTCGAGGCGAGCCGCCAGGCGCTGGCACGCCGCCAGGCCGAGCAGCGCCGCGCCGAGCAGGAGGTGCGGCGGCTCAACGAGCAGCTCGAGGCGCGCGTCATCGAGCGCACCGCCGAGCTGGAGCGCGTCAACCAGGCGCTGCAGGCCGAGATCGGCGAGCGCGCCCGCACGCTCGACGAGCTGCGCCAGTCCGAGGCGGCGGCGACGGCGGTGATCGAGAACGCCGACGACGCGATCTGGTCGATCGACCGCGAGCTCAATCTGACCGCCTGCAATGCGGTGGTGCGGCGCCGCTTCGCCGCCGCGCACGGCGTCGCGATGCCGGACCAGCTCGCCGCCTTTCCGCCCGCCGCGCGGCGCGAGTTCGAGGAGTTCTGGGCGCCGCTGTATCAGCGCGGCCTGGCCGGCGAGCGCTTCGAGGTCGCGCACAGCTCGCAGCAGCCGAGCGGCACGCGCTACTTCGTCACGTCGTTCAATCCGATCGTGCGCGCCGGCGTCGTCACCGGGCTGGCGATCTTCAGCAGCGACGTCAGCGAGCGCCACCGCGCCGAGGAGGCCGCCCGCCAGCACCAGGCCGAGCTGACGCACGTGTTGCGCCTGTCGACCATGGGCGAGATGGCGGCCGGCCTGGCGCACGAGATCAACCAGCCGCTAGCGGCGATCGTCAACTACGCCACCGGCAGCGCGCGCCGCCTGCGCGACAGGCCGCACGACGTCGCGGCGGTGCTGCCGGTGATCGACAGCATCGCGGCCGAGGCGCTGCGCGCCGGCGAGATCATCCGCCGCCTGCGCCACCTGATCCGCAAGGACGCGACCCGGCAGGACTGGGTCGACCTCAACGAGGTGGCGACCGAGGCGCTGCGCATCGTCGAGCCGGAGGCGCGCCAGCAGAGCGTCGAGGTGGCGTGTGAGCTCGCCGACGCGCTGCCGCGCGTCCTCGGCGACGCCATCCAGATCGAGCAGGTGGTGCTCAACCTGCTGCGCAACGCGATCGAGGCGATGGCGGCGTCGAACGGGACGCGCCGCCTGCGCATCACCACCCGCGCGTTGCCCGGCGACGAGGTCGAGCTGAGCGTGCGCGACAGCGGACCCGGCCTGCCGCCCGACGTCGCCGACCACGTCTTCGAGCCCTTCTTCTCGACCAAGCCGACCGGCCTCGGCATGGGGCTGTCGATCAGCCGCACCATCGCCGAGTCGCACAACGGACGCCTGTGGGCGATCGCCAATCCCGACGGCGGCGCCACCTTCCGCCTGCGCCTGCCGCTCGGCCAACGCCCGGTGATGGCGCAGGTGGCGAGCTCGCGTTAAGCAGGCGGGCATGCCCGCCCCGCTCGAGTTCTGGTTCGAGTTCGCCAGCACCTACTCCTATCCCGCCGCGATGCGGGTCGAGGCGCTGTGCGCCGCCGCCGGCGTGCCGTTGCGCTGGCGCCCGTTCCTGCTCGGTCCGATCTTCGCCGCGCAGGGCTGGAACGACTCGCCGTTCAACATCTACCCGGTGAAGGGGCGCAACATGTGGCGCGACATGGAGCGGCTGTGCGCCGCCGCCGGTGTGCCGCTGCGCCGCCCGAGCGCCTTCCCGCGCGGCAGCCTGGTCGCCGCGCGCGTCGCCTGCGCCGCCGCCGCGGAGCCGTGGATCGGCCGTTTCGTGCGCGCCGTGTACACCGCCAACTTCGCCGCCGACCGCGCCATCGGCGAGGCGCCGGTGATCGGTGAGATCCTGGAGGCCATCGGCCAGTCGGCCGCGACCTGGCTGGCGCGCGCCCAGGCGGACGACGTCAAGCAGGCGCTGCGCGCGCAGACCGACGCGGCGATCGCGCGCGGCATCTTCGGCGCCCCGTCGTGCACCGTCGGTGACGAGCTGTTCTGGGGCAACGACCGGCTCGAGGCGGCGATCGACGCCGCGGTCGGGCCCCCCGACACCGCGCCCATCGAGGAGGTGCTGGCGTTCTGGTTCGGCCCGGCGGACGAAGCGGCCGCGCCGCGCCGCGCCCGCGTCGTGCGCTGGTTCACCGCCGATCCGGACTTCGACGCCGAGGTGCGCCGGCGCTTCGGCGGCTTGGTCTGCGCCGCCACCCATCGCCAGCTCGACCACTGGGCCGGCAGCGCGCGCGGCCGCCTGGCGCTGGTGGTGCTGCTCGATCAGTTCACCCGCAACGTCTACCGCGACCGCGTCGACGCCTATGCCGCCGACCCCTACGCGCTGCGCCTGGTGCTCACCGGCATCGACGCCGGACTCGACTGCCAGCTCGACTTCTTCGCCCGCAGCGTCTTCTACCTGCCGCTCGAGCACAGCGAGGATCCCGCCATCCAGGCGCGCAGTGTCGGCGCCTACACCGCGCTCGCCGCCGACGCGCCGCCGGAGCTGCGCGACGCCGCCGAGCAGTTCCTCGCCCACGCGCGCGGCCACCAGCAGACGATCGCCCGCTTCGGCCGCTTCCCGGCGCGCAACGCGGTGCTCGGCCGCACCAGCACGGCGGAGGAGTTGAAAGCGATGAGCGATGAGCGATGAGGGCGGCAGTGGCGCAGGTCCACTCATCGCTCATCGCTCGTCGCTCATCGCTTCCCTCCTGAGCTCATTCGTCGGCGTGAAGCCGAGAGCGAGATAGAGCGGCCGGCCGGCGTCGGAGGCGTGCAGGCTGACGCGCCGGATGCCGGACGTACGGCTCCACGCGAGGATCTCTTCCATCAACCGGCGCGCCAGGCCGTGGCGGCGATGCGCGGGCTCGACATACACGTTGAGCACGTACGCCTCGCGGCCGCCGTCCGGATGGCCGGGACCGGGCAGCAGCGGCCGCACCAGCACGCCGCCGCCGGCGACCAGCCCGCCGTCGCGCTCGACCACCCAGCCGAGATACTCGCCGCTCGCCAGCGCCACGGCCATCGCCGCGCGGCAGGTCGCGGTCAGCCCCTCGAGCTCGTCCTCGTCGATCCAGCCCATGTCGCGGAACATCGCCGCCCGATGCCAGCCGATGCCCGCCGCGTCGCCGACCGCGGCCCGGCGGATGCGGTAGTCTCTCATGCGCCAGCGCTAACCGGCCGCCGCCCGCCGCGGCAAGGCGCTTCTGCGTTCGTGCGATCGGGTGGTGCGCGGGTGTGGAAGCGATGAGCGACGAGCGATGAGGGAGCGCCCACTCATTGCTCATCGCTCATCGCTCGTCGCTTCCGAACCGCCCGCCGCCCCTTGGCCGCGCCCGCCGCGTCACATAAGAGCGCCGCCCATGGACGCGTTGTCGAACCCGGAGATGTGGATCGCCCTGGCGACGTTGACGGTGCTCGAGCTGGTGCTCGGCATCGACAACATCGTCTTCATCTCGATTCTCGCCGGCAAGCTGCGCAAGGACCTGCAGCAGCGCGCCCGCGTCATCGGTCTCGGCCTGGCGATGATCACGCGCGTCCTGCTGCTGCTGTCGCTGAGCTGGCTGGTGCGCCTCACCGCGCCGCTGTTCGGCGTGCTGGGCCAGGAGGTCTCGGGGCGCGACCTCATCCTGCTGCTCGGCGGCCTCTTCCTGCTCGCCAAGAGCACCTACGAGATCCACGACAAGCTGGAGGGCGCCGAGCACGAGGTGTCGGTGCGCGTGCACCCGTCGTTCAACATGGTGATCACGCAGATCGTGCTGCTCGACATCGTCTTCTCGCTCGACTCGGTGATCACCGCCGTCGGCATGACCAACGACGTGCCGGTGATGGTCGCCGCGGTGATGATCGCGGTGGTGATGATGATGTTCTTCTCCGGCACCATCGGCGACTTCGTCGAGGCCCACCCGACGGTGAAGATGCTGGCGCTCAGCTTCCTGCTGCTGATCGGCGTCGCGCTGATCGCCGACGGCCTGCACTTCCACATCCCGCGCGGCTACATCTATTTCGCCATGGGCTTCTCGGTGATGGTCGAGATGCTCAACCTGCGCCTGCGCGACCGCCACAAAGCACCGCCGGTGCAGCTGCGCGCCCCGATCGTGAAGAAGTAGGCGAGGCGATTCAGGCACCCCACAGCGCCGAGAGGCGCTGCAGCGAGCCGTCGTAGCGGTGCGCGACGTTCATGTGGCCGCCGTCGAATTCCTCGTAGACGTGCGGCACGCCGAGAGCGCTCAGGCGGCGGGTGTAGATGCGGTTGCCGAGCTGCAGGTGGTGCTCGTCCCAGCGCCCGCAGTCGAGATAGTACAGCGCCAGGCGCTGCAACGAGCCGACGTGCATGGCGGCGAGCTCGACCGGATCGTGCGCCAGCCAGCGCTGCCACACCGCGTCGCGCAGCTCGCCGGTCTGCGGGTCGAAGGGCAGGTCGAAACCGGCCGGGTCGTCCGGGTTGGGCGAGTAGCACGAGGCCATCGCCAGCATGTTGACCAGCGTGAACCAGTGGCGGCCGCGGTTGGTCGGCGGCTGCGGGAACGCGGCGAGGAAGCGCGCCGGCGAGGCGTCGTAGGCCGCCAGCGCCGCGACGCAGGCGGGGATGTCGGCGCGATAGCAGTGGTCGAAGTACTTGTCGCCGGAGTGGTCGACGGCGGCGCCGAACACCTCGGGGTGGCGCATCGCCAGCACCGTCGCGCCGTAGCCGCCGGAGCTCTTGCCCATCACCGCGCGGCGCTCGCGCCGCGGCTCGGTGCGGAAGCTGGCGTCGATCAGCGGGATCAGCTCGTCGACCAGGTGGTCCTCGTAGCGGCCGGTGCCGGCGGAGTTGATGTACTGGCTGCCGCCGTAGCGGGTCAGGCAGTCCGCCATCACCAGGATCAGCGGCCGCACCACGCCGGCGCGGATCAGGCGGTCGAGGCGCTGCGGCAGCGTCTCGCCCCACAACGATTCGGACAGCAGATAGGTGCCGCCGCCGCCGAAGCCGGCGAGGAACAGCACCACCGGATAGCGCTCGGCCGAGTCCTCGTAGCCGGGCGGCAGGTAGACCGGCACCCGCCGCTCGGCCGCGTCGCCGAGCGGATTGCCGGCGAGGACGCGGCTGGGGACGGGGAGAATGCTGATCGACATCGGGTGGGCCTGTGCCCGGGATGCCACGTTCGGCCGCCGCCCTCAACGTCGACGCCGGTGACGATCATCCGGCGGGGGGCTCTTCCGCGCCTCGCGCGGCCCCGGCATACTGCCCGGCGGATGTCTCCCGTCGCCGACCGGCAGGGCCGGCCGCTCCGCAACCTGCGCATCTCGGTCACCGACCGCTGCAACCTGCGGTGCGCCTACTGCATGCCGGAGGAGCACTACGCCTGGCTGCCGCGCCGCGACATCCTGAGCTTCGAGGAGATCGCGACGCTGGTCGACGCGTTCACCGACGTCGGCATCGATCGCGTCCGCCTCACCGGCGGCGAGCCGCTGCTGCGCCACGGCCTGCCCGCGCTGGTGCGACTGCTGGCCGCCAAGCCGGCGCTGCGCGACCTGGCGATGACCACCAACGGGGTGCTGCTCGCCGAGCAGGCGGCGGCGCTCAAGGAGGCTGGTCTGCACCGGCTGACGGTCAGCCTCGACACGCTGCGCCCGGAGCGCTTCGAACAGCTGACCCGACGCGACAGCCTGGCGCAGGTGCTGGAGGGAATCCGCGCCGCCGACGCGGCCGGCTTCCGGCCGCTGAAGATCGACACGGTGGTGATGCGCGGCGTGAACGACGACGAGCTCGCCGCGCTGATCGAATTCGCCCGCCCGTTCGGCGCCGAGGTGCGCTTCATCGAATACATGGACGTCGGCGGCGCGACCCACTGGCAGTGGGACAAGGTGTACGCGCGCGACGCCATGCTCGCCGATCTCGGCGCGCGCTACGGCCGCATCGAGCCGCTGCGCGAGGAGTCGTCGGCCCCCGCCGACCGCTTCCGCCTCGCCGACGGCACGGTGTTCGGCATCATCTCATCCACCACCCAGCCGTTCTGCCGCAGTTGCGATCGCGCCCGCCTCACCGCCGACGGCCTGTGGTACCTCTGCCTCTACGCCCGCCTCGGCACAGACCTGCGCCAGCGCCTGCGCGCCGGCGCGCCGCGCGCCGAGCTCGCCGACTTCATCGCCGGCATCTGGGGCGGCCGCACCGACCGCGGCGCCGAGCAGCGCCTCGCCGCACGCGACCGCAGCCCACTGCTGCCGGCGGACGAACTGCAGCGCGATCCGCACCTCGAGATGCACACCCGCGGCGGGTGAGAGCGCCTTCGCAGGCCGCGGATTCACCACAACGACACGACGGCACAACGACGTTGTGATTCGTTGTGCCGCCGTGTCGTCGTGGTGAAGCGCGCTACGCGCCGAAGCCGCGCCGCAGGTCCTGCACGGCGCGCCCGGGATCGCCGGCCGACAGGACGGCGCGGATGACCGCGATACCGTCCGCGCCGTGCGCGCGAACCTGGTCCGCGTTACCGGCGTCGATTCCTCCGATGGCGATCAACGGCAACGCCGGTGCCGCGCTGCGGGCGGCGGCAAGCGCAGCAACTCCGAGCGGGGCGCCGTAGGGGCGCTTCGACGGGGTGTCGAACAGCGGGCCGAAGACGGCGAAGTCGGCGCCGGCGGCGGCCGCGGCGGCGACCTCGGCCGGCGCGTGCGTCGAGACGCCGATCAGCCGCGTCGGTCCGAGCAGCGCCCGCGCTTCCGCCACCGTCATGCCGTGCGCCGGCAGGTGGACCCCGTCGGCGCCGCAGGCGAGCGCGACGTCGACGCGATCATTGATCAGCAACGCGGCGCCGACTTCGGCTGTCGCGGCGCGCAACGTTTCGGCGAGCGCCAGCAACTCGCGCGTTGGCAGGCCGCGTTCGCGCAGCTGCACCGCGCCGACCCCAGCGGCGAGCGCCGCGGCGACGACTTCAAGCAGCGGCCGACCCGCGGTCGCTGCGCGATCGGTGACCAGGGTGACGCGCCACGCGGCCGGCGTCGCGATCGGTCGCCGGTCGTCAGGTGTCGGCATCACGCCTCGGCAGCGACCGACGACGGCGCGCGGCTCACTCGATCAGCCCGTCGAGCGGGCTCGAGGCGGTGGCGTAGAGCTTCTTGCCGATGCGGCCGGCGCGGAACGCTTTGCGTCCGGCCTCGACGCCGAGGCGCATCGCCTCGGCCATCAGGATCGGATGCTTGGCGCCGGCGATGGCGGTGTTGAGCAGCACCGCGTCGCAGCCCAGCTCCATCGCCAGCGCGACGTCCGACGCCGTGCCGACGCCGGCGTCGACGATCACCGGCAGTGTCGCCTGCTCGATGATGATGCGCAGGTTGGTCGGGTTGCGGATGCCGAGGCCGGAGCCGATCGGCGCCGCCAGCGGCATCACCGCCGCGCAGCCGATGTCGGCGAAGCGCTGGCAGGCGACCGGGTCGTCCATGATGTAGGGCAGCACGGTGAAGCCCTCGCGCACCAGCACCTGCGACGCCTCCAGCGTCGCGCCCATATCGGGGAACAGCGTGCGCTCGTCGCCGATCACCTCGACCTTGACCAGCGCGCCGACGCCGGCCTCGCGCGCCAGGCGCGCGGTGCGGATGGCGTCGGCGGCGGGGTAGCAGCCGGCGGTGTTGGGCAGGATGGTGATGCGCGTCAGGTCGAGATGGTCGAGCAGGTTGGCCTGCTGCGGATCGGTGATGTTCACGCGCCGCACCGCGACGGTGACGATCTCGGCGCCGGCGGCATCGATCGCGGCGCGCGTCTCGGCGAAGTCCTTGTACTTGCCGGTGCCGACGATCAGTCGCGACCGGTAGGTGCGGCCGCCCAGTACGAAGGGATCGGTGGTCATCGTCTCGCTCACCCGCCGCCGACGAACTGCACGACCTCGACCACGTCGCCGTCGTGCAGCGCGCGCTGCGCGTACTCGGTGCGCGGCACCACGTCGAGGTTGATCTCGACCGCGACGCGGCGCGTGCCGAGGCCGAGTGCGTGGACCAACTCGTCCACCGTCAGGCCGTCGCGCAGCTCGCGCGCATCGCCGTTCACCGTGACGCGCATGCGTCTCGCATAGTCGCGCCAACCTACCTTTACAACCTGGGGGGGATTTGGGAGACATCGCGGCGGGAGATCTTCACACATGAAACGCATCGAGCGCGCGCTGATCAGCGTCAGCGACAAGACCGGTCTGATCGAGTTCGCCAAGGGGTTGCACGCGCTCGGGGTCGAGATCCTCTCCACCGGCGGGACGTTCAAGGCGATTGCCGACGCCGGCGTGCCGGTGGTGCAGGTGAGCGATTTCACCGGCTCGCCGGAGATCCTCGACGGTCGGGTCAAGACGCTGCACCCGAAGATCCACGGCGGCCTGCTCGGCCGGCGCGACGACGCCAAGCACCGCGAGCAGATGGCGGCCAACGGCATCAAGCCGATCGACCTCGTCGTCGTGACGCTCTACCCGTTCGAAGCGACGGTGGCGAAGCCCGGCTGCACGCTGGAAGAGGCGATCGAGAACATCGACATCGGCGGTCCGTCGATGATCCGCTCGGCGGCGAAGAACCATCACGACGTCGCCGTGATCACCGATCCGGCCGACTACGGCCGCGTGCTGGAGGAGATGCAGGGCGGCGGCGGCGGCCTGTCCGACGCGACGCGCTGGCGGCTGGCGCGGCGCGCCTTCCAGACCACGGCGCGCTACGACGGCGCCATCGCCGATTGGCTCGGGGCGCGCGACGCCACCGCGGAGGCGCCGTTCGGCGAGACCGTGCACCTGGCGCTGCGCAAGGCGCAGGATCTGCGCTACGGCGAGAACCCGCACCAGAAGGCGGCGCTGTACGGCGACTTCTTCAGCGTCGTCGAGCAGCTGCACGGCAAGGAGCTGTCCTACAATAACATCATGGACACCAACGCCGCGCTGTGGCTGATGCGCGAGCTGGTCGGCGGCCCGCCGGCGGCGGCCATCCTGAAGCACAACACGCCGTGCGGCGTCGCCACCGGCAGCAGCGTCGCCGCCGCCTACCGCGCCGCCTACGCGACCGATCCGGAGTCGCCGTTCGGCGGCATCCTGATCACCAACCAGACCTGGACGCTGGAGCTGAGCGAGATCGTCGACGAGATCTTCACCGAGGTGCTGATCGCGCCGTCGTTCGCGCCCGACGCGCTGGAATTCCTGAAGAAGAAAAAGAACCGCCGCCTGATGGTGTGGAAGCCGCAGGCGATGGACGGCCTGGTGCGCGAGGTGCGCAGCGTCGCCGGCGGCCTGCTGATGCAGGACACCGACCGCGCCATCGAGGATCCGGCGCACGCCCAGGTGGTGACGCGCCGTCCGCCGACCGACGACGAGCTCACCGCCATGGCGTTCGGCTTGAAGGTGGTGAAGCACGTCAAGTCGAACGCCATCGCGTTCGTGCGCGCCGACCGCACGCTGGCGCTCGGCGGCGGCGCCACCTCGCGCGTCGACCCGGTGCACGCGGCGCGCGCCAAGGCCGGCCGGGTGGGCATCTCGCTCGCCAACTCGGTGCTGGCCAGCGACGCCTTCTTCCCCTTCCCCGACGGCGTCGAGGAAGCCGCCGCCGCCGGCGCGACGGCGATCATCCAGCCCGGCGGCAGCGTGCGCGACGCCGAGGTCATCGCCGCGGCCGACAAGCTCAACCTGGCGATGGTGCTCACCGGCGTGCGGCACTTCCGGCACTGACAAGCGATGAGCGACGAGCGATGAGCGACGAGGGTCTTCCTCATCGCTCGTCGCTCATCGCTCGCTCCTGGCGCAAACAAGCATGAAGATTCTCGTTATCGGCGGTGGGGGGCGCGAGCACGCGCTGGTGTGGAAGCTGGCGCAGTCGCCACGGGTCGAGAAGATCTGGTGCGCGCCGGGCAACGCCGGCATCGACGCGTTGGCCGAGCCGGTGGCGATCGACGTGGCGGACGTCGAGGCGATCGTCGCCTTCGCGCGCGACCACGCCGTCGACCTGGTGGTGCCGGGGCCGGAGCTGCCGCTGACCCTCGGCGTGATCGACGCCCTGCGCGCCGCGGGCCTGCGCGGCTTCGGGCCGACGCGCGCCGCGGCGCAGCTGGAGGGCAGCAAGACCTTCACCAAGGATCTGCTGCGCCGCGCCAAGGTGCCGACCGGCTTCTTCTCCAGCTTCACCGACCCCGACGAGGCGGTGCGCTACGTCAACGAGGTGGGCGCGCCGATCGTCGTCAAGGCCGACGGCCTGGCGGCGGGCAAGGGCGTGCTGATCTGCGAGACGGTGGCCGAGGCGGAGAGGGCGATCGACGAGATCATGCGCTGGCGCAGCTTCGGCGCGGCCGGCGACCGCGTCGTGGTCGAGGAGTTCCTGGCTGGCGAGGAAGTCTCGTTCATGGCGCTGAGCGACGGCGAGACGGTGCTGCCGCTCGCCTCGTCGCAGGATCACAAGCGCGCCTTCGACGGTGACGAGGGGCCCAACACCGGCGGCATGGGCGCCTACTCGCCGGCGCCGATCATGACCCCGGCGCTGCACGAGCGGGTCATGCAAGAGATCATGATCCCGGTGGTGCGCGCGCTGGCCGAGCGCAAGATCGTCTACACCGGCGTACTCTACGCCGGGCTGATGATCACCGCCGACGGCCCCAAGGTGCTGGAGTTCAACTGCCGCTTCGGCGACCCGGAGTGTCAGGCGCTGCTGCCGCGCCTGCGCGGCGACCTCGCCGAGTTGATGCAGGCGTCGATCGACGGGCGGCTGGCTGGCCAGACGCTGGACTGGGATGCGCGCGCGTCGGTGTGCGTCGTGCTCGCCGCCGGCGGCTATCCGGGCAACTACGAGCGCGGCAAGGTCATCCACGGCCTCGATGGGTTGCGCGAGTGGAAGGACGGCATGGTGTTCCATGCCGCCACGGCGCGGCGCGACGGGCAGGTGGTCACCACCGGCGGGCGGGTACTCGGCGTCACCGCGCTGGGCAGCGACGTGACCGCGGCGGTGGCGGAAGCATATAAGGCGGTCGACCAGATCTCCTGGGACGACATGCATTGCCGGCGCGACATCGGACGGCGCGCCGTGGAGCGGGAGCGATGACGACGCAAGCGCGGGTAGCGGTGTTGATGGGCAGCGACAGCGACTGGGAGGTCATGCAGGGCGCGGTCGCACGGCTGAAGGCGTTCGGGATCGGCTGCGAGGTGCACGTCATGTCGGCGCACCGCACCCCGGCGCGGGTCAGCGAGTACGTCAGCGGCGGCGCGGCGCGCGGCATCGGCGTGTTCATCGCCGCCGCCGGCGCGGCGGCGCACCTGGCCGGCGTCGTCGCGGCGCACACGACGCGCCCGGTGATCGGCGTGCCGCTCAACGCCACGGCGTTGAATGGCCTCGATGCGCTGCTCGCCACCGTGCAGATGCCAAGCGGCGTGCCGGTGGCGACGGTGGCGGTGGGCGGCGCCGAGAACGCCGGCATCCTCGCCGCGCAGATTCTCGCTGTCGGCGACCCGGCGCTGGCCGCCAAGCTCGACGAGTTCAAGCGCGACATGGCGGCGAAGGTGGTCGACAAGGATGCCAAGCTACAGGCGAAACTCTGAATGACGGTCAACGCAGAGACACCGAGCCGCGGAGAACACAGGGAAGCAATTCGAAGTCCTTCTCTGCGAGCTCCGCGTCTCCGCGCCTCTGCGTTGAAGTACTTGGGAACAAACACATGATTGAGCTCCGACCGTTCCGCGCCCTCCACTACGACGCCAGCAAGGTGCCGCTGGCCGACGTCATCGCGCCGCCGTACGACGTCATCGACGACGCGCTGCTCGACCGGCTCTACGCGCGCAATCCGCACAACGTCGTGCGGCTGATCCTCAACAAGTCGCCGGATCGCTACGCCGCCTCGGCCGCCGAGCTGCGCGACTGGCGCGCCCAGGGCGTGCTGGTGCAGGACGCGGCGCCGGCGCTGTACTGGTACGCGCAGGACTTCCAGCTCGCCGACGGCACGCCGCACCAGCGCAGCGGCCTGCTCGCGGCGGTGCGCCTGCAGCCGTTCAGCAACGGCAACATCCTGCCGCACGAGCGCACCTTTCCGAGCGCCAAGGCCGACCGGCTCAAGCTGATGCACGCCTGCCGCGCCAACCTGAGCCCGATCTTCGGCGTCTACCCGGGCGGCCGCGACGCCGCCGCGCCGGCGCTGACCGCCGCCGAGACCAGCGCGCCGTGGATCGACGTGAGCGAGGGCGGCCAGCGGCATCGCGTCTGGCAGCTGACCGACGCGGCGCTGGTCGATCGCCTGGTGCGCGGCATGGGCGACACCAAGCTGTTCATCGCCGACGGCCACCACCGCTACGAGACCGCGCTCACCTATCGCGGCGAGCGCCACGCCGCCGGCGACACCGATCCCGACGCGCCGCACAACTTCCTGCTCATGTACCTGTGCGCGATGGACGACCCCGGCCTGGTGGTGCTGCCGACGCACCGCCTGTGGCGCGGCAGCATCGGGGACCGCACGCTCAGCGAGCTCAACCAGCACTTCACCATCGAGGACGTCGACGCCGCCAGCCTGTGGCGCCGCCTCGAGGCTGCCACGGCGCCCGGCGTGCTCGGGCTGCGCACCCGCACCCGTACGGTGTTGCTGACACTGCGCGATCTCGCCGCGGTCGACCGCGCGCTGCCCGACGTGCAGCCGGTCATCCGCCACCTCGACGTCACCGTGCTCGACAGCTTCCTGCTCGGCCACACACTCGGCATCGACTGCGTGCGCGCCGGCCAGGAGGGCGAGCTGCTCTACACGCACGACGACAAGCATGCGCTGGAGGCGGTGACGCGCGGCGAGGCGCAGGGGGCGCTCCTGCTGCGCCGGCCGCGCATGAGCGAGGTGGCCGACGCCTGCCTGGCCGGACAGACGATGCCGCAGAAGTCGACGTACTTCTTCCCCAAGCTGCAGACCGGTCTGGTCTTCCACCTGCTCGATGCCTGAGCCGGCGCCCGCCGAGGCGTTCAGCGCCGACGAACGGCGGGCGCTGGAGCCGTTCTTCACCAACACCGACCGGCCGGTCTTCGCGCTGCGCAACCTGCCCGAGGTGGTGAAGGCGGCGCTGTTCGCGCGCTACTCGCGCTCGCCGAAGTCGCTGCGGCGGTTGTTTCTGGATGAGTTTCGCCCCCACCCCGACCCCCCCCCGCAGGGCGGGGGAGGGAGCTCGGATTCCCGCCCCCGCGCAGCGGGGGAGGGCCAGGGTGGGGGTGAAATGGGCGGGGCGCGCGCCGAGCGCCTCTTCGACCGGGTGCTCGCCGACTACGGCGACGACTCGGTGGCGCAGCTCGGCGGCGCCCACGTCGCGGTGGAGCACGCCTCCAACCTGCTGACCAAGGCGCTCGAGTGGGGCCGGCTGATGGCCTACCTGGAGCAGTCGACGCGCTACATTCCCTACACGCAGCGCGACGGCGGCCGCTGGCGCTACCACGTGCCGGCCGAGCTCGACGCCGGGCTCCGTGAGCGCTTCGTCGCGACGCTCGACCGCGGCTTCGAGACCTACGCCGCCTGGTTGCCGACCGCGATCGACTACTTCACGCAGCGGCTGCCGAAGCCGGAGGGCGTCACCGCCGGTGCGCACAACGCTACCGTGCGCGCGCAGGCGCTCGACGCGCTGCGCGGCCTGCTGCCGGCGGCCACGACATCGAACGTCGGCATCTTCGGCAGCGGGCAGGGCTTCGAGTCGCTGCTGCTGCATCTGCGCGCCCATCCGCTCGCCGAGGCACGCGCCTGCGCCGCGGCGATGAAGGCCGAGCTCGACCAGGTGATCCCGGCCTTCCTCACCCGCGTCGACCGGCCGGAGCGCGGCGGCGTGTGGGTGGACTATCTCGCGACGACGCGGCGCGCCGTCGAGCAGCTGGCGGCGACGCTGCTCGCCGAGGTCGCGCCGCAGCCGCGCGAGACGGTGACGCTCACCGACTTCGATCCCGACGGCGAGCTGAAGGTGGTCGCCGCGGCGCTCTACGCGGCGTCGCCGCTGCCCGACGATCAGCTGCTCGCCGCGGCGCGGCGCATGAGCGAGGCGCAGCGCGCCGCGGTGCTGCAGGCCTACGTCGGCGAGCGGCGGAACCGGCGCCACAAGCCCGGCCGTGCCTTCGAGCGCACGGCGTACCGCTTCGACGTGGTCGCCGATTACGGTGCCTTCCGCGATCTGCAGCGCCATCGCCTGCTGACGCTGGAGTGGCAGCGCCTGACGCCGGACCTCGGCTACGTCGTGCCGGAGGCGATCGAGGCGATCGGCGCCGGCGCCGCCTGGCGCCAGGCGATGCACGACGGCGCCGAGCTGTCGCGCGCCATCGCCGCCGCCGGTCTGCCCGACGTGGCGGCCTACGCACTGCCGATGGCGCACCGCGTGCGCTTCTACCTGGACTGCAACGCGCGCGAGGCGATGCACCTGATCGAGCTGCGCTCGACGCCGCAGGGCCACCCGGCCTACCGCGTCGTCGCGCAGCGCATGCATACGCTTATCGCGGAAGCCGCCGGCCACCGCGCCATCGCCGCCGCCATCCGCTTCGCCGACCACTCCGCCGCCGAGTCGGGCCGCCTCGAAGCCGAGCAGCGCAGCGCCGCCAAGCGCGGCTAGCCGGGTCGGTATTCGGCCGCGCGCGGCGCGGCCGGCCGACACGAGGTCGGCCAGCTACCCAATGCCGTTTGGTGGCCGGCCGATCTTGTGTCGTCAGGGTTGTCGGTGCGACGGATGATGCTGCCGCGCTCAGCTGTGGCGGTACCAGCCAGCTACCAGTTGACCGTCCGGGTAGCCGGCCGACCTTGTGTCGGCCGACGGCGCGTAGCGCCGTCGCGGGTGTTGTCCGATGCAACGGACAAACGTGCCGCGCCGCTCAGACGTAGCGGATCTTCGGCGCCAGCCAGCGGTCGAAGAAGCCGGCGCCGGGTTTCTTGCGGCTGTCGAGCTCCTGCAGGTACGCCTCGACCGCGGCGAACAGCTCGGCGGTGGCGAGCCCTTCGTGGGTCTCGCCGAGCCCATCGAGCGACACCATCGCCTGCCGCATCAGGTTCAGCACGCCGCGCCCGCCGCCGCGGTTGAAGTGCAGGTGCATGCCGGTGGCCAGCGCCATCAGCGCCCCGGCCAGCGGCCGGTCCTCGGCGGCGAGCTCGTTGAACAGCCGCTCGAAGCGCTCCTGCGCGTCGAAGTACTGGCCGCGGTTGTACTGGTCGACGGCGGCGTAGAGCCGCTCGCGCTGCTCGGGGGTCATGACAGTCGCCAGACGTCGCGCAGACGATCGTAGGTCAGCGCGAACCACAGGATCACCGGGCCGCCGACGAAGGTCAGCAGGCCGAGGAAGGTGCCGAGGATGTCGGTGGTCGGGCCGGGACTGCCGACCAGCCAGGGGAACAGCCAGATCACCAGCAGGTCGAGCAGGAACAGCGCGGCGACGCCGATGGCGGCGCGCGCGGCGACGCCGGCGGGGCCGAGGCCCGGGGTGGCGCCGAGCAGCGCGAGCAGTGGCAGCAGGCTGAGTGCCATCTGCTCCAGGCCGATGGCGAGGCGCAGCTGATCGTTGCCGCGGCGGAACCACACCTGCTGCAGGCCGTCGGCGGCGGCGGCCCGGCGCTCCAGGGTCCAGCCGTTCAGCAGTGGGCAGGTGAGCGAGCCGGCGACGCGCAGCACCTCGCCGTAGCGCTGCGGTACGCCGAGCCAGAATCCCAGCGTCGCCAGTCCGGCGAAGAGCAGCAGGAAGCGGAGGACGAAGACGCCGCGGGCGCGCGCGCCGCCGGCGCCGCCGCTCATCGCGAGTGCTCGACCCAACTCATCGCGTAGGCGACGGTGAGGACGAGGAACAGTCCCTGCCAGACGTACTCGTGCAGGTAGTCGAACAGCGCCGGCTCGGCCTCGGCGACGCGCACCAGCACGGCGATGCGGAAGACGTTGAGCAGCGTCAGCGCGGTGATGCCGAGCGCCGCGCCGACGGCGCGGGCGCGCCAGGTCGCCGGGTAGGCGAGCAGGAACACGCACAGGATGAGCAGGACGTACACGCCGGTGCACTCGTAGTTGATGTCGATCACCAGGACGCCGACGGTGATCTTGTCGGCCAGCACGGTGGCGGCGCTGCCGGTGAGCCCGGCCAGCCAGGTGGCGCCGCCGGCCAGGACGCGCTGCACCGGACCGAGCTGGTCGGGCAGCGCCACCGCCCAGGCGAGCACGGCGGCCAGCACCAGGAAGACGAAGAAGCGCGCCGCGAAGCGCTGCGGCGGGGTCAGTCGTCCGCTGCCGAGCGTCCCGGGCAGCGGCGCAGCGTCAGTGCCCTTCATCGCAGTTCGAACCCTTCACCACAGAGACACAGAGGCACGGAGAAGATCACAGAGCAAATTTCCCGAGCATCTCTGAGCGGCTCCGTGTCTCTGTGCCTCTGTGGTGAACTCCTACTTCGGCGGCATGCGCAGCGCGCCGTCGAGGCGGATGGTCTCGCCGTTGAGCACCGCGTTCTCGACGATGTGGCGGGCGAGGGCGCCGAACTCGCTCGGCCGGCCGAGGCGCGACGGGAAGGGGATCTGCGCCGCCAGCGCCTGGCGCATCGGGTCGGGCATCATCGCCAGCATCGGCGTGTCGAAGGTGCCCGGGGCGATGGTGCAGATGCGCACGCCGATCGAGGCGAGGTCGCGGGCGATGGGCAGCGTCATGCCGACCACGCCGCCCTTCGACGCCGAGTAGGCGGCCTGGCCGATCTGGCCGTCGAAGGCGGCGACCGAGGCGGTGTTGACGATCACGCCACGCTCGCCGTCCTCGTTCGGGGCGTTCTTCGCCATCTGCGTGGCGCACAGGCGCAGCACGTTGAAGGTGCCGATCAGGTTGATCTCGATAACCTTGGCGAAGATCTCCAGCGGCATCGGGCCGCCTTTGCTGGTGGTCTTCATCGCCGCGCCGGTGCCGGCGCAGTTGACGTTGATGTGGATGGTGCCGAAGCGCTCGACCGTCTTCGCCACCGCCGCCTCGACGTCGGCCGCACTGGTCACGTCGGCGCCGCAGAAGGCCGCGTTGGCGCCGAGCTCCTTCGCCACCGCTTCGCCGTCCGACTGCGGGCGGTCGAGGATCATCACCTTGCCGCCGTGCGCCAGCAGCTCGCGCACCGTCGCCTGACCCAGTCCTGACGCCCCGCCGGTGACCAGCGCTACCGTTCCGTCAATTTTCATTCACCCTCCAGAGAAAAAACGAAACCACAGATGAACACAGATGAACGCAGATAGAAACACTGACGGCGAGGGGCCGCCGCCGCTCAGCTTCAGGCGTGCTTATCCGTGTTTATCCGTGTTCATCTGTGGTTCCTTCTTCTCGCAGCCGTCGAGTAAGGCGTTGACCGCGGCGATCAGCTCGGCGATCGACACGGCGCCATCGCCGTCGACGTCGGCCGCCAGGCAGCCGTCCGGGGCCTGCACGCCGAGCGCGATCGAGACGGCGATCACCAGCTCGTTGATCGCCACCTGGCGGTCGCGGTCACAGTCGCCGGCGCAGCCCGCTGGCAGCGGCTTGGTGGTGGTCGGGCTCGGGGTGTCCGTGCTGGTCGGCGGCGGCGGGGTCGCGGTGGGGGTCGGCGTCACGGTGGGCGTGTCGAGCGCCGCCACGACCTCGATGTCGACGGTCGTCGCGCGGCTGCGGTCGCCGCTGCTGTTGCCGTTCTTGTTGACGCTGTTGCCGGCGCCGAACAGGCGGTAGGTGCCCGGCGCCGGCGGTGCGGTCCAGCGGAACTGCCAGCTGGCGTTGCGGTTGCCGTCGGTGTTCTTCGGCTCGCTGTGGGTGAGCTCGCCGCGCGCCAGGCGCGCGCCCTGGCCGGCGACGACCGCCAGCGTGCCGCCGCCGTTCTGCGCCGCGACGTTGAAGCCGGCGGCGCGCTGCGCCGGATTGGGGGCGTGCACCGCGAAGGTCAGGGTGACCGTCTCGCCCGCCTGCACCTGGGTGGGGCCGTCGAATCCGACGGTCGGCGCGCTACCGCCGTTGTGACAGGCGTTGCAGGTCTCGTTCTGCTTGCCGGAGCGGCCGGTGATGCCGCCGGAGTTGGCGCGCGCCGGCGACGCCCGCAGGGCGACGGCGGCGACCAGCAGGAGGAGCGCGCCGCCCCGGGCGGCGCGCGCCGCTCGCTCGACTACCCCATGCGTCAGCAGCCGCCCAGCGCGCGGCTCACCGCGGCGATCAGCTCGTTGATCGCCACCGTGCCGTCGCCGCTGGAGTCGAACGAGGGACAGCTGGAGACCTGGGCGCTGCCGAGCGCGATGTTGACGCCGGTGATCAGCTCGTTGATCGCCACCGCGCCGTCGCCGTTGCAGTCGCCGGCGCAGCCGCCGGGCAGTGGCGTCGCGGTCGGCGTCACCGTCGGGGTCGCCGCGCCGCCCACCGTCACCATCAGCATGGTGATCGCCGAGGCGTCGCCGGTGGTCTCGAAGAGATCGAGGTTGACGCTGTTGCCGGCGCCGAACAGGACGTACTCGCCGGGCGTGGTCGGCGCCGTCCAGCTGAAGGCGAAGGCGGCCGCGCCGCTGGCGTCGACGTCGCGCGGCAGCGTGTGGGTCACCTCGGTGACCGGCGGCCGGCCGACCGTGCCGGTACGGACGCCGCTGTCGTCGCCCACCGCCAGGGTGCCGGCGCTGGCCGCGACGTCGAAGCCGGCAGCGAGCTGGCTGTCGGCGTTGCGCTGGATGACGAAGCGATAGGTGGTGGTGCTGCCCGGCTCGACCGAGGTCGGGCCCTCGAACTGCACGGTCGGCGCCGGCACGCCGGTGTCGAGATGGCATTCGGTGCAGAAGAAACCGTCTTTGCCCGAGTAGCCGACGATTCCGGCGCTGCGGGCGAAGGCGGGGGCGGCGAGCAACAGGGCGACGGCGGCGAGCGGCAGTGAGCGCATGCGACTTCTGACTCTGGCTGAAGGTTGGGGTTGTCGCAAACTTTGCATGGACACCACGACACGGCGACACAACGACACAGCGGCGGCGTGGTGTCGTTGTGTCGTGGTGCCGTAGTGTTCGATTTTCTTGCAGCGGCGCCAGCCGGATGCGAAACGCCGGGGATGGAGATCGCGGGCAAGGTCGCGTTGGTCACCGGCGCCAGCCGGGGGGTGGGGCGCGCGGTGGCGATCGCGCTGGCACAGGCGGGGGCCGACGTCGCCTGCGCGGCGCGGGCCACGGCGGCGAATCCGCTGCCGCTGCCGGGCACCATCGACGAGACCGTGCAGGCGGTCGAGGCGACCGGCCGGCGTGGCCTGGCGGTGCCGACCAACCTGGCGGTCGAGGCCGAGGTCGAGCGCATGGTGCGGCGCACCATCGCGCACTTCGGCCGCCTCGACATCCTGGTCAACAACGCCGCCATCACCTTCCCCGGCGACCTGGCGCTGCCGATGAAGCGCTACGACCTGATCATGGCGGTCAACCTGCGCGCGGTCGTGCAGGCGACGCAGCTGGCGGTCGCCGACATGCGCGCGCGTCGCGATGGCGCGGTGATCAACATCTCGTCCGCCGCGGCGCTGTTCGCGGTGCCCGGCCTCATGGCCTACGGCATGTCGAAAGCGGCGATGGAGCGCTTCACCATCGACTGCGCCGAGCAGCTGCGCCCGCACGGCGTCGCGGTCAACACCTTCCGCATCGACGTACCGGTGGCGTCGGAGGGCTTCGTCGCCAATCTGCCGGACCTCGACCACGACGACTGGGAGCCGACCGCGGTGCCGGCCGAGGGCATCCTCTGGATGCTGCGCCAGCCGCCCGCCTACACCGGTCACAACGTCGGCATGGTCGAGCTGCGCGCCGCGCACGGCATCATGCCCTCGCGCGCCAAGCGGCCCTTCGCCATTCCCCCCGACCATCCCGCCGCGCCGCGGCTCGGCAAGGCGTGAAGCGGGCGGGTTGGGATTGCGCATTTCGCCCGGCGTTGGATGCTGCCAGGCAGCCCGGGTGACGGCTTTACCGGCCGGGGGATTCCGTGTAGGCGGTGCGCTGCCCTGCGGCGGACGAGGGAGGATTCACGATGCGCAGACAGCTGGTGAGGACGGGGATGCGGTGGCTGCTCCTCGCGGTGGGGCTCGCGTGTGCCGCTCCGTTCGGCGCCCATCCGGCGCTGGCCGCCGACAAAGCCAAGGCGAAGCCCGCCGCCGCCGCGCCCGGGGCCAGCGACGAGAAGATCGCCGAGGACCTCAAGGCATTCTGCCGCAAATGGATGGGCTTCCTGGAGACGCGCGAGCGCGACAATACGCGCGGCATCAAGTGGCAGGCGAAGGGTACCGGCATGGCCGGCCAGTACGTCGGCTACAGCAAGGAATACGACTGCATCATGAAGGAGCGATCGTCGAACGGCACGCCGGTGGCGACCATCGTGTACAAGGAGTTCGTGTACGAGAAGGCCGGCGCGACCAAGCCCGAGGCCGAGCAGGCGCAGCCGACCATCGTGGACGCCACCGAGGTGACGGAGATCTTCCGCTACACCAAGGGCGCGTGGGTGTACTGAGTTGAAAGTCGGAATCGTGGGCTTCCCGCGCGCCGGGAAGACCACCGTGTTCAACGCCCTGACCGGCCTGCAGGCGCAGGTCGGCGGTTACGGCGACGCCAGCAAGCCCAACCTCGGCACCATCAAGGTGCCGGACGCGCGCATCGACCGGCTGGCGGAGATCTTCCAGCCGCGCAAGACCACCTTCGCCGAGATGGTGTTCGTGGACTTCCCCGGCGGCGAGCGCGGTGGCGTGCTCGACCAGACGACGCTGGTGCAGATGCGAGACGCCGACGCGCTGGTGCAGGTGGTGCGCGGCTTTCCCGACCCGGTGACGCAGGACGCCGCCACCCCGGCGCGCGACGTCGAGGGCTTCAAGAGCGAGCTGGTGCTCGCCGATCTGGCCATCCTGGAGAAGCGCCACGAGCGCCTGCGCAAGGAGAAGGGCAAGGAGCAGGAGGCGGAGCTGGTCGGTCGCTGCAAGGCGGCGCTGGAGGCGGAAACGCCGCTGCGCCGCATCGAGCTGTCGCCGGCCGACGAGCGCACCCTGTCCGGCTTCGGCCTGCTCAGCCGCCTGCCGCTGATGGTGGTGGTGAACGTCGGCGAGGGCGAGGCCGCCGCGCCGCTCGCCGCCGACGTCAAAGCCCTGGCCGACAGCGAGGGCGTCGCCGCCATCGCGTTGTGCGCCCAGGTGGAGGCGGAGATCGCGGCGCTCGACGCCGCCGATCGCGGCGCCTTCCTCGCCGATCTCGGTTTGCAGGAAGCGGCGCGCGACCGCTTCATCCAGGCGGCGTATGGCCTGCTCGATCTGATCAGCTTCCTCACCTCCGGCGAGGACGAGGTGCGCGCCTGGCCGATCCGCCGCGGCACCACCGCGGTGCGCGCCGCCGGCAAGATCCACAGCGACATCGAGCGCGGCTTCATCCGCGCCGAGGTCGTCGCCTTCGACGACTTCGTCCGCTACGGCTCCGACGCCAAGTGCCGCGAAGCCGGCAAGCTGCGTCTGGAGGGCAAGGACTACGTCGTCCAGGACGGCGACATCGTCCACTTCCGATTCAATGTCTGAAGACTTCACCACAGAGACACCGAGACACAGAGTCACACCAAGACCTTTCGCAATTCTCGTCCGGCCTCCCTGCCTCCGTGCCTCTGTGGTGAAGTTCCTTCTTTTCTTCTTGGTCGCCGCGCCGGCGTTTGCCGCCGGCGACCCGACGCGCGGCTTCATGATCTTCGCCATGGCCGGCGGCTGCGGCTGCCACACCACCAGCGACGGGCCGGTGGGGGCGGGCGGGCGCGAGTTGCCGACGCCGTTCGGCACCTTCTACGGGCCGAACATCACGCCCGACCGCGAGACCGGCATCGGCGACTGGACCGACGACGAGATCATCGCCGCGATTCGCGAGGGGCGCACGCGGCACGGCTCGATCGAGGCGCCGGTGATGCCGTACTACCAGTACGCCGGCATGTCGGACGCCGACGTGCGCGATCTGGTCGCCTACCTGCGCACGCTGCCGCCGGTGTCGCGCCAGGTGCCGGCCGCCAAGGTGACGCTGCCGTTCCCGCGCCTCGCCTACCGGGCCTGGCAGTGGATGTTCGCGCCGAGCGTGACCCCGCCGGCGGCCGCGCCGGAGGATCCGGTGGCGCGCGGCCACTACTGGGTCGACCACGTCGCCATCTGCGGCGACTGCCACACCCCGCGCACGCGGCTCGGCGCGCTCGACAACAGCCTGTACCTGGCGGGCACCAACGACGGCCCCGACGGGCGGCCGGTGCCGAACATCACGCCCGACAAGGCGACCGGCGTCGGCAAGTGGGCCGAGAACCACTACGTCGGCGTGCTGCGCAGCGGCTTCATGCCGAACTACGACAACGTCCAGGGGCTCATGGCGGAGGTGGTCGACGGCATCGGCGGCGGGCCGGGCTACAAGAACCTGCCCGAATCGGAGTTGCGCTCGATCGCAAAATACTTGAAAACCGTGCCGCCGATACGGCACGAAGTCGGCGACTGAGTGCCCGGCGACCGCGTCCGGGGGGGACTGCGGACGGACATCCGAAGGGAGGAGCGATGCGTAGCACGGCGAGGTGGCTGGCGAGTCTGGCGGTTGGTCTGGCGACGCTGAGCCCGGTGGCGGCAACCGCGCACGACGACCTGCCGCCCGGGCCGATCAAGGATCGGCACTGGATGATGGAAGACCTGGGCGACCAGGTCGAGAACATCAATGAAGCGTTCGATCTCGGCTCCGAGGGCTTCGACACCGAGGTGATTCAGCGCGCTGCCGGCGCCATCGCCATGTCGGCGCACCGCATTCCGTCGCTCTTCCCGCAGGGCAGCACCGATCCGAAGTCGCGCGCGCTGCCGGCGATCTGGACCAACTGGGACAAGTTCACCGCCCTGGCCAAGCAGTTGGAGGATCAGGCTGCCTCGCTGCAGAAGGCCGCCGGCGCCGAGGACGACGAGAACCTCAAGGGCAAGGTCAACAAGCTGACCGCGACGTGCAAGAGCTGCCACGACCAGTTCCGCAAACCGCCCGACAAGAAGAAGTGATCCGCGCGCCAGGAGCGCCGGCCCTGCGGCTGGCGCTCCTGGTCGCGTGCCTGCTCGCGGCGTCCGGCGCCGGCGCGACGGCGCCGACCGCGCCCGGCCTCACCTACCGCATCGACGCGCGCCTCGATCCCGAGGCGCGCACCGTCACCGGCCATCTGCACGCGCGCTGGGTGCATCCCGGCGGCGCCCCGGTCGACGCGCTGCTGCTCCACCTCTACCTCAACGGCTTCGACAGCAACCGCACCACCCTGATGACCGAGCTGCGGCTCGACAGCTGGCTGGAGCGCCACCCGGACGGCGGCGGGCGCATCGACCTCGCCACGCTGCGCGTCGACGGCCGCGATCGCCTGGCGGCGCTGGAGTACGTCCGCCCCGACGACGGCAATCCCGACGACCGCACGCTGGCGCGGGTGCCGCTGCCGCGCCCGCTCGGCGCGCGCGAGGCGGTCGAGCTCGACATCGACTTCGTCGCCTCGCTGCCGCGCGTGCTGCTGCGCACCGGCCACGCCGGCCCGTTCTTCGTCGTCGCGCAGTGGTTTCCCAAGCTGGCGGCGTTTCGCGCCGGCGCCTGGCGTGCGCACCAGTTCCATGCCGCCAGCGAGTTCTTCGCCGACTTCGCCACCTGGGACGTGTCGCTCACCGTGCCGGCCGCGTTCGTCGTCGGCCACACCGGCGTCGCCACCGCGACGCACGACAACGGCGACGGCAGCAAGACCATCGAGGTCCACGCCGAGGCGGTGCACGACTTCGCCTGGGTCGCCGATCCGCGCTTCCAGGTCATCGACCGCACCATTGCCGGCGTGCCGGTGCGCCTGCTGGTCCAACCGCACCATCGCCTGCACGCCGCGCGCTACCTCGACGCCACCCGCGTCGCGCTCGAGCGCTACGCCGAATGGATCGAGCCGTATCCGTACCCGGCGCTCACCGTCGTCGACCCCGGTCCCGGCGCGCGCGGCGCCGGCGGCATGGAATACCCCATGCTGGTCACCGTCGGCACCTCGCGCTGGTTGCCGGCCGGCGTGCGCCTGCCGGAGGTGGTGACCATCCACGAGCTCGGCCACCAGTGGTGGTACGGCATCGTCGCCAGCGACGAAGTCGAGGAGCCGTGGCTCGACGAGGGCATCAATCGCTACGTCGAGGGGCGCATCATGGACGCCACCTACGGGCCGGGCAGCTACGTCGACTGGCTCGGCCTGCAGGTCGACTCGACCGCGCTGGCGCGCTGGTCGTACCTGGAGGACGGGCGCTGGGATCCGGTGACCACCGCGTCGTTCCGCATGCTCGATCGCGACAGCTACGTGGCCACCGCGTACAACAAGACGGCGCTGGTGCTCGGCACCGTTGCCGGCCTCTTCGGCGCCGATCCGCTGCTCGCCGCGCTCGGCGACTACGCGCGGCTGTGGCGCTTCCGCCAGCCGACCGGCGCCGACCTGCGCGCCAGCCTCGCCAACAGCCTGGGGCCGGCGGTGACGCCGGTGCTCGACCAGCTGCTCGACGGCACCGGCACGCTCGACTACGCCGTGGCGCGCGTCGACGTACGGCGCGTGCCGACGCCGGCGCCGCGGCCGGGCGGCGAGGTGCCGCCGCCCGAGCCGGCGCGCTTCCGCAGCGAGATCGTCGTCGAGCGCCGCGGCGAGGTGCGCCTGCCGGTCGAGATCCTGGTCGCCTACGACGACGGCAGCCAGACGCGCGAGACCTGGGACGGGCAGAGCCGCTGGTACCGCATCGACGCGGTCAGCACGCGCCAGGCGTCGTACGCGATCGTCGATCCCGACCACCGGCTGCCGCTCGACGCCGACTGGCTCAACAACTCGCGGCTGCGCGACCCCGGCACGCGCGGCATCTGGCGCCTCGCCGCGCGCTGGGGGATCTGGCTGCAGAGCGCGCTGATGGGGCTGAGCGGGCTGTGATTCTCCTGGGGCGTCGATGATCGCCGCCTACCTCGCCGGCGCCCGCCTGGCGCTGTCGCGCTGGGCGCTGATCAGCATCCTCTGGCTGATCACGGCGGCGTTCGGGGTCGCTTTCGCGCTGGCCGGCGCGACGTGGCTGGGCGACGCGCTCGACGGCGCGATGGCGACCAAGTCGCTGCTGCATCACGTCGACGTGCAGGTGCTGATCGATCTCTGGGCGCACCATCGCGAGGGGCTGCGCATGCTGCTGGTGCTGGCGGCGGTGCTGGCGGTCGGGCACACGGTGCTGTGGTGGTGGCTCGACGGCGTCATCGTCGCCGCCGTGCTGCCGAGCGGCGACGGCTTCTGGCGGCGCGGCGCGCAACTGGCGCCGGTGATGGCGCGCCTGTTCGGCATCGGCGTCTGCGTCTGGCTGACCTGGAGCCTGCTGATCGGCGGCGCCGCCTGGGGGCTCATGCGGCTGACGCAGGACTCGTTCACCGCGCACGTGTGGGAATGGATCGGCGGCCTCGCTGCCGCGCTCTGGCTGCTCGGCACCGCCTGGCTGATCGCCGCGCACGACCAGGCGCGCATCCGCGCCGCCCTGAGCGGCAGCGGCGCCATCGCCTCGTACCGCTGGGCGCTCGGCTTCGTTGGCTTCGGCGGCGAGCGCGCCTTCGCGCTGGCGCTGCTGCTGCAGGGCAGCGGCCTGGGGCTGTGGGCGCTCTACCAGGCCATCGGCCTCGCCCTGCCGCTCACCGAGCTGATCGGCCTCACCTGGTCGATCCTCTGGGGGGAGCTGTTCCTCTGGCTGCGCGCCTTCGGCCGCGTCTGGCGCCTCGCCGCGCAACGGAAGCTGCAGTGAGACAGCTGTCAGCCTTCAGCCCTCAGCTATCAGCCATCAGCTCTCAGCCGGAAAAACACGACAATCGGCGAATGCCGATGACCCTGTTTGTCCCTGCCGGCTGCGCGCGCTAGGGCACTGAGACAATTCCTCGTTCATCATAGCTGACAGCTGATGGCTGAAAGCTGACAGCTTAGGAGTTCTCGTGAGCGACACCTTCCAGATCGGCATCGTCGGCGGCTCGGGCTACTCGGGCGGCGAGCTCATGCGCCTGCTGCTCAATCATCCGCGCGCGCGCATCGCCTGGGTGACCTCGCGCGGCGACAAGCGGCTCGACACCATCCATCGCAACCTGGTCGGCCGCGGCCTGCAGTTCATCCGCGAGGAAGAGGCCGGCGCGGCGGACGTGGTCTTCCTCTGCACGCCGTCGCGCGAGTCGATGCTCAAGGCCCCCACCTACCTGGAGCGCGGCGCCAAGGTGATCGACATCGGCTCCGACTTCCGCCTCAAGGACCGCGAGACGTTCGAGCGCGTCTACAAGGCGCAGCACACCTGCTGGGAGCTGGTCGGCGAGGCGCCGTACGGCGCCACCGAGCTGCATCGCGACGCGATCCGCCGCGCCCGCCTGGTCGCCAACCCGGGCTGCTTCGCCTACACCGCCATCCTGACGCTGGCGCCGCTGCTCGAGGCGCAGTTGATCGACCGCGAGCGCGTCGTCGTCGACGGCCTCTCCGGCACCTCCGGCGCCGGCGCCGAGCCGAGCACGCCGACGCATCACAGCGAGATCGGCAACAGCCTGTTCCCCTACAACGTCGTCGAGCACCGCCACACCTACGAGATCGAGCAGGAGCTCAGCGGCATTGCCGGCGAAGAGGTGATCGTCCACTTCACGCCGTACTACTGTCCGTTCACGCGCGGCATCCTGGCCGGCTGCCACGGCTTCCTCACCAAGGGCGTGACGCGCGCCGAGCTCATCGCGCTGTACGAGGACTTCTACCGCGGCGAGCCGTTCGTCAGCGTGCTGGCGTTCGACAAGGATCCGAAAGCGAGCTGGCAGTACGTGCCGTACCCGGCGGTCGCCACCGTCGCCGGCTCCAACCACGTGCAGATCGGTCTCGACGTCGACGAGCGCCGCCGCCGCGTCGTCGCCTTCGGCGCGCTCGACAACCTCGGCAAGGGCGCCGCCTCCTCGGCGATCCAGAACATGAACTGCATGCTCGGCCTGCCCGAGGACATGGGCATCGCCGGCGTCGGCCTGCACCCGTAGGGACGACGGATCGCAGCAGCCGCGGCGCGCCAGGGCGGCGGCTTCCATGTGTCGCGGCGCGACGTTGACGCGCCGCGGACGCTGTCACGGTCGGGGGTGCGACAACGTATCGCAGTCGAGCCACTCGCCGCCTGCGCTCGAGTCCAGTACGGTTTCGTCGATGCCAGGCTGTGGTGCCCGTGGCGGCGCGGTTCATTTCGGACCCCCATCCTGACCTTCCCCCGCTGCGCGGGGGAAGGAATCGGATCCATGCAGGCTGTGTCTACACGGCGCGCCGGCTCAGTTCCTTCCCCTGCACAGCGGGGGAAGGTCAGGATGGGGGTCCGAAATGAATTCTTCGGCAAAGCCGGGGCGCGGCGCACTGCTCGCGCTGATCGCGTGCAGCGCCGGCCTGCTGGCGCTCGGCGCGCCGCAGTCGGAGCGGATCGATCGCGATGCGCAGGCAGTGGAGAGCGAGCTGATGAGCCCGTTCTGTCCGGGGCGGCTGCTGGTGAACTGCCCGAGCGCCGAGGCGGAGCGCCTGCGCGTGCAGATCCGGGCGCGACTGGCCGGCGGCCAGCCGCGCGACGCGGTGATCGCCGAGCTGGTCGAGCGCTACGGCGAGCGCATGCTTGCGGCGCCGGCGGCGCGCGGACTCGGGCTGCTGGCCTGGATCCTTCCGGCGGCGCTGGTCGTCGGCGGAGCCGCGCTCGTCATCGCCTGGCTCGTGCGCCATCGCGTGCCCGCGCCGGCGGCGGACCGCGCCGTGCCTCCAGCCGCGGTGGGACGCGAGTTGGAGGCGCGGCTGGATCGTGAGCTGCGCGATCTCAGCTAGCCTTGATCTGACACAACAGAACTCACCACCGAGGCACAAAGTCCCAGAGCGGACTGCCGCAGCTCCGCGCGCGGGCCATCCCTTCAGGGCCATCAGCAATGGGGTTCGGGAACTACGTGCCTGATCTCGCCGGGCTCCGTTCTCCTCTGTGCGCTCTGTGCCTCTGTGGTGAAGTCTTTTGTCACATCAAAGTTGGAGCCGCCGCGGTTCAGTGCGCGTCTGCGAACGGGTCGGCGAGCTCCGGGTTCGACGTGAACGTGTCGTCGGTGAGCGACTCGAGGAACGCCACCACCGCGTCGATCTCCTCGTCGGTGGCGCTGAACGGCCGCACCAGCCCGGACTTGAGCGGGCTGAGCCGCCCGTCGCCGGCGTAGGGACCGCTCTCGATCAGGCGGCCGCCGCGTACATAGTGCTGCACCACCTCGCGCAGCGTCGCGATGCTGCCGTCGTGCATGTACGGCGCGGTGAGCGCGACGTTGCGCAGGCTCTGCGGGCGGAACAGGCCCTTGTCGAACGGATCGAGCGTCAGCTCGTAGATCCCCTGGTTGCCCGGCGGGTAACTGCCGTCGCCGCCGATGTTGTACAGGCCGTTGTTGAAGAACGGGTAGGTGATCGTTCCGGGCGTGCTGTTGGCGTCGCGGTAGGAGATCGTGAAGTTGACGCCGCTATGGCAGTGGAAGCACTCGAACTGCTCGGAGTTGAACAGGCGCAGGCCGTGCACCTGCTGCGCGGTCAGCGCCGTCTGGTCGCCGAGGTAGTAGCGGTCGTAGGGACTGTCGCCGGAGATCAGCGTGCGGCAGAAGCTGGCCAGCGCGAACACCACCTTGTTCAGCGTGACCAGCGGTTCGGAACCCGGGAACGCGTCGGCAAACAGCCGCCGATAGGTCGGGTCGTCGGCGAAGCGCGCCAGCACTTCCTCCCGATTGCCGTCGAGCACGCCGAGCTCGACCGGATTGTCGGAGCCGAGCGGCACGTGGATCTGCTGCTCGAGCTCGAGCAGCACGTTGTTGCCCCAGGTCATGGTGGAGAAGTACGCGACGTTGGAGAGCCCCTGACTGTTGCGCGGCAGGCGGTCGCCGGTCGAACCGGTCGGCACCGCCTTGGCGTCGGTGAAGGCGCGCGCCTGCTGGTGGCACGTGGCACACGACTGCGTCTGGTTGCCGGACAGGCGCGGATCGTAGAAGAGCCGCCGGCCGAGCCCGATCTTCTCCGCCGTCAGCGGGTTGTAGTCGGGGATCGCCGGCTCCTCGAAGTGATCGGGCAGCCGCAGCAGCTCGCGCACCGTCGGCGCAGCGGTGCTGTTGCCGCCCGAGCTGCCGCCGCCGCAGCCGACGAGGAGCGCGAGCGCCAGCAGGCTGGCGACGCGCCATACCATGTGGATTTGCGGGCTCACCGTGCCCAGAAGACCGCGTTGCCGGTAGCGTCCGCCGAGCCGGTGGCGAAGTCGAGACCGAGGTTGTCGAACACGGTCGGACAATCCGGCTGATCGAACGAATGGCACTCGACGCCCGGCACGGTCGCCTCCTCGGTGGTGACGGTGAAGTCGACCCCGGCGAGCAGGGCGCGGATGTCGACCGCCACCGTGTCGCGCTGCGGATCGAAATCGTCGAGCGCCACCGCCGGCGTGTTGATGCGGCCGCAGGCGTCGCGGTCGGTCAGCGCCTTGGTGCCGTCGCCGCCGCAGTCGGTGCTGCCGATATGCACGTAGCCCTCGCCGGCCGCGCCGTCGGTCACGACGGTGAAGTTCATGACCAGGAAGCGGTAGGCGAACGCCCACGACCAGTGCATCTCGGCGAGCGGCGAGGGGGCGCCCTCGCCGGTGTTGTCGGCGATGACCTGCTTCATCAGCTTCTGCGGCAGGCCGATGTCGAAGGTGACGCGCGCCGGCGTGCCGCCGGAGACACGCCCGGTGATCGCGCCGTTGGTGCGCGACGTGCCCTCCGGGTAGGTCAACCCGTCTCCGGCACAGGCCCCGGCGTCGGTGCCGGTCAGGTCGATCATCGCGATGTCGCCGGCGCGGCCGTGATACTGGAACTCGTTGCGGTCGAGCCGCGTCGTCAGTCGCCGGCCGGCGGCGTCGTAGAACTGGACGTTGCTGACGTAGAAGCGCAGGTCGCTGACCGCGACGCTCGACGCGCCGTCCGGCCCGAGCCCTTCGATGACGTCGCCGCAGCCGACCGGCTGGTCGCCGTCCACCGCGACGAAGCGCAGCGCCACGTCCTGGCTTCCCGACGATGACGACGACGAGCCGCCGCCACAGCCAGCCAGCCCTACCAGCGCGGCGCCAAGCGCACCGCACACCAATCCCCGTGCAACCATTCGATTCCTCCCGAGACGAGTACGCCGATCTAAGCTGACCGGTCCCCAAGACCTGACGCTGACCGGCGCGTCTCCGTGTGACAATGCGGCGGAATGTCGCAGGGGGCCGTCAGCGCCGCGCGCGGCGACAGGCGGCGTCCACCGCGCGCGACTTACTCGCGCGGCGGGTGCTTCTGCAGCTTGCGCTGCAGCGAGCGGCGGTGCATGCCGAGGCGCCGCGCTGCCTGGGAGACGTTGCCGCCGCAGTCGGAGAGCACGCGGTTGATGTGCTCCCATTCGGCGCGCGCCAGCGACGGCGCGGTGAAGGGCGTGTCGGCGATCGGTTCGGGCGCGACATCGGCGCGTGCGAAGGCGGCCAGGATGTCGTGCAGGTCGGCCGGCTTGGGCAGGTAGTGGGTGGCGCCGAGCTTCATTGCGTCGATGGCGGTGGCGATGCTGCCGTAGCCGGTGAGCACGACGATGCGCGTTGCCGGGTCGAGCTCGCGCAGCAGGCGCACCAGCTCCAGGCCGGAACCGCCCGGCATGCGCAGGTCGACCAGCGCGTATTCCGGCGGCTCGGCGCGGGCGCTCGCCGCCGCCTCGTCGAAGTCGGCGGCCGTGCGCACCTCGTAGCCGCGCGTGACGAACGCGCGCGCCAGGCGCTCGCGCAGCATGCGGTCGTCGTCGATGATGAGTATGGAGGGCACGCTGGCGACATCGCTGGGGATCGAGTGGAGCAGCGACATCGCCGGCTTCTATGCCGCGGCACCGGCCTGCCGGCCAATGCGGTCAATTGTCGCATCGACGCGCGCCGGAATGGTGAGCGCGACGGTGGTGCCGTGTCCGGCGCGCGACTCGAGCTGCATGCGGCCGCCGAGGCGCTCGACCACCGCACGGGTGAGGAACAGGCCGAGGCCCATGCCGCGATCCGGGCCCTTGGTGGTGAAGAACGGCTCGCCGGCGTGCTGCAGCACGGCGGCGGACATGCCGCTGCCGCGGTCGGTGACGGTGACGCGCAGGGCGCCGTGCTCGGCCTCGGCGCGCAGCGCCACCGCCAACGGGGCGGGCGAGGCCTCGATGGCGTTCTTCACCACGCCGCGCAGCGCCTGAGCGACCGAGCGCTTCGGCGTCGACAGCACCATGCTCTGGGCCGAGGGGCCGATGCTGACCTCGAGGCGCTCGCGGCCGGCGAGCCCGTCGACGGCGCGCTCGACCAGCTCGCCGACGCTGACGTCGACCAGCGGCTCGCCGGTGCTCTCGCCGGCGTCGGCGGCCATCTGCAGCAGGATCTCGCGGCAGCGCTCGACCTGTTCGCGGATCAGGTGCGCGTCGGATACCGCGTCGCCGCTGCCGTCGCGCTGGCCGAGGTCGTCGGCCAGCTCGCGCGCGGCGATGGCGATGGTCGCTAGCGGCGTTGCCAGCTGGTGCGCGGCGCCGGCGGCGAGCGTGGCGAGCGAGGCGAGGCGCTCGTGGCGCGCCGTCAGCGCGCGCGCCGCCTGCAGCTCCGCCTCGCGCGCCGCCAGCGCGCGTGTCACGCGCTGCACGAAGTAGACGATGAAGGCCGCCGCCACTGCGAAGGCGAACCACATGCCCTGCAGGTGCAGGCGCAGATCGTCGCCGTGTCCGGCGTGGATGTCGTGCACCGGGGTGAGCAGGAACAGCCCGCCAAAACAGGCGAGCGAGAAGCCGGCCAGCGCCCAGCCCCAGGACGGCGGCAGCACCACCGCCGCCAGCGCGATGTAGACGAGGTAGAGAAAACTGAACGGATTCATCGGCCCGCCGCTCAGCTGCAGCAGCGCGGTGAAGAGGATGACGTCGAACGCCATCAGTGCGCCGAGCATCCAGTCCTCCGGCACGTGCCCGCGCGCCGCCCAGCGCGAGCAGAGGACGTTGCTGATCGCTTCGATGCCGACGATGCCGGCGATGGCGAGCAGCGGCAGGTCGATGCCGGTCAGCAGATCGACCAGCAGCACCAGTCCGAGCTGCCCGGCGACCGCCCACGAGCGCAGCGTGAGCAGCCACGAGAAGTTGATCGAGCGTGGGTCCTGCACCGGCGCTCCCGTCTCCTAGGCGCGCCCGCCGGACAGGGCGCCGGCTACGATACCCGCGCTCGTCAGCAGGTCACGTTGCTTCATTAGGTGAGGCTCCTGGTCGGCTGTAGGGGGAGCGGCGCGGGTGGGTCAAGCCGCCTTCCCCGTCAGCGGACCAGGACCGCCCGCGTCAGCCGAGGCGCGGGATGCCCTGGGCGAAGTCGAAGACGCCGTCCGGGTCGACGCGCTGCTTGATCGCCATCAAGCGCTCGAGGTTGGTGCCGTAGTAGGCGCGCGGCCAGTCGGCCAGGTCGGGGTCGATGTAGTTCTGGTACGCCTCGCCGGAGGCAAACGGCTGCATGTCGGCGTAGAAGGCGCCGATCCACTCGAGATTGGCGATGGCGACGTCCGGCGGGTCGTCGGCGCGCCAGCCGGCGAGAAACTGGCCGTGCGTGTGGGCGCGGCGATGTACGAAGGCGGTGGCGTCGGCGGCGACGCGGTTGAGCGCGCCGCCCCAGGCGTCGATCTGCAGCGCGCCCTCGCCGCGCAGCCGCGGATCGTCGCTGCGTGCCTCGATCCAGGCCATCGCGGTGGCGATGCCGTCGCGGTCGAGCGGCGCGTCGTAGAACTGCGACTTGGCCTTGTAGGCGACGCGCGCGAGCACGCCGTCGGGTGTCGTGCCCGGCAGGCGGCCGCGACGGTGGCACTGCGCAATCGAGAGATCCTCGCAACCCGCCCAGTAGCGCGAGGCGTCGAGGAAGCTGCCGCTGTCGAAGGACGTCGCGGTGGGCGTGCCGAGCGCCGGGTCGAGCAGCGGCGCGATGACCTCGCGCATCTCGTCCTCGCTGCCGACGTACTGGCCGAGCACCACGACCAGCGGCTCGGGCGGCGGGCTGCCGTCCGCCTGCGCCGGACGCGCCAGCTTGCAGATCGTCATCAGCTCATCCGGCCCGCTCTGCACCAGCGCGTCGAAGCTCTCCACCACGCGCGCCGCCGCGCTCCAGGGATAGGCGATGCGGAAGTAGGCGACGCGCGCGATCGGGTGGACGCGGAAGGCGAACGACGTGGCGATGCCGAAGTTGCCGCCGCCACCGCCGCGGCAGGCCCAGAACAGATCGGTCTCGTTCGCCGCGTCGCACCGGCGCACCGCGCCGTCCGCGGTGACCAGGGTGAGCTGCAGCAGGTTGTCGCTGGTCAGCCCGTAGCAGCGCGAGATGAGTCCGAGTCCGCCGCCGAGCGTCAACCCCGAGATTCCGACGGTCGGGCACGAGCCTGCCGCCAGCCCCAAGTTGTCCGCACCGACCGCGGCGTAGGCATCGATCAGCCGCGCGCCGGCGCCGACCACGGCGACGCCATCGTCGACGTTCACCGCCACCGTCGAGATGGCGCCGAGGTCGATCACCAGGCCGTCGCTGGTCGAGTAGCCGGCGTAGCTGTGACCGCCGCAGCGCGCGGTGAAGCGGACCGCGTGGTCGCGCGCCCAGGCGAGGGCGGTGGCGACGTCCTCGGCATCGATCGGATAGGCGACGGCGAGCGGGCGCGGCAGGTCGAAGCGCGGATTGTACGGCAGCCGCGCGGTGGCGAACGCGCCGTCCTCGCGCAGGATGACGCGGCCGCGCATCGAACGCCGCAGCGCCTGCAGGCTCGACTCGCTCGCCGACTGCTCTCCGCAACCCGTCAGCCAGCCGAGCGGCGAGGCGGCGGCAAGGCCGAGCGCGGCGCGTCCAGTAAAGGAGAGGAACTCGCGTCGTCTCATCGTCGGCTGGCCATCGCGACCCCGCAGTCCGCAAGCAACATGCCATCTGTGGGGCTGGCCAGCCCCAACGCGTGGCGGCGCGTCGCGGCGGCGCAGCGATGGCGGTTCGGACTTCGCCGGTCAGGTGATCGACGGATTCGGATCGCTGTGCCCGGCAGTTCGTCGTCTCGATCAACGCTGCGGTTGAGGCAGTTAGGCTGTTGGCCGCGATGGCCGGCGCGTCCGGCGAGCGAGACGAGTCCGCGGCGCACGCCCTGACGCTACTGCCGTACGCAGCCTCGACCGCGCACGTCGCTGCTGAGGCAGATTGGCGTGCCAAGCCGCCGACGGCCCAAGCGGCGTCAGCGGACCAGCCGGATGCGATCGCCGGCTTTCGGCGCCGGGCGCCGCCGGGCCGCCAGCGACTGGTCGATCAACCGCGCGCAGCGCGCGTACTGCCGCTCCAGGCCGAGGTGCTGGTAGGTGGCGGCGGCGTGCAACAGCAGCTCGCGGGCGCGGGCGGCGTCGCGTGGCTGGGCGCGGGCGAGCAACATCTCGGCATGATGGCGCCGCACGTGGGCGCAGAGATGGTGGGCGCCGAGTCGTTGGTTGGCGGCGATGGCGGACTCGAAATGCCGCTCGGCGACCGGCCAACGCCGCAGCGTCGTCGCCAGGCGGCCGAGCGCTTCGTGCATCGAGCCGACCGCGGCGGCGCCGAGGCTGGACTCGACGATGCGGTCGGCGAACGGCGCGATGAGGTCGTAGAGCACCGCGGCGCGGCGCGCGTCGCCGAGCGCGGCGCAGGTGTGGGCGAGACAGAAGGCGGCGACGGTCCAGAAGGCATTGCGCGGGATGTCGCGGAAGTCGTTGGCGGCGAGGATGCCGAACTGCGTGCGCGCCTGTTCCAGGCGCTCGATCTCACACAGCACGAAGGCCCAGCCGCAGCGCCACGAAGGCAGGGCGGGGAACTGCTCGGCGAGGCCGCGCAGGGTCGGCTCGACCTCGGCCAGCTCGCCGGTCTCGCGCCGCAGCCACAGCATCTGCGCGCCGTAGACCTGCGCGACGTTGCGGTTCTCCAGCCCCTCGGATTTCGCGAAGGTCTGCTCGCTCTGCGCCCTGGCCTCGGCGAAGCGCCCGTCGAGTCCGATGCGCATGCTGCGCAGGTAGCCGGCGTACCAGCGGTAGTACGGCTGGCGCAGCAGCGCGGCGAGCTCTTCGAGCGCGGCGAGCGACGCGTCGATGGTCGGCAGGTCGCCGAGCTCGAGCGCGTCGATGAGCAGGAAGCGCTGTCCGTGCAGCTCCATCTCGCGGTCGCCGAGCCGCTGCGCCAGCTCGATCATCGCCTGCGCCGCGGCGTGGCGCTCGCGCAGGTTCTCGACGCCCCACAGGGCCCAGTGGCGGCTGTAGAGGGCGCTCAGGTGGGCGGCCTGGTCGCCACTGCGCGCCGCCACGGCGACCGCCTCGCGGCTCAGCGCCTCGCGCCGCGCCAAGCTGTCGGGCACGCTGTAGAGCGCCACCGCGAGGCGCCCCATCACCCGCGCCCGCAGCCCGCTGGGGCGCGGCGGCAGCGCCTGCAACGCCTCTTCCAGCAGGGCGATGAGCGGCGGCTCGACGACGCCGACCTCGAAGCCGCGGAAGCCGCCGCCGAAGCCGAGCGCGGCGCGCGCCAGCCGGGTCGGCGAGCGCCCCGCGCGCGCCAACCCGGCCGCCTCGGCGAACGCCACGCGCGCCGCGGCGTGGTCGCCGCTCTTCCAGCGATTCTCGCCGAGCTCGAACAGCAACCGCTCGCGCGAGTCGCGGTCACGGCGGGCGCCGCCG
>JANRJF010000478.1:0-5628 GCA_033764095.1 Deltaproteobacteria bacterium | reverse complement strand
TGACGCCGGCGCAGATGACGGCGTTCGGGGAGTTCATCCTGCAGGTCACCTACCCGCCCAACCCGGTGCGCGCGCTGACCAACGTGCTCACCGTCGACCAACAGGTGGGCGAGCAGTTCTTTCTCACCAACTTCCCGGTGGACGTGTTCCAGAGCTGCCACGGCTGCCATCAACTCGATCCGGGGGCGGGCCACTTCGGCAGCGACGGCTTGTCGAGCTTCGAGTTCGAGACCCAGCTGCTGAAGATCCCGCACCTGCGCAACCTGTACACCAAGGTCGGCATGTTCGGCATGGCGCCGGTGTCGTTCTTCAACAGCGGCGACAACGGCCACAAGGGCGACCAGGTGCGCGGCTTCGGCTTCATGCACGACGGCAGCGCCGACACCGTGTTCCGCTTCGTCAACACCACGGTGTTCAACCAGAACAACCCCGGCGGCTTCCCGATTCCCAATCCCGGCGGCTTCCCCAACGGCGCCGCCGGCGACCCGCTGCGCCGCCAGGTCGAATCGTTCCTGCTCGCCTTCGACTCCAACCTGGCGCCGATCGTCGGCCAGCAGGTGACGCTCGGCACCGCGGTCGGCGCCGGCGACGCGCTGGTGGCGGCCAAGAAGATCAAGCTCAAGGCCTCCGGCGGCGCGGTGAACAAGATCCTGGTGCTCAGCAAGGATCCCGGCCTGCCGCTGCCGGCGCCGGGCAGCGGCGGCGATCCGCGCTGCGGCAGCGCCCCCGCCGGCACGGTCAAGGCGACGCTGCTGGTCTCCAGCCCGGCCACCGGCCACGCGCACGCCGCGCCGCTGCCCTGCCAGCGCTGGGAGTTGCTCGGCAGCCCGAGCGCGCCGAGCGGCTACAAGTACCGCGACGCGCAGTTGGCCGACGGCGCCGCCAAGACGGTGCTGTGGAAGAACGGCAAGCTGAAGGCGGTGCTGGCGGGCGCTGACATCGACTACACGCTGCAGGTCGGCACCAACGAGCAGATGGTGGTCGCCGAGCTCACCAGCGGCGACGCGCGCGTCTGCATGCGCTGCGGACCGACCCTGGCCAACGGCACCGACGGCAAGCGCTTCATCGGCCAGAACGGCTCCTGCCCGGTGCCGCCGCGCTGCATCGCCGACAACGTCAGCACGCGCGTCGACCTGCTCGTCCAGCGCGCCGAGTTCGGCGAATGCGACCTGATCGCCAAGGCGACGGTCGGCGGCGCGGCGCGCGGCTGGCTCTACCGCACCGCCAGCAACGACTTCCTCCCCGACCGCGGCAGCGAACCGCCGCTCACCGACGCGCAGCTGCGCGCCGTCGGCAGCGTCGCCGGCCAGGCGGTCACCTACACCTGCGTCCCGCCCGGCTCCGGCCAGCGCCTCGCCCTCGATCGCGACGACGACGGCTTCTTCGACAGCGACGAGGTGGATGCCGGCAGCGACCCGGCCGATGCCGGCGACACACCGTGAGCAACGACATCACGCCGCTGCAGCAAAATTTCTGCTGACTGAGCGCGACCGCCATGCAAGATGTCGATCCATGGCGGCGCTCGTACATCGCGCAGTGCTCATCGCCCTGATCGGGACGGTGGCGTGCGGCACGCACCCGCCAACCCAGCCTGAGCCGGCGTCGTCGTTCGCACCGCGCAACGTCGCGCTGCAGCGCGAGGCGCCGGTCGGGCAACTGGTCTCGTGGGCGTCCGGGGCCTACGTCTTCGTCGTCAGCTATGACGAGGCGCGCTCGTGGACGAAGGGGAGCCTCGGCCGCATGGCGCGCCAGGCCGGCATCGGCGCGATCCTGGAAGCGTACGTCAACGACCCGGAGATCGACGTCCTGTCGCTGAACGAGGCGATCGGCAACGACCCGCAGCGCACCACTGCGGTAATGTTACTGATGGCGCGATCACTGGAGAGCGGCAACGCGTCGATCATCGATGCGGAGCGCGGCTTCGTGGTCGGTTCGGTCAACGTCGTGCCGTTCTCCGAGCGCACCCATGCCGGGCGCCGCTTCGAGACCCGCGACGGCCGCCGCGTCCTCGAGGTCATCGACGTGGTCTACCGGCGGGCCGGCGGGATCCTGCTCTAGGCCGGCCGTCTCGCAACCGGGCCGCAGGCGGCGTAAGGCAGCGGGGGGCCGCCGCGCGGCAGAGCGCCGCCGCGCGTTTTCCACATTTACTCTGCGTTTTCCGGCGTGGTACGTGGACCGGGGCAGGAACTTCAGGGGGGAACTATGTCGGAGATCAGTCTCGCTCGGCGCGCAGTCGCGCGCGGGCTCGCCATTGCGCTGGCCATCGTGTGCCTGGCGTCAGGTGCACGAGCGCAGAGCTCGTTCGTGCTGTTCGAGAGCGGGCAGGTGCGGCCGCTGGCGCTGTCGCCGGACGGCAGCAAGCTGTTTGCGGTCAACACCCCCGACAATCGCCTGGAGATCTTCACCGTCAGCGGCGGCGGCCTGACCTACAGCGCCTCGGTCGATGTCGGCATGGAGCCGGTCGCGGTCGCGGCGCGCAGCAACAGCGAAGTGTGGGTGGTCAACACCCTGTCGGACAGCGTCAGCATCGTCGACGTGTCCGCTTCGCCGCCGCGCGTCACCCGCACGCTGCTGGTCGGCGACGAGCCGCGCGACATCGTCTTCGCCGGCAGCGGCGGCAACCGCGCCTTCATCACCACCGCGCGACGCGGCCAGAACCTGCCGAACACCGTCGATCCGCTGCTCACCACCGCCGGCGTCGGCCGCGCGCTGGTGTTCGTCTTCGACGCGAACAACCTCGGCAACACGTTGGAGGGAACGCCGCTCACGGTCGTCGAGCTGTTCGGCGACACGCCGCGCGCCCTGACGGTCAGCCAGGACGGCGCCACGGTCTACGCGGCGGTGTTCCACTCCGGCAATCAGACCACCGCGATCAACGAAGGCACTGTGTGCAACGACACCAACCTCTTCAACGACACCGTCCCCGGGTCATGCAATGTCGGCGGCTTCACCATGCCCGGTGGTCTGCCGCTGCCGGAGCGCAACGTCGAGGGCATTCCGCGGCCGGAAACCGGCCTGATCGTCAAGTTCGACCAGGGCACCAGCCAGTGGCGCGATCAGCTGAACCGCGACTGGAACAACGCGGTTCGCTTCAACCTGCCCGACTTCGACGTGTTCAAGATCAACGCCAACGGCAACCCGCCGCAGCAGATCGGCATCGACGACGCGCAGTTCGCGCACGTCGGCACCGTGCTGTTCGACATGGTCACCAACCCGGTGACCGGCAAGGTGTACGTCAGCAACACCGATGCGAGGAACGAGGTGCGCTTCGAGGGCCCGGGCGGCGGCGGCAGCACCGTGCGCGGCCACCTGCACGAGGCGCGCATCACCATCCTCGACGGCAGCAACGTGCTGCCCAGGCAGCTGAACAAGCACATCAACTACGCCACCGTGCCGAGCCCGATGGGCACCGCCGCCAACAGCCTGGCGACGCCGGTCGGCATGGCGATCGACAGCGCCGGCACCACCCTCTACGTCACCGGCTTCGGCTCGCAGAAGGTCGGCATCTACGACGTCACCAAGCTGGAGAACAACACGTTCACCCCGGCGCCGCCGGCCAACGGCGTGCAGCTGGTGTCGCTGAGCGGCGGCGGTCCGGTCGGCGTCGCGCTCGACGAGACCAACGACCGCCTCTACGTGCTGACCCGCTTCGACAACTCGATCACGGTGGTCGACACCAACACGCGCGCCGAGCTGCCGGCGTTGAAGCGCTCGCTCTACAACCCCGAGCCGTTCAACGTCACCGACGGCCGCCCCTTCCTCTACGACGCGGCGCTGACCTCCAGTAACGGCGAGGCGTCGTGCTCGTCGTGCCACATCTTCGGCGACCTCGACAGCATCGGCTGGGATCTCGGCAACCCCGACGACACGGTGCTCAACAACCCCAACCCGTTCGCCCTCGGCCCCGCCTTCAACCCGGACTTCCATCCGATGAAGGGACCGATGACGACGCAGAGCCTGCGCGGCATGGCCAACCACGGCCCGATGCACTGGCGCGGCGACCGCACCGGTGGCAACGACATCGGCGGCGACGCGCTCGACGAGCACGCCGCGTTCACCAAGTTCAACGTCGCCTTCGAGGGTCTGCTCGGCCGCAGCGGCCCGTTGACGGCGAGCGAGATGAACCGCTTCACCGACTTCATCCTCGACGTCACCTACCCGCCCAACCCGATCCGCGCGCTCGACAACTCGCTCACCACCCAGCAGCAGAACGGGCGCAACTTCTACTTCAACACGACGGTTGACACGCTGACCTGCAACGGCTGCCACACGCTCGACGAGAACGCCGGATTCTTCGGCGGCGATGGCCTCTCGAGCTTCGAAATGGAACCGCAACATTTCAAGATTGCGCACCTGCGCAACGCCTACACCAAGATCGGCATGTTCGGCATGCCGGCGGTGCCGTTCGTCAACCCCGGCAACAACGGTAGCACCGGCCGCCAGATCCGCGGCTACGGCTACCTGCACGACGGCAGCATCGACACCGTCTTCCGCTTCCTGCACGCCACCGTGTTCAACTTCCCGAGCGACACCGAGCGGCGCGAGGTCGAGGCGTTCGTGTTCGCCATGGACAGCAATCTGCGCCCGGTGGTGGGCCAGCAGGTGACGCTGACCAACACCAACAACGCCGTGCAGGACGTCATCGACCGCCTCAACCTGCTCGACGCGCGCGCCAACGCCGGCGACTGCGACGTCGTCGTCAAGGGCACGGTCGACGGCATCCAGCGCGGCTGGTGGCGCCAGGCGAACGGCAGCTTCCAGAGCGACCGCGACGCCGAGTCGGAGCCCAACGCGGCCAGCCTGCGCGCCAAGACCAACATCGCCGGCCAGCAGCTCACCTTCACCGCCGTGCCGAACGGCTCCGGCGCGCGCATGGGCGTCGACCGCGACGAGGACGGCTACTACGACCGCGACGAGCTCGACGGCGGCAGCGATCCCGCCAACCCGCTGTCGATCCCGGCCGGCACCAGCGCCGCGCTGGTCACCGCCAAGAAGGTGCTGATCAAGAACAAGCTCCCCGACGACGAGGCGAAGAACAAGATCATCATCCTCAGCAAGTCGGCGAGCATCACCACCCCGGCGCTCAACAGCAGCGGCGACCCGCGCTGCAACACCGATCCGTCCGGTACCGTCAAGGCGACGCTGGAGGTCGCCAGCACTCCGGGCGCCCAGTCGCTCAGCGTCCCGCTGCCCTGCCAGAACTGGAAGCTGCTCGGCAGCATCTCCAATCCGAAGGGCTACAAGTACGCCGACCCCGAGCTCGACGACGGGGTTGCCAAGCTGGTGATGTGGAAGACCGGCAACCAGCTCAAGGCGACCCTGTTCGGCAAGGGCCCGACCAACCTGGCGTACGACCTGCAGACCGGCGTCAGCCAGTCGCCGGTGCGCATCAAGCTGATCAACCAGACCAACAGCCTGTGCATGGCCTGCAACGGTGCCCCCGGCAAGGACGGCAGCGACGGCAAGGTCTTCCAGGGCAAGGACTGCCCGGCGCCGGTGTCCTGCAACTGAGAGAAGCGTAACCAGTGACCGGTGACCGGTGACCAGTGGTGGTCGCCGGTCATCGATCACCGAGGCGCCGCGCGGACGTCCGAGATCCGGTTCTTCCCACCGGTCACTGGTCACCGG
>JANRJF010000477.1:0-3586 GCA_033764095.1 Deltaproteobacteria bacterium | reverse complement strand
GAACAACGTCTCGCAGGCGCTGCACATCGCCCGCCAGGCGCGCGACATCCTCGGCGCCAACGGCATCACCGACGAGTACCCGATCATCCGCCACATGCTGAACCTGGAGACGGTCAACACCTACGAGGGCACCGAGGACGTGCACCGCCTGATCATCGGCAAGGACATCACCGGCTGGGACGCCTTCGGGCAGTAGGGCCGCTCTCCATCGGCTCTCAGCCGTCAGCCATCGGCTCTCAGCCGTCAGCCATCAGCTCTCAGCCCCGGTAGACGCATCGTGGTCTCCTCCTCTGGCACGCCGCGCTGGCAGGGTGTCCCCGAGCGGAGCGGGCATTCTGAAGGATGGTCTCGACGAATCAGCTGATGGCTGACAGCGGACGGCTGACAGCTGACAGCTCAGCCGGCGTTGCATTCACCGCCTGTCCGTCTACAGTCGGCGATCGTGGTCAGCGAAGAGGTGCGACGCCGCCTGCGCTACGTGCGGGCGACCGGCAGCGAGGATCTGCGGCGCTTCCCCGATTTTCTCATCATCGGCCCGCAGCGCACCGGGACCACCTGGCTGCACGCCCACCTGCGCTTCCATCCGCAGGTGTTCCTTTCCGAGCCGAAGGAGCTCTACTTCTTCTCCAGCCTGAAGACGCGCGACCCGAAGCGCTTCGTCAGCGACCAGCTCGGCCACTACCTGCGCTTCTTCCGCGACCCGCCGTGGCGGCGCGCGGCGAAGCTCGCGCTGTGCCTGCGCAACACCGGCGAGCTCTACCGGCCGATCGTGCGCGGCGAGGCGACGGCGAGCTACGCGGCGATGGACGCCGACCTGATCGACGACATCGTGGCGCTGAAACCGGACGTGAAGGCCTTGCTGATGATCCGCCACCCGATCGAGCGCGCCTGGTCGCATGCCAAGAAGGACCTGGTGCGCAACGCGAAACGCCGCTTCGAAGACGTCTCGGCCGACGAGTTCCGCGCCTTCTTCAGCGATCCGTATCAGCGCCGCTGCGCCCAGTACGCCGCCATGGCCGAGACCTGGGAGCGGCGCCTCAGGCCCGGCCACCTGTACGTCGGCGTCTTCGACCAGATCGCGACGCGCCCGCAGGAGATGCTGCTCGACGTCATGCGCTTCCTCGGCGTGCGCGCCGATCCGCGCTACGTCGATCCCAACGCCGACAGCCCGGTGAACCCGACCGCCGCGACGCGTATCCCCGGCGAGCACCGGGCGTTCCTCGCAGGGCTGTTCGCCGACGACCTGCGCGCCGCGCGCGAGCGCTTCGGGGTCGATTGGACGTAGCGTTCACCACCACGGCACAACGGCACAACGACCTACGTGTCGTCGTTGTGCCGTCGTGCCGTGGTGGTGAGCGACCGTAAGGCTTCTTCGATCCCAGAAGTGTCCGCCGCCGAGCAGCGCACCAGCGCTCCCTCGTCGGAACTGAACGGCTCGTATCGCTGCCGCTGGCGCACGTAGACCGCCCAGTCGGCGTCCGATGGGTCGTCGCCGCGTGCGCTGCGCGCCGCCAGGCGGCGTTTGATCTCCGCATCCGAGGCGACGCATTCGACCAGCAGCAGCGGCACGCCGGCGCGTTGCGCCACCGCCCGCGCCGCCCGCCGATCGATGCGGCGCTGAAACGTCCCGTCGAGGATGGCGCCCTCGCCGCGCGCCAGCGCCGCGCCGGCGGCGTCGTACATCGCCGCATAGGTCGCGGCGCTGCGCTGCGGCGTGTAGAGCGCGTCGCCGGGGCGATCGGTCGGGGCAACGCCGGCGAGCTGCTTGCGGGTGCGGTCGGAGTTGACGTGGCGGAAGCCGGTGCGCGCCGCCAGCGCCGCGGCGAGCGTCGACTTGCCGGTGCCGCTCAGGCCGCCGATCACCACCAGGGCCGGCGCGTCGGACCACGTGTAGCGGTAGGCGAGGGCGAAATGGTCGAGCGCGCGCTGCCGCGCCGCCGCGCGCGCCTCTGGCGCGACCTCGGCGGCGCGGCAGGTCAGGCTCTCGATCTTGCCGCGGATGTAGGCGCGGTGGCAGGCGTAGAATGGGATCAGGCGCGGCAGGTCGGCGTCGGCGGCCGCGGTCGCGTAGCGCTCGACCAGGCGCGCGGCCAGTTGCGGGTGGCCGAGACAGGTGAGGTCCATGGCCAGGAAGGCGATCTCGGCGGCGACGTCGCGGTGGCGGAAGGCGGGGCTGAACTCGATGCAGTCGAAGATCAGCGGCTGCGGCTCGACGCAGCAGATGTGCTCGGCGTGCAGGTCGCCGTGCCCGTCGCGAATGCGCTGCGCGGCGACGCGGCGGCGCAGCAGTGCGGCGTGGGTGGCGAGAAAGGCGTGGCACCAGCGCTGGATGGCGGCGTCGTCGGCGGCGCTGATGGTGTCGCCGTGCAGCGCCGCGACCTCGGCGAAGTCGTCGTCCAGCAGCCCGGCGATCCCCGCCGGCTCGCCGCCGCGCGCCCCCTCCGGGCCGGCGTCGGCGGCGGCGTGGAAGCGCACCAGCCGCGCGGCGATGCGGTCGATCAGCGCCGCGTCGACCGCGTCGCGCGCCAGCAGCGCCGGCAGCATGCGATCGGCCGGCAGGCGGCGCATGTGCACGGCGTACTCGACCGCGTCCGCTGCGTCCGCGTCGGCGAGCGCGAAGCCGTCGCCGCGCGGCACCAGGGCGACCACGCCGCGGTAGGTGTCGCCGGCCAGGCGGCGGTTGAGCCGCACCTCCTCGTGGCAGAAGTGGCGGCGGCGCTCGAGGGTGGAGAAGTCGAGGAAGGCGAAGCGCACCGCCTTCTTCACCTTGTAGACCTGGTCGCCGGCGAGAAAGACGTAGGAGATGTGCGTCTGCACCAGATCGACCGTGCTGGGCCGATGCGGGTAGACGGCCGGATCGGACAGCGCCGCGACCGGCGGCGGAAGAGGAGTCGGCTGCGCCATGGCGCGGCCCGTCAGAGCCTGGGGAACAGGCTGTCCTCGTCGTCGCCGTACTCGCGCTTGGCGACCCGGTAGAACCATGCCGCCAGCCCGCCGGCGGCGGCGACCGCGGCGCCGACCCACAGCCACTCGTCGGTGAACAGCGCGAACGCCAGGCATCCGGCGATCGCCAGACCCAGCACGAACAGAAGCCCGGGCGGCTGCGGTTCGACCATCGGCGGAATTTCACCACAGCGCCCGGCGCGGCGCCAGTCGGGTTCGCGCGCCGGGAGCGCTTCACGCGCGCGCCGCCGAGCTAGCCGGTCAGCCCCGACGAGACAGGCGAATTCGCCACCGAGCCACAGAGGGCGCAGCGGCGATGCGCCTGTGCGCGATCAGCCGAGTGATTCCCCGGTCAGGCGTCGCGCGCCTGCCGCCGGCTGCTGAACCAGAACGCGATGGCGAAGGCGAGCATCAGCGTGATGCCGAGCGCGGCGCCGAACGGCCAGTTGCGCGCGTTGCCCTTGAACTGGTTCTCGATGATGTTGCCGATCATGTCGACCTTGCCGCCGCCGAGGATGTCGTTGACGGCGTAGAGGCCGAGCGCCGGGATGAACACCAGCAGCACCCCGGCGGTGATGCCCGGCGAGGTCATCGGGAAGATCACCTTGGCGAAGGCGCGCAGCGGCCCGGCGCCGAGGTCGAA
>JANRJF010000476.1:0-7534 GCA_033764095.1 Deltaproteobacteria bacterium | reverse complement strand
CGCCGCGGCACCGGCGGCGCCGCCCGCGCCGCCGCCGGCGCCGGCCGCGGCCCTCGACGGGCTCTACGCGCATCTGCAGGCGGCGCTGCTGCGCATCGGTTTCCTCAATCCGCAGAACCCCGAGCACCTCATGTTCGCGCTGCGTGCGCTGATCGGCCGCGCCGCGCCGAGTCTGCACGAGGTGCGGATCCTGCGCGGCATGGCCCGCCAGGTCGACTGGGCCGCCACAGGCGGCGCGCGCAGTGACCGGTTACCGGTCGCTGCCCAAGAATTCAGTTCGGACCCCCATCCTCACCTTCCCCCGCTGACGCGGGGGAAGGAACCGCACCAACACGCTTTGTCGCACATTGCCGGCATGGATCCGATTCCTTCCCCCGCACCGCGGGGGAAGAAACAGAACCAGCAACCCCTGTCGCACATGGCCTGTCCGGATCCGATTCCTTCCCCCGCGTCAGCGGGGGAAGGCCAGGATGGGGGTCCGAAGCGATTGCTGGGCAAAGCCCGGTTGCCGGTGACTGGTCCGAAGCAGGACGCAGCGCAGCGGTCACCGGTCACCGGTCACCGCGCACGCCGTTAGGCTTCCATGGCTGAGATCATCTCGTTCGGTTCGATTGCCAGCGCCCGGCGGCGGGCGCGCGAGCGCGAGGCCAGCGAGGCCTGCGTGTGCATCCTGGAGGCCAACCTGCAGCTCGCGTTGCAGGTGTTCCACGCCGCGCCGGAGGACGAGCGGCCGCTGCGCGCGCGGCAGCTGCGGCAGATCGCCGAGCTGTTGGAGTACGTCACGCGATGCGTCTGATGCCGGCGGCGCGCCTGCTCGCCGTCGCGCTGCTGCTGCCACTGCTGGCGCGGCCGGCGGCGGCGGTGTCGTACCAGGGCGAGCGCGATCTCGGACAGCGCTTCGACCTCGCCGCGCGGCAGAGCGTGCCGCTGATCACCGACCCGGAGGTGATCGCCTACGTCACCCGCATCGGCCAGTCGGTCGCCAGGACGCTCACCCCGTCGTTCTTCGAGTACCAGTTCGCCGTCGTGCGCGACCCGCGCATCAACGCCTTCGCCGTTCCCGGTGGCTGGGTGTACGTGCACGCCGGTCTGCTCGCCGCCGTGCGCAGCGACGACGAGCTGGCCGGAGTGCTCGGGCACGAGATCGGCCACGTGCACAACCGGCACGTCGTGCGGCAGCAGGAGCAGACCGCGGCGCTCAACTACACTGCCATGCTCGGCATGCTGCTCGGCGTCATCCAACCGGCGGCCGGCGCGCTGACCACCGCCGCGTCGCAGGCGGCGGCCCTGCAGTACCAGCGCGACTTCGAGCAGGAAGCCGACTACTTCGGCGCGCGGCACGTTCAGGAGGCGGGCTACGATCCGCGCGCCATGCTCGACTTCTTCCAGCAGCTCGCCGACCAGCAGCGGCTGTCGCCGACCCTGGCGCCGGCGTACCTGCAGACCCACCCGCTCTCCGACGAGCGCCTCAACCGCCTCGAAGCGGTGCTGAAGACCTCGCCCGGCAAGCGCCGCCAGCGCCCGCCGGCGAGCTTCGACCTGCAGCGCGTGCAGGCGCTGGTGCGGGCGCGCATCGAGCCGGCGGCCGATGTGCTGGCGGCGTATCGCCGCGCGCTCGACCAGCACCCGCACGATCCCACCGCGCAGTATCTCTACGGCGTCGTCTGCCTGGAGAGCGGCGAGCTCGACGAAGCGCAGCGCAGCCTGAGCGCGGCGCGCGCCGGCGGTCTGGCGGCCGCCGATCGCGAGCTCGGCCGGCTGGCGCTGCGCCAGCGCGACCCGACCCGCGCGCGCGAGCTGCTCGGCGCCTACCTGCAGCGCATGCCCGACGACGCCGGCGCGCTGCTCGAGCTCGGCAAGGCGGACGAGGCGCTGGGCGACAGCGCCGCGGCCATGGACGCCTACCGGCGCGCGCTGGCGATCGCGCCCTGGCTCGCCACCGCCCAGCACGGCTACGGCATGCTCGCCGGCCGCGCCGGCCGCGAGGGCGAGGGCTTCTACCATCTCGCCACCGCCGCGCGGCTGAGCGGCGACTATCCGACCGCGCTCAACCAGTACCGCCGCGCCCAACCGCTGCTGCCCACCGCCGACCCGCGCAGCGAGGACGCGCAACGCTGGACCGAAACGCTGAGCACGTACCTGAAGGTCGAACCGCCGGCGACGCCGGGTGGGGAGTGAGATCAGGCTGTTAGGCTGTTAGGCGGTTAGGCTGTTAGGGGCGGAAGTCCTCCCTAACAGCGAGCAGCCTGACAGCCTAACAGCCTCTCCTCTCAGTGCACGCCCGGTCCGGGCGTCAGCGAGTGCGGCTCGATGCCGAGGCGGCGGATCGCCACCTCCCAGAGCGCCTCGCTCGGCGTGTCGAACAACAGCTCCTTGTCGACCGGCACGGTGAGCCAGGCCGAGGCGGCGAGCTCGCCGTCGAGCTGGCGCGGACCCCAGCCGGCGTAGCCGACCAGGAAGCGGCTGCGGTGGCGTAGATCCGGCGTCTGCAGAATACGGCGCAGCAGGTCGCGCGAGGCGGAGAGAAACAGGCCGGGGCTGACCTCGATGCCGTCGCCGAGGTCGTCGGCAACCAGCAGCCAGCCGCGCGCCGGGTCGACCGGGCCGCCGATCCACACCGGCATGCCGTTGTCCTGCTCGAGCGGCGGCTCGAGTTGCACGATGGCGGACGCGAGCGTCTCGGTCTGGCGGTTGATCACCAGGCCCATCGCGCCCTCCTCGCGGTGCTCGCAGAGCAGCACGACGGTCTTGGTGAAGTTCTCGTCCTGCAGCTGCGGCATCGCGACCAGCAGCGTCGGCGCCAAGGCGATGTCCTGATCCCACATGCACAGCCTCCCAGCAGAACCGATGGGCAATTTTCTGTCGGCGGCGCACGCTGAAGTCAATGGCCCCGCGGTTGACTGCGCGACGGCGGACGAGGAGTGTGCGGCGCGGATGACGTTGCGGCGGAAGCTGTGGTGGGTGGCGGTGCTCTACTTCGCCGAAGGCATGCCGTTCGGCCTGGTGAAGGACGTCGTCCCGGTCTGGATGCGGGTCGGCGGCGCCTCGCTGGAGACCGTCGGCCTGCTCTCGCTCGCCGGCTATCCATGGACGTTCAAGTTCCTCTGGTCGCCGCTGGTGGACCGCTTCGGTCAGCGGCGCGACTGGATCAGCGCCTGCCTGCTGTTGCTGGCGGCGGCGAGCGCCTGGTTCTCGACGCTCGACCCGAGCACGTCGATGCGCGGCATCTGGTACGCGCTGCTGGCGCTGGCGTTCGCCTCGGCGACGCAGGACATCGCGATCGATGCGTACACCATCGGGTTGGTCGAGCGCGGCGAGGAGGGCAAGGCCAACGGCGTGCGCGTCGCCGCCGCACGCGTCGCCCTGATCACCAGCGGCGGCGCGCTGCTGCTGCTGGTGCCGTGGGTGGGGTGGCCGACCGCTTTCCTGATCGCCGCGGCGATCTTCGTCGGGCTGGCGATCGTGGCGCGCGCCGCGCCGCCGGTGACGGTCAATGCGGCTGCGCAACGCGACTGGCGGCCGCTGGTGCGCTGGGCGACGCGCCGCGGCGCGCCGGCGATGTTCGTCTTCGCGCTCATCTACAAGCTCGGCGACGCGTCGATGGGGCCGATGGTGCGGCCGTTCTGGATCGACAAGGGCTTCAGCGTCTTCGAGGTCGGCCTCATCTCGACCACGCTCGGCATCCTGCTGACCATCGCCGGCGCCCTGGTCGGCGGGCGGCTCACCGATCGGCTCGGCATCCTGCCGGCGCTGTTCTGGCTCGGCCTGGCGCAGGCGCTCTCCAATCTCGGCTACGCCGGTGTCGCCTGGCTCGCGCTGCCGCCACCGGCGACGCAGGTGGCGACGCTCGGCGACGTGCTCGGCGCGATTGCGCAGCCGGCGCGCTTCCTGATGTATGGCGCGTCGATGCTCGAATCGTTCACCGGCGGGCTCGGCACCGCGGCGTTCATGTCGTTGCTGATGCGCGTCTGCGATCGCGACCACGCCGCGGTGCAGTACGCGGTGCTGTCGGCGCTGTTCGCGTTCTCGCGCGACACCGTCGGCGCGGCGAGCGGCTTCGGCGTGCGCGAGCTCGGCTATGCGCCGTTCTTCGCGCTTACCTTCCTGCTCAGCTTCCCTGGCCTGGCGCTGCTGCCGTGGTTGCGGCCGCTGGTGCGCGATCCCCAATCCTGACCCGCGCCGTGCCGCGCGGGAGAGCGAGAGTGCCGATGAAAGCCATCGTATTCGATTCGCCCGGTGACGAGAGCGTGCTGAAGCTCGGGGACGCGCCGGCGCCGCCGCTCGGCCCGGACGACCTGCGCATCCGCGTCCGCGCGACGGCGGTGAACCGCGCCGATCTGCTGCAGCGGCAGGGAATGTATCCGCCGCCACCCGGCGCCTCGCCCATTCTCGGCCTGGAGTGCGCCGGCGAGGTCAGCGAGGTCGGCAGCAACGTGCGCGGCTGGTCGGTCGGCGAGCGCGCCATGGCGCTGCTCGCCGGCGGCGGCTATGCGGCGGAAGCGGTCGTGCACGCCGGCTCGGCGATGCGCGTGCCGGCGGCGCTCTCCGACGCCGAGGCCGGCGCGCTGCCGGAGGTCTTCCTCACCGCCTTCCTCAACATCTTCATGCTCGGCGAGCCGCCGGAGGGCGGCAGCGTGCTGGTCCACGGCGGCGGCAGCGGCGTCGGCACCGCGGCGATCTCGCTGTGCAAGGCGGCCGGCCTGCGCGTCGTCGTCACCGCCGGCAGCGCCGAGAAGTGCGAGCGCTGCCTGGCGCACGGCGCCGACGTGGCGATCAACTATCGCGACGGCGACTTCGTCGACGCCGTGCGTGGCGCGACCGCCGGCAAGGGCGTCAACGTCGTGCTCGACGCGATCGGCGCCAAGTACCTGGAGAGCAACCTCAACGCCCTCGCGGTCGAGGGTCGGCTGGTGTTGATCGGCCTGATGGGCGGCACGCGCTCCGAGATCGATCTCGCCGGCCTGATGCTCAAGCGCCTGCGCGTCATCGGCTCGACGCTGCGCACCCGCTCGCACGCCGAGAAGGCCGCCATCGTCACCGCCTTCGTCGAGCGCTTCGGCGCCGCGCTCGCCGCCGGTACGCTGCGCCCGGTGCTGGACCGCGTGCTGCCGCTTGCCCAGGCCGGCGAAGCGCACCGCATCATGAAGGCGAGCGAGCACTTCGGAAAGCTCGGCCTGCGGGTGGAGTAGGGCGCGGTGCCTTCAACGCAGAGACGCTGAGGCGCGGAGAAGGCAGAGCAGAATGCGGAGTCAGCTCTTCTCCGCGACCTCTGTGTCTCGGCGCCTCTGCGTTGAGGTCCTCACGGCGCGGTCTGGATGAGGTGCGCGATCTTGAACCAGTCCTCGCTGAGCCCGAGGCGGTCGCCCATGTTGAAGAACCAGCCCTCGCTGCCGCTGGTGCGCGAGGGCAGCGCGACGCGGGTGGCGTGGTCGGCGGCGATGTCGACCATCACCACGGCCGGCGAGAAGCCCATGTCGCTCGGGTACACCGAGGTCTTGGCGCCGGCGAAGGGCTCGCGCCGGAAACTGAACAGGTTGAGCCACACCTTCCAGAGCTGGCCGTCGCGCGCGTAGAGGTCGGACAGCGGCACCACCCAGGTGTCCTTGTCGACGTAGAGGACGCGCTTGGCATAGGCGTACTGGGGCAGCTTGGACGTGCCCTCGACGACGTACACCTGGCGCGGCTCCCAGACGTCGTCGAAGGCGAAGTCGGCGCTGCCGGCGCCCCACTGCACCGGCAGATGCTCGCCGTGCATGGGCGCCAGCACGGTGCGCTCGCCGAGGAACTTCCAGTCCATCCAGCCGACCTGACCGCTGTAGCCGAAGTAGCTGTCGGCATCGATGTCCTGGTTGAACAGCGGATCGGAGCGCTGCGCGCTCGACAGGCGGCGGACGCGGCGCAGGTTGGGCAGGTAGAGCCAGCTCTCGTCCGGGCGCGTCGGCGCGACGTAGCGCACGCTGGTCATGCCGACGCCGCGCAGGTCGGCGGGCTCGACCACCGGGTGCAGCGATTCGCGGTAGCGGATGCCGTCGGGGTTCGGCCACACCGGCTTCGGGTCGACGAACAACCGGCCGGTGAAGAACAAGCGGCGCAGGTAGCCGAGCACGAAGTGGCGTTCGACGCGCATGCCGGCCCCGTCGCGTCCGATGGCGCCGGCGTCGGCATCGAAGTCGCGCGCGTCGAGGTCGTCAGTGGCGAGCCATTTGTACTCGCTGTTCCACATCACCTTGACCGCCGCCTGCGGGTCGGCCGGGTCGATGACCGGAAAGGGCAGGCCGGCGACGTAGTTCTGCAGGGTCAGTCTGTCGCTGCCGAGGCGCACCTGCGGGGCGAAGCGCTCGGTCGCCTCGCGATAGGGTGCCGGGGCCTCGATCGGGCGCGGCGCGGCGACGCGCAGCGTCATGCCGCGCCTGACGCACCATTCGAGTCCCGGCGTCAGCCACTCTCGGGCCGCCTCGAGGTTGGCGGCGTTGACGACGTCGCCCGGCTTCACCTCGGCCATGGTCGGCGCGGCCAGCAGCAGGGCGCCGAGCGCCGCCTTGGCCGCGCCGCGCGCGGCGCGTAGAGTCCGCCGCGTGGCAACGGTCCTGCTCTGCGGCGTGTCGAGGCCGCGCGCCGCGCAACTCGCGGCGGCGCTGGCACCGGACTGGGCCACCTCGGTCGCGCCCTTGCCGCCGGCGCGCCTCGCCACCCGGACGGCGACGGCAGCCAGCGCGCGGGTGGCGCGCCGACTCGACGCGATCGACAGCGTGATCATCTGGCCGACGCTAGCAGCGCGCCGTGGAGCCCGGAACCCGGGGCCGCGCGCCTGGCGCGCCGCCATCGATGCGCACCTGCGCGGTGCCTACCTGGTCGCGCGCGCCGCCGGTCTCGCTTTCGCCGCGCGCGGCGGCGGGCGCCTGCTGGTGGTCATCGACGCGCCGCCGGCCGACGAGCTGATCGCCAACGTCGTCGCCGAGGGGCTGATCTGCCTGGCGGACGGGCTGCGCAAGGCGCTCGGCGCGGCGGTCGACGTCGCTTCCCTGCAACTCGCGCCGGGCCGCGGCGATCGGCATGCAGCCGCGCACGTCCGCGCCTGGCTGGCGGCGCCGCCCGGCGTCTTCAATGTTACCGTCGGTGCTCCGTCGCGCTCGCGGTCGCCTGCCGCCTCGGCGCGCCGCGGTTGACTTCGAAATGCTCATCAGTAATCTACGCGAAGGCGTTTTTTTGGTGAGGAGTCGGCTAATTGGTAAGCCACCTGACTCTGGATCAGGCGATTGTAGGTTCGAGTCCTACCTCCTCAGCTCTCAGTTTCTGATCGTCGCGCGGGCCACCGCGGGGCGGAGATGAGCCGGGCCGACACACCCGGCTCATCGCATGTCTGGACATCGACGATCGCTTTCGACACGACACGGTCCCATCGTCTAGCGGCCTAGGACACCGGCCTCTCACGTCGGGAACACGGGTTCGATTCCCGTTGGGACCACCTTCTTCTTCAAGGGTTTTTCGGCGGAAACTGCGAACCTGGGCTTCCGGGTTCGCAGTTTTCGACCAC
>JANRJF010000475.1:0-21550 GCA_033764095.1 Deltaproteobacteria bacterium | reverse complement strand
ATCGAGACGCCGCTGGAGACGGTGATGGGCGCCGAGATGATCGCCTATCCGAACACCAAGCTGATGTGCTCGGTGAACGTCGACGGCGCCGCCGCGGCGGTGCTGGTCAGCGAGAAGAAGGCGCGCGAGCTCGGCCTGATGAAGCGCGCGGTGCGCATCAAGGCGTCGGTGATGACCAGCGACCCGTGGCAGGAGCGCGACCTGGTCATGCCCGACGTCAACACCTGCACCCGCATCGCCGCCAAGAAGGCGTACGAGACCGCCGGCGTCGGGCCGCAGGATCTCGACCTGGTCGAGCTGCACGACTGCTTCGCCACCGCCGAGCTGCTGCACTACGAGAACCTCGGCCTGTGCGCCGACGGCGAGGCCGGCCGCATGATCGACAGCGGCGCGGTCACGCTGGGCGGCAAGATCCCGGTCAACCTGTCCGGCGGCCTGCTGTCGAAGGGCCACCCGCTCGGCGCCACCGGCATCGCCAACATCTACGAGATCGCCACCCACCTGCGCGGCGAGGCCGGCAAGCGCCAGGTGCCGAACGCGCGCCTCGGCCTGACCCACGTCATCGGCCTCGGCAGCGCCTGCGCGATCCACATCCTGGAGAAGGTGGCGCAGTAGGATTCACCGCGGAGACGCAGAGGCGCGGAGAGCTCCGCGTCTCCGCGGTGAAGAACTGCCCCGTGCGCATCGGCGTCGTCAGCGACACGCACAACCACCTGGCCAACGTGCAGCGCATCGTCGCGCTGCTGAACGCGGCCGGGGTGGAGTGCGTGCTGCACACCGGCGACATCACCCAGCCGAAGACGCTGGCGGTGCTGGCGCAGCTCGATGCCCCGCTGCTCGGCGTGTTCGGCAACAACGACCTGGGCGAGCGCGTCGCATTGGAAGCGGCGGCGGCTGGCTTTCAGATGACGCTGACCGATCCGCCGCTGGAACTGCACCTGGCGGGGCGTCGCATCGTCGTGGTGCACGATCCGCGCGAGCTCGACGACCTGTCTGGCGCGCCGTCCGACCTCGCGCTGCACGGACACACGCACCGCCACCGCTTCGAGCATCACGGCGGCCGCTTGGTGTTCAATCCCGGTGAGTGCGCCGGACACGTCGCCGGCCTGAACGCCGTCGGCGTCGTCGACCTCACCACGCTCGAGGCAACCCTGCTGCGCTTCTAGCCGCAGCTACACCCAAGGATTCACACCAAGGCCCGGAGACACTAGGCCTGATCCTGGTTTTCTCCCGCGTCTCCGCGTCTCCGCGGTGACCACTCCTATTCGCGGCCAGTCAGCACGCGCCCGGCGCGTGCGGCGCGGTCGAAGCGGCCCTGCTCGACCACCACCTCGCCGTTGAGCACGACGGTGTCGATGCCGCTCGGGCGGTCGTTCCAGTGATCGCCGACCGTCGCCGGGTCGAACACCACCAGGTCGGCGGCGAGACCGTTGGCGATGCGGCCGCGGTCGCGCAGGTTCATGCGCTCGGCGTTGAAGCCGGTCATGCGGCGCACCGCTTCCGGCAGGCTGAGCAGCTTGAGTTCGCGCACGTAGCGGCCGAGCAGGCGCGGAAACGTGCCGTGCGAGGCGGGGTTGTCGACGCCGTTGCCGGTGAGAATGGTGTCGGTCTCGAAGCAGCAGTGCGAATGCGCCAGCACCTTGCGCAGGCTCGACTCCTCGGCGTCGCGGCCGGAGTAGTTCCAGTTCATGATGCGCGTCTGGCTGCCGAGCTCGGCGATCAGGTCGAGGTAGGTCTCGGTCGGCGGCGTGCCGCGCTCGGCGGCGATCGCGGCGATGGTCATGCCCTCGTAGTGGGCGCGCTCGCGCTTCGGCACCCAGAGGATCTGGGTGTCCTGCCAGCGCATGCCGAGCGACGGCAGGACGAAGTCGAGACCGGAGATCAGCCGCTCGCGCGACTCCGGCTCGGTGACCGACTCGCGGATGCGGCTCAGCGCCCAGGGCGGCAGAAAGACGATCAGCGTCGTGTTGCCGCCGACGTACGGGAAGGCGTCGCAGGCCATGTCGACGCCCTCGTCGCGCAGCGCGTCGAAGTGCTCGAGGATGCGGTCGGTGGTTGGCCAGGTGGTGTCGCCGACGAAGATGAGATGCGAGTGCTGCACCTTCACCTTGTGGGCGCGCCAGATCGCGGCGGTCTCGTCGAGCGCGGTGAGGTTCGACGGCGGCCGCTCCGGGTGCTGCAGCAGGCCGAGCGCGATGTAGCTGCGCGCGTGCGAGGTGTAGATGCCGTTGCGCTCGGCGAGCGGCGCGGTGACGCCGATCAGCTCCTCGGTGTCGGCGAAGATGCCGGGCGCGTAGCCGAGGCCGGTGGAGAGGCCGATGGCGCCCTCGTCGAGCGCGGCGCGGGTGAGGTCGGCCATGCGCCCGATCTCGGCCGGCGACGCCTTGCCGGGATCGGAGCCCTTCACCGCGGCGCGCACCGTGCCGTGGCCGACCAGCTGCGCGACGTTGAGCGCCAGACCGCGCTGCGCCAACGCGTTCAGATAGCTGCCCATGCCGCTCCAGCCGTAGTCGAGCTCGCGGTCATGCAGCATGCGGCCGATGAGCGGCAGCAGCGCCGCATTGCCGTCGATGTACGGCGCCGGCGAGCAGCCGCAGTTGCCGGCGACGATGGTGGTGATGCCCTGCTCCAGCAGCGGCGCCAGCACCGCCGCGTGGTCGGGCTGCGGCAGCACCCAGTCACTGTGCGAGTGCATGTCAATGAACCCCGGCGCCACGACCTTGCCGCTGCAGTCGACGCGGCGCGCCGCCTCGGCCTGTGAGAGGTCGCCGACCGCCGCGATGCGCCCGTCGCGCACGCCGACCGCGGCGCTGACGCCGTCGCTTCCGCTGCCGTCGATGACCGTGCCGCCGCTGAGAATGACGTCGAAGCTCATGTGCCGTTCAAGCACGGCCCGGCGGGGAGCGGAAGCCGTATGCGGCGCAGGATTGGCGGAGATCAGTCAGATCGCCCGCGACCAGCGCGCCGCGGCTGGCCGGCGATGTCCGGCGCATACGAAGGGCGAAGCGCGGCGGCTGGTGCCGCGGCGTTCGGGTTTGGTAGCGTCGCGACGATGAACGCCGCGCCGCTTCTGCACCGGATCGCCGTTGCTCTTGCCGCCTGCCGGCTGGAAGCGGTGCTGATCGGCAACGCCGCCGCCGCCCTGCAGGGGGCGCCGGTGACGACGTTGGATTTCGACTTCCTGTTCCGCACCAGCCCCACCAACATCCGCAAGTTGAAGGCATTTGCCGACCATCTGCACGCCGTCATCCTGCGTCCGTACTATCCCGCCTCGTCGCTGTTTCGCGTCGTCGACGAGGACGGCGGGCTGCAGGTCGACTTCATGACCACCATCCATGGCGTGCGCTCGTTCGCGGCCCTGCGCGCCCGCGCGCAGCGGCTCGAGCTCGACGGCGCCACATTGCTGGTCGCCAGCCTGGACGACGTGATCCGCAGCAAACGCGCCGCCGACCGGCCGCGCGACCGGGCGGTACTGCCCATCCTGGAGGCGACTCGTGCCGAAGCCCGCAGCGCGCGCAAGCCGCGCGCGTAAGCTCGCCGCGCTCAGAAAGGAGAGCGAGGCGGCGCTGCGCGAGCAGATCCGCCGGCTGCTGCGCCTGCCGATGGCCCAGCGCACCCACTTCCTGCGCGTCCGCCTGCCCGGCGGCGGCTCGACGCTGTAGGCTGGGCTATCTTCGATGCCGTGCGCCGCACGTCAGCCGCCCGGCCGCGCCGCGCGCATCGCTTCGACCTCCGCGAGGTTACCGCGCGCGTTGGCGTCGCCGGGGTTCATGCGCAGCGCCAGGTGCAGCGCGTCGATGGCGGCGTCGAGCTGCCCATCGGCCGCCAATGCGGCCCCCAAATCGCTGTAGGCGTCCGAGGCGCGCGGGTCGAAATAGACGCCCTGACGAAAGGCCTCGATCGCACCGGTCATGTCGCCGAGCCGGGCACGTGAGCGCGCCAGGTTCAGGTGCGCGCTGGGCAGGGTCGGATCGAGCTGCAGGGCGTGCTGGAACTGCTCGCTCGCGCCCGGCAGGTCGCCGGACTCCATGAGCAGCACTCCCAGTTCGTCGTAGGCGCCGGCCTGGTCGCGCACGTGCGGCAGCTGTTGCCGCATGTAGTCGATCGCCTCTTGTACACGCCCCTGCTCGCGCAGGATGCCGACCAGTGACGCGTGCGCGCGCCACGAGGTCGGATGGCGCGCCGCGGTCGCGCGGTAGAGCGCCTCCAGCTTGAGCAACGGCGCGGCGGGACTGACGCCGCGCTGATTGTACTCGCTGACCGCACCGCGCAGCAGTCGGGCGCTGCCGACGTCGGGATGCCGTTCGTACACGGGCGCGACCAGCACCGGCTGATAGGCGGGCCGGGCACTGCGCAAGCCGCTGTTGCCGAGGTTCTGCCGGGCGATGGCGCGCCAGCGCTCCGCCGACCAGATCGGCCCGCGCGTAATGCGGCGCAGGTCGTCGTAGAGCGGGCGCAGCTCGGCATCGGCGAGCCGGTCGTCGTCAAAGAGGATGCTCTCGACGTAGCCGTCCGGCACGTTGCGTAGGTAATGCCCGGTACGCCACGCGCCCTCACATGCGCCGCTCAGCGCCGCGCAGAACTCGGCGTAGAGCGGATCCGACTGCACCATCGGCAAACGCGCCATGAGCGGATCGCCGAGCGCGTGGAAGTCGATGACGTAAGTGCCCGGCCCGGCGAAGAAGCCGGCATATCCGACTGCCCCCTCGATCAGCACCGGATCGGCCTGCTCGCGAGCCCGCAGGCCGATCTCATGCGAGAGCGACACCGGCCGGTCCGCCACCGGCCGGCGGCTCAGCGCACCGGAGAGGGGGAAATAGATGCGGCGTTCGTCGGCGATGCCGGCGCGATCGAGCGCCTCGCGCATGACCGCGCCGTCGCCGCTGGTGGTCAGAAAGGTCGGCGCGGTGCCGACGCACCCGACGCCGAAGACGACGAACGGCAACGGGCGCCGCAACCACGACGGCACGCCGACCTCCAAGAGCAGGATCACCGCGACCAGCAACGGCGCGGCGAAGAAGCGCCCGGCCATGAAGTCGCCGCCGATGTTCACCGTGTAGACGACGTACAGAACGGCGCCGACCGCCAGCGACAGGCGGCGGCGATCCGGTGCCAGCAGCGCCGCCGCCAGGCCACCGGCGATTGCCGTCAGCGTGATCGGATCCCAGCGCAACGAGTTGGCGACATAGGCCAGGCCGTGTTGCCAGTACTCGGGCCGCGAGATCCCGGTCGCCAGCTTGGCATAGGCGGTATTCGGAAATGGGAAGCCGTAATACACGAGCGAGAACGCCTCCCAGAACGCGAACGGAATGAAGCCCGCCAGCGCGGTGACCAGTGCCGCGCGCGAGCGCGCCTGCCACAACAGCACCGCGAGCGCCGGAAGGAAGAGCAGCGCGGTGTCCATGCGGTTGACGATGCCGAGCGCGGCGATCACTGCCAGCGCGCCGATGCGCCGCGGGCTCGGTGCGCGCGTCTCGAACAGCAAGACGGCGAAGCCGACCAGCAACAGATGGGTGAGCGGGTTCTCCAGGCCCGAGGTCGAGTAGTCGACGAAGGCGCGCGACAGGCAGAGGATGCCGAGCCCGCCGGCGAGCAGCCAGGCGTCGGCGCGGCGCCGCGCGTGCAGCCCAAGCAGGGTGAAGGCGACGAGCGAGCACAGTGCCGAGACGAGCAGCGCGGTGCGATAGATCTCTCCGGTCAGCGCATAGAACGGCGTGAGGACGAACAGCCAGAGCGGGTGGGTGTAGGCCTGCACGCGCTCGGCGACATTCCAGCGCAGACCGTACCCAGCGACGAAGTTATCGATGGTGCGGAAGGTGATGTAGGCGTCATCGGAGAGCCAGGCGTTGCGCACCACGACGACCGCGTACAGCACGATCAAGAGCGCCAGCACGATCGCGTCGGCGGCGACGGCCGGCTGCCGCGCGCCGGCGGGCGCCTCGTCACGCGGCATCGCGCCGCGCGCCGGCGCCTCGGCCGCGCGCTTCTTCTGCCGTCCAGCCATGCGCTCAGCGCGCCCCGCCCGGCTGGCCGAGCATGGCGAGCGACTCGTCCAGATTGGCGCGCGCCTCGCCGTTGTTGGGGTCGAGCTGCAGCGCCTTGCGCAGGTGCTCGACTCCTTCCGCCACCTGGCCGGCCGAAACCAGCGCGACGCCGAGATCGTTCTCTGCCGCCGACGATGCGGGATTGAGGCTGACGGCGCGGCGCAGCGGCGCTATCGCATCGGCGGCGGCGCCGCCGCGTAGCAGGATGCGACCGAGGTTCAGCGGCGCATCGGCCAGGTTGGGATTCAGCTCGGCGGCGCGTTGGAAGTGCTGGCGCGCCTCGTCGACGCGACCGAGATCCAGCAACGCCGCACCGAAGTTGTTCTGCGTGTCGGCGTCGTCCGGCCGCAGCGCGATGGCGCGCCGATACTCCGCCACCGCCTCGTCGAGGCGGTGAGCCTTTACCAACGCGGTGGCCAGGTTGTAGTGCGCCTGGGCGCTCTCCGGCCGCAGCGTGACGGCGCGCGCATAGCGCGCGAGCGACTCCTCGACCCGGTCGAGGCGGAACAGTAATGCGGCCAGGTTGGCCTGCTGATCGTAGTCCGGCGTCGGTCGCAGCGCCTCGGCGCGCAGCATGTGCTCCAACGCCTCCTGGGACCGACCGGCGTCGAGCAGCGCGAAGCTCAGATTGTGGTGCGCCAGCCACGAATCGGGATTGTCCACCAGCGTCGCCGCGTAGAGCGTTTGCGCGTCGCGATACAGCCCGCTCTGCCGCCAGGTGAGGATGGTGAGCAGCGCGACGACCAGCGCCGCGGTGATCTGACTGACACCGATCGAGCGGCGATCGGTACGGTCGCGCCAGCCCGCCCAGGCTGCGGCGACCACCGCCAAGACGCCGATCAGCGCCAGATGCTGGTAGTGATCGGCCACCAGCGAGTGCTCCTTGAAGCCGACGTCGCTGAAGCCCATCACCGGGATCAGCATGGCGCAGAAGTAGATCCAGGCGACCAGCAGGCCGCGCTGCCAGCCCTGCCGTCCGCGCCACAGCAGCAGCCCGGTGACCAACGCCGCCGCCAGCCCTGGCAGCCACCACCAGAGGTTGGCCGGCTGCACGTTCCACTTCGGATAGATGAAGCTCAGCTCGAACGGCAGCAGCGCCTTGTAGAGGTAGAACCACACCACGCTGCCGGCGGTCAGCAGGCGCTCCAGCGGACCTCCGAGCTGCGCGGTGACTGCCGTCGCGCGCGCCTGGTACCAGGCATTCACCAGCACCAGCCCCGCCCCGATTACGACGAACGGCGCGATGCGCACCACATCGCGCCGCGCCAGCGGCCGGCGCCAGGCGATCATCGCCAACACCGCCAGCGGCATGGTGCCCACCGAGCCCTTGCTCAACATCGCCAGCACGAACGCCACCAGACTGCCGCCATACCATCCCCAAGCGCTCGGCAGATCGCGCGCCGGGTCCGACGCCTCGTCCGCGCGCAGGTAGGCGTACAACGACAGCAGGAACAGCGGCAGCGCCAGCATGCCCTTGCGCTGCGCGATCCACGCCACCGACTCGACGTTGACCGGATGAACCGCGAACAGCAGCGCCGCCAGGAACGCCCCCGGGATTCGCAGCCGCTGCAGCAGGAGCCAGATCAATCCCACCGCGCTCAGGTGCAACAGCAGATTGGTCACCCGATAGCCGGTGGGGTTCAGCCCCCACAGCCGCCACTCCACCCACAGCGTCGTGTTCGACACCGGGTAATAGTCGAGCGCCTCACTGGTGAGCCAGAACCGGTACAGCCCATTCGGCGCCTGGATCAGCTTCTGATTGGTCACATACCAGTCGTCATCCAGGATGAACCCGCCACGCAGCGACGGCGCGTAGGCGACCACCGTCAGCATCGCGATCAGCGCCGCCCCGGCGAGCACGGAGCCCTGTCGCGGCGTCGCCGGCCCCCCCTTGGCCCGCACCTGTCTCTGCTTCGCCATCCCGATCCGACCGCGATCCCACACCGATATCGCGCGTCCGTCGGTTGGCGCAACGTCAGCCAAGCCGAAGCCTATCGACTAAACGGCACACGGAAGTCGCGTTGCCTCGGCGTTGAGCACGCTCAGTAAACAGACTAAGCGCCCTCACAGCTGGCTGCTGCGCGATGCGGCGCTGCCCATCGCTGCAAGATCGCCACTGATTACTGATGAGATCTGCACCGCGGCCAACTGAAGGTAACAATCGCCAGGGGCTATCTCTGCGCGATGTTTGCTCCCAGTAATGAGATCTGAGAGATCGCGTCAAGAAAAGACCGTCGCACGGTTTCTGGCGTTACGAGATGCCGTGTACCCACGCATGAAAGCCAAGTACATATACCGCCAATGCTAGTATCGGAACCCATGAGGATAAAAAGCAGATCAGGAGCCGCACGCGAAACGACCTAATAGCAGTTATATCCGCGACGGGAACCTCCCTTTCCCACGCCACAGGAAATGGAGACAAGACCTTCAACCTGAGGAGCAGCGGAAGCCGCCCATAAGCATCCCTTCCCGGGCCACGGCTTAGTAGAAGGATGCAAGTTGCAATGGGAATGGCAAACAACACGGCCATCACGCTCGATTCAAGATACAGTATCCAGCCTGAATTCATTGGAGTCAAAATCCGGGGACAAACAGCGCAGCCGCGCCAAGGATTCCGCAGATTGCTTCAACGCGGGCCCCGGTCCCAATGGTGGCCGCCTGCGAACGCGAGTAATGCTCAGTTAGTTCTGCCACCTGCCGTTGAAGATCGTGCATCCACTCGATCTTGCGTATTTCATCTACCGCATCACAGGCCTTTCGCTCTTCCAACTCACGCATTCGGCCCCTGAGGCGATTAATTTGGTCTGCTAGCAGACCCATCCCGTAGAGATCTGAAATAGTCTGAACACCGTTCCAAACGGTGCACACAACAAAAACGGCAGTCGCGGAACCCCACAGCTTTCCCGTTGGGTCCAACATATTGACGGGATCACTCAGCACGTATTCGTAGAGGTTTGTACCGCCGCCCTGGAAGCCGATGGGATCTCTTGCCACCCAGCGCCCGGCGCCTGGATCGTAGTCCCGCGCCCCGAAACGAGTCAGTCCAGTCTGTCGATCGCGGAGTCCTCCGGCGAAGCCAAAGCTCTGGAAGGAAGGGTTTGAGTCAAACGCGATATTCCCGAACTGATCGTAACTCAACTGTTCTTGAATCGAACCGTCGGCGACACTCACGACCAGGCGCGGGCTCCCGAGTTGGTCGGTGATGAACCGATAGCTGCCGGCAGGATTACCATCTTCGTTATACCGGATCATATAATCAGGCATATTGGGCTTGGACCCATATATAAACTGCGCCACGACCCCGCCGCCCGGTCCGAGCTCGGCGACAGGATTCAGTTGATCCCCATAGACGAACCCTTGCGTGAACACTCCATCAACCTTCTTGCCGATCCGGCGGTTGCGGCCGTCGATCAGGTACTCGATGACGCTGCCGGAGGGGAGCACGACGGTGCGCAAGTTGCCCAGCGCGTCGTAGGTGTAGGTCGTCACGTCGCTGCCGACACGCTTGAGCGCCAGATCTCCGTTGGCGGTGTACTCGTACTCGGCGTCGCCGTAGGTCAGCAGGCGGTCCTGATCGTCGTAGGTGGCGGTGGTGGTGCCGACACCCGGTACCTCGTGGCTGAGGCGGTTGCCGTTGGCGTCGTAGGTGTAGGTGGAGCTGACGGCGCCGTTGGTCTTCACCTCGCGCAGACGGCCGGCGGGATCGTAGGCGTACGCGTAGACTGTCGACTCGCCGAGCACAGTCTCGGTCTTCTGCGTCAGGCGCCCGAGGCGGTCGCGGCTGTCGTAGGTCACGGCGTAGAGCGGAGTATCGTCGTTGTAGCGCGCCGCGTAGCTCTCCGGCTCGCCGAATGGCGTGTAGGAGGTGGCGTCGTGGACAACCTGACCGGGGCCGAGCGACAGGCTGGTGGCGGTGACCAGACCATGCGCGGCGTCGCGCGTCAGCACAAGGTCGCCGACATTGGTCAGCAGGCTGTCGTCATCGTACGTGAAGTTGACAGCGGGTAGTTCGCCGACCTGCAGCGACGCGGGACGGAGGTCGTCGTCGTACCCGTGCATGACCGCCAACGGGTCGAGCGGTGGCGTCCAGCTCCACGTCTCGCTGGTCAGCAAGGGGCCGTCATAACCGAAAGCGAGATCGGCCCCCGGACCGCTGAGCGAAGCCACTCGACCACTCTGCGCATCGTAGCCGTAGGTGCGCACTTCGCCGGCCGGCTGCAGGGTGATCGTGTCGAGCCGGCCGCTGGTCGGATCGTAGCCGAACGCTACACTGTGTCCGTCGGGTCGGCTCACCAGCTCGAGCTGGCGATCGAGATTGTAGGCATAGGTCGTTTCCGGGCTGGCGACGTCGGGAATCGCCGGCGGCTCGTAACGCTCCTCCAGGTTGACCGGCGTGTATCCCAACTCGTGCGGCGTGCCGGCATGACCAGGCGGCGCAATCGTCGTGACGTTGCCGTTCGGATCGTAGTCGTACTCGACCATACGCTCGTCGGCGGTACCCGGCTCGAAGACCTGGAACTGCACGCGTCCGGCAGTATCGTAGGTGAATTCGGTGACGTGCGCTTCGGCGTCGACGATGCGGCGCAGCGCACCGTGCTGCGGCGTGCCCGGGTCGTCGTAGTATTCGAACGTGGTCGTGCGGGTCAGGCCGAGCGGGTCGGGGTCCGGGCCCTGCGCGACGCTGTCGACCCGGCCGGCGGAGTCGTAGTGCCAGCGCAGCGGATGCAGACCGCTCATCGCGGTACTGGTCACGCGCCCGACGGCGTCCAGCTCCGAGACGCTCTGCCGGCCTTCCGGAGTGGTCTGCGAGCGAGTGGTCGGCGAGCCGACCACCAGCTCCGACGTGAAGGGACGGCCATTGACGCGCAGGATATCGGTCTGCGCCAGCAGGCTGAGCGGATTGTTCGGGTCGTCGAGCAACACGGTGCGCTCGCTCGTCGTCGCCAAGAGGCGACCGCCCGGGGTTGAGATCGTCGCCTCGGCGGGTACGGGCGCGACCATGCCGAAGCGCTGGTCGCCTTCGCGCGCCAGCGAGCGCACCGTGCCGTCCGCAGCGATGGAGGACCGTTGGCCCCCAGTTCCCAGCACGGTCTCGCTGGTCGTTCCGTCGGCGGCAGTGGTGCGGCGCACCTTCTCGCCCGACGGCAAGCGCTCGACCGCGTATTGCGAGGTGCGCCCCTCGCCCGTGGTCAACGTCACCGCGTAGTTGCCGCTCGGACCGGTACGCGCGAGGGTCTTCGAGCCGCCGGCGGGGTCCGAGTCGGTCAACAGTTGGCCGGTGATCGGATCATAGGTGAACTCGTAGTCGTTGCCGCGCGCGTCGCGCAGGCGCTCGAGCAGGCCGGTGTCAGTGAACCAGAACTGCAACGTCTGCCCGGCGGCACTCAGCAAGGACAGGTACGCATTCGGGTCCAGGTCGAACGTGGTGGTCTGACCGAACGGCGCCCGCACGCTGGTCGGCAGGCCATTCGAATCGCGCTCGATCTCCGTCGTGTTGCCGTCGGCGTCGGCGATCGTGACCAGGCGGTTGGCTTCGTACCCAAACGCATACAGCACCGCGCCGCTGACCGTGCTGCGCGTGGAGAGGTGACGGCCGGTGTTGCTGAACACGTACAACTCACTGCCATCCTCGCTCGCAACCAGGGCGTTGCCCAGCTCGAACGGACCCGGCAGCGGCGGGCTCACGCGTCGAATGCGATGGTTCCGGTAGTCCGCAATGTAGACGCTGCCGTCGGTGCCGACGGCTGCCTGACTTGGAAATCCCAGCAGCGCGCTGGTGGCCGCGCCGCCATCGCCCGCATAGCCGCCGCAGGTAAATCCCGTGCAACCAGAGCCCGCCACCGTGTTGATGACCCCGTCCTGCCCGATGTGACGGACGCGGTGTGAGAAGCGGCTCGTCACGTAGAGGCTGCCGTCTGGAGCGACCGCGACATCACCGGGCGCCCCCAAGGCCGCACTCGTGGCAGCAATACCGTCCGCCGACGACAACCCGCCGCCCGCCACCGTGGTGATCAACCCGTCCGGGCCGACTCGGCGGATCTTGTCACTCCAATAATCCGCCACGTACACGTTGCCGTCGGCCGCAGCCGCCACGCCGTGCGGGTTGTTGAACTGAGCCTGGCGAGCCGGTCCCCCGTCACCGCTGTCACCAGGCTCACCGGTGCCGGCCAACGTGGTGATGATGCCGTCCGGCGTCACCTGCCGAACGCGCAGCTTCTCCGTGTAGTTCTGCTCTTGGTCGTCCTGATACCCTTCGGCGATATAGACGCTTCCGTCCGGTCCGACATCGACATCCATCGGATATCCGGCGAACGCGATGCCGGTCGCCGGCACGCCATCGGCATCGGAACTTCCACCGCCGGCGAATCTCCAGATCAGCCCGAAGCGATCGACATAGTAGACGAGACGCTGCGCCGCCGAGGCAACATAGAGCCCGCCGCGATCGTCACTCGCAACAGCGCTCACCGAACCGAGCGCGACGGCGGTAGCTGAGACGCCGTCCGCAAAGAACAACCCGCCGCCGGCCACAGTTGAAATAGACCCGTCAGGATCAATGCGGCGAACTTCGTGGTTGGAAGTGTCGGCGACATACACGCTGCCGTCTTCCGCGACGTCGATTCCCCGCGGGTAGCTCAACTCCGCCTCGATGGCCGGGCCACCGTCGCCGCCGGCTCCGTATGTTCCGGTACCGGCAATTGTGGTGATCGCTTCGTTGATCTGGTTGGCGGATCGGCGCCGCCCGTTGCCCAAATAGAGCACGCGCCCGCGTGGATCATACGCGTGGTGCACATGCGGCGTCAGGCCGGCGAGTTGCGCTCCGGCGGCGTTCCAGGTTCCGAGTGTCCCGCTCAGGTGCAGCAGCAAGCTGACTTCGCGCCGCGCTCGATTGGCGGTGTACGGAATTCCGGACAACCGCATGAAGGCGGGATAGACCAGCTCAGGAATCATGTACACCGCGCGGTAGACGTACGCGACGGTGATATTGATCGGTTGCTCGCCCTGAACGATTCGGCCGTAGCCGTCACGCCCGTCCCAGATGATGTCGAGCGCCTGATTGGCTGCGTTCGACAGCGTGTACTCCTGCCGTTGGCCGGCGATGGAGGCGAAGACTTCGATACGTTCCAGGCTGGCGGGGACATCGTCACCGATGACGTCGAGCTGCAGTCGATAGCGCCCGCTTCGACCAGGCACCCGGTCGCTCTGATACTGCCAGTCGAAGGGAACGCCCGGCAGCGAGATAGTCTCACCGAGCGTCTGATTCTGGCACTCGACGATCGATCCGGTCACACAATCCGGCTCGTCCTCCGGCGCATCGGGACGGTCGATTTTCGACTGGGGCTGTCGCGCATCGCCGGGAGGACCCATCGCGTAGTTGCAGTCCCACGGTGTGAAATGGGTGATCGGCACGCGCCAGAGGGTCTGCGGGGTCGGAAAGAGCAGCGCGAGTCGTTCACGCTCCGCGCTGGTCACGCCGATTGCAGCGCCGTCGTCGTCGATGCCGTCGCCGTCGGTGTCGAGCAGCGCCAAGTTGTCCGCCACGCCGGTGATCGCAATCACCCGCCCATTGTCGGACGGTATCCAGCGCGCCTCTTTACGAGAGTAGTAGCCCGCCGGCACCGCATCGCCGACCGGGAAGTTGAGGAAGTTCTCGAGATAGAAGGATACCGGCTGATCGAATGTGACTTCGTCGTATCCGTCGGCGCTGAGCTCGACGGCGTAGGTGTACCCGGTGCTCGGCGGAAGCTCGGCCGGCATCGCCTCCGGACCGGTCTCGCCGACCGTATACTCCGTCGCTCGGACGACCAGCTCGGTCGGCACAACCGGCTCTCCGGCTGCGATCGCGGTGGCTGAGGTACTCGGCGGAAACAGCAGCGTCGCGCGTCGCATTCCATCGGCGTCGCTGCGCGTGCTGCCGCGGGCGACGACGGTGTCTGCCGTCGGGAAGGTGACGGTCGTCGATCGCGTGTCATAGCCGATCATCACGACATCCGGCAGCCAGAGGTAGTCCTGCCAAGGGACACTGACCGTTCGTTGTACTTCGATCAGGCCGGCCTTTGCGTACGTGACCGTCAGCGCCCCCCCGCCGTTGACGACCAGATCGAACATACCGTCCGCGCGCGTACGCGTCTCGCCGAACTCCGGGTGATTGTGTACCGCGATCGTTGCACCCTGAATGGGATTGCCGTCGCGCCCCCGCACGCTACCGCGCAGAACGGCTGCGCGACGGGAGTCGATGGTTCCGGGAGCGACGCCAGTCTGAATCGGATCGGGCCCCGTGTAGAGGAAATCGACGGAGTCGCCGATGGTTGTGACTTCACTCAGGCTCAACGGCGTCGCCACCGATGCGGGGTCTGGTGGCAGACCACTTTCGGTGGGCGTTACCGTCGGGGTGATATTCGGCGGCGGGCAGAAGCCACCCACGTCGCCGCGCTCGGGGCTGCAGGACCCGTTCGGGTTGAACACGCCGGGGTCGCCGCCGAGGAACTCGTCGGCAAGGAAGTCGCACAGGTCAATGCTGAGATCGTCGAAGTCATCGCCCAGCGCGGCGTTGTCGACACACGTGACGGCGAGGGCATTTGAGCCAGAAAATGCGCAACACCCGGGCCTCGGCGTCGGCGTTGCCGTGCCCGTGGCGGTGCGCGTCGAGGTGACCGTTGGTGGCAACGGCGTCGGCGAAGGCGTCTCCGTCTCGGTCGGCGTCGCGGTCGGCAGCAGTGACAGATCGCACATGCGCATCCACAATTCCGGCGCGTCGGCGAATTCGACTTCGTTTGCACCCGTCGGCTCACCGCCCGAGATGCGCATACGCAATCCGGTCGAGCCCCATCGATTCAAGAAGTAGTCGTAGTTAAGCAGATCGCTGGCGGTGGAGAGCGGCTCGCTGAGCGCGAACGAGTGGGCGAAGCCGAGCACCGTCGGTTCGCTGCACGTGCCGTCCCAGTCCACCCACTCGGTGACCAGCTGCCGCTCATCGTCGTTCGCCACCAGGGTCTTGACCAGTGAGGCGCGGACGCCGAAGTCGGTCGGCGACAAGCTGAGCGGGAACACCGAGGTGTCCCAGCGGAACAACCCGTCGCGCACCGTGAACGTCCCGTCCGCCACGCTGCGCGTCACCGTCGTCGATCCGCTTCCCGGGCAACTGAGCGGAGCCGGCGGGTAACTGGCATCGCTCGCCTCGGCATACGTCACATCGGTCGGCTGCATGAAGAAATTCAGACACGGCTGCGTCAGCGGAAAGATGTACAATCCGTAACTTCCACTCGTCGCGCCCACTCCGTCGACCGCGGCAATGATTGTCTGGCCGGCGCTCAACGACAGCACCACGTAGGTGGGCGGCTGGGTGTTGGGCATGAACGCGCTACAGCCGAGCTCGGCATCGGCACAGCCGCCCCGGACTGAGAGCAGCGGCTGGTAGTCCGGCGACCCAAAGCCGATGATGCTGACCCCGTAGTAACCCGCCGACGGCGCAGTCCACTGATACACGACATCCGGCGCATCATCTCCCCCGCTGTCGCCGGCCTCGCACGCCGACCCGCCCATCGAATTGGTCGACTCCGCCGTCGACCCATATGCCGTGGCCTCGATGTCGTGCCCCAGGTCGATCGCGCCACAGGCGGCGCCAATGAGCGTCGCATTGCTCGTTGGAGTAGCCGTAGCAGTCGCGGTAACCGTCGCGGTTGGCGGCGGCGGGCACGACCCGGCGACATTGCCAGGCTCGGGACCGCAGACCCCGTCGGGATTGAAGACACCCGGATCGCCGCCGAGGAAGAGCCCGGAGAGCAGCGCGCAGACATCGACGCTGAGATTGTTCCGGAGATCATCCTCGAGCGCCGCGTTGTCGACACAGGTGACGGCGAGCGGGTTGGCGCCGCTGAAGGAGCAGCAGCCCAGCGCCGCGGTCGGCGTTGGCGTGCCGGTGGCAGTGTCGGTCGGCGTGACCGTCGGCGGCAGCGGCGTCGGCGAAGGCGAGGGCGTGTCGGTCGGCGTTGCCGTCGGCAGCAATGACCAGTCGCACATCCGCAGCCACAACGACGGGTCCGAGAACTCCACTTCATTCGATCCCGCCGGCGCGCCGCCCGATACCCGCAGCTGCAACGCGGTCGAGCCGCTTCGGTTTAGATAGGTCCCGAAGTCGGCCAAGTCGAAGTCGCTGCCGAAGATCTCGCCGATCGACAGCGAGTGGGCAAGACCGAGCACGGCCGGGGCGCCACCGCCGCTGTCACAACTTCCGCTCCAATCGACCCATTCAGTGGTCAACAGGCGCTCGTCGTCGTCCGCCTCCACCGTCTTGCCGAGCGACAAGCGGGCGCCGAAGTCCGCCAGCGTCATGTGCGGCGGCAACACCGAGGTATCCCAGCGGTACAACGCGTTGCGGACGGTGAAGCTGTCGTCGACCAGGCTGCGCGTGGCCGTTGTCGGTCCGCCCAGCGGACAACTGATCGGCGCCGGCGGGTAGGTGGAGCCACTCGCTTGCGGATAGGCGACTTCGCTCGCCTGCAGGGAGAGGTCCAGGCAGGGCTGGCTGACCGGCCATATGTCCAACGCGTAGCTTCCACTGGTCGACGCCATCCCATCGACCACGACGATTAGGGTCTGGCTGGCGCTCAGCGACACGACCGCGCTGGTCGACGGGTACGCACCGGGCCGAAAGCTGCTGCACGTCAATTCCGCTCCCGCGCAGCCGGCGGCACGGATGGACAGCAGCGGCTGATAGCCGGGAGACGCCAAACCGGAGAGCGCGACTGCATAGTAGCCCGCAGCTGGCGCCGTCCATTCGTAAACCGCATCTGGCGCGCCGTCACCGCCCGTCGCTCCCGCCTCGCACGCCGACCCGCCCATCGAGTTGGTCGACTCGTCCGTCGTGCCGTATGCGCTCGCCGGCGATTCACTCCCCAGGTCGATCGCTCCACACTGTGCCGCCGCTGTATCAGCAATGCCGAGCGCAGTGATCGCCGCCATCGAGCAGAACAGCCGCGCTACTGACGCGTCGAACCCGAGCCAGTCTCTGAACCGCTCACCGATGCTTCGGATCATCACCGCCCCTCCCAGAGGCACGCCGTCCGAAGCGGAACGATCATTTCGAGCAGCGCAGAAAGAATGCGAGGCGCTATCAACCTGCTGCGCTACTAGTCAAGAACTTTCTGGTCTGCGTGTCGATGATGCAGTGCGATACTGATTGGCTGGCGCTGAACACCGATCGATCCAGAGCGCAGTTGCTGCGCGAGACTCGGCGGTTCGGCTTCGCGCGAGCTCGCAGCTTGTCGGTGCACCGCCGCTCATAGGGCGATTCGAGCCGGCCGACAGTCAATGAAGAACGGAGCGCCGCGGTCGACCAACGGTCACGCCGTCCGCGCAGCTCGTCGTTCTGCAGCGGGGGTAGCGCAATCACCAGGACGGTACAGGCCGATCGCGGCACAGCAGGGAGCAACCCGCGATGCGGTTGAAACGTTGAGGCATCACGCTGAACGCACTGACTCCAGCCGGCCGACGGTGAAGAAGAAGGCGGCGCCCTGGTCGACGGCGGCTTCGGCCCAGATGCGGCCGCCGTGGCGGTGGACGATGCGCTGCACGGTGGCGAGGCCGACGCCGAGGCCCTCGAACTCGCCGGGCAGGTGGAGGCGGGCGAAGGGGCGGAAGATGCGCTCGGCGTGCGACATGTCGAAGCCGGCGCCGTTGTCGCGCACGACGAAGGCGTCGGCGGCGCGGGCGACCTCGATGTGCGCCTCGGCGCGCCGGCCGGTGTACTTCCAGGCGTTGCCGAGCAGGTTCTCCAGCACGATGCGCAGCAGGCCGGGATCGCCGTGGGTGACCAGGGCGTTGGCGATGCGCACGGTGGCGGCGCGCTGCGGGTCGCGCTGGCGCAGCTCGTCCACCACCGCGTGGGCGAGCGCGGTGAGATCGACGTGCTGCGCCGCCAACTCGGCGGCGGAGACGCGCGCCAGGCCGAGCAGGCCGTCGATCAGCTCGCCCATGCGCCGCGTCGCGGCGCGCACGCGCTCGATGTAGCGGCGCCCCTCGGCGTCGAGCTGCTCGGCGCAGTCCTCCTCCAGCGCCTGGCTGAAGCCGTCGATCGCCCGCAGCGGCGCACGCAGGTCGTGCGACACCGAGTACGCGAATGCCTCCAGCTCGGCGTTCGACGCCTCGAGCTGCATGGTGCGCTCCTGCACGCGCTGCTCCAGCGTGTCGTTGAGGCGGCGGATCTCGGCGGCGGCGCGGGCGCGCTCGGTGACGTCGCGCGCGATCCCCTGCACCGCCAGCGGACGGCCGTCCTGCAGCAGCAGGCGCACGCTGAGATCGAGCTGGATCGGCGTGCCGTCCTTGCTGACCGCCTCGATCTCGAAGCGGGTCGGCAGCCGCTCGCCCTGTTGGGCGCGGCGCAGCAGCTCGTCGATGCGCGGCCGATCGCGCGGCGCCACCACTTGGCCGACGTGGCGGCCGACCAGCTCGTCACTGGCGTAGCCGGACAGGCGCGCGCCGGCCGGATTGATCGCCAGAAAGCGGCCGGCGAGGTCGTGAAAATAGATGATGTCGTGCGCCGACTCGAACAGCGTCCGGTAACGCTCCTGGCTGGCGCGCAGCGACGCGTCGGCACGTTTGCGGGCGGTCAGGTCGCGCGCCACCACCTGGATGGCGTCGCTGCCGTCGAGGCCGACCGGCGTCGCCGCCACCTCGACCTCGACCACCGCGCCGTCGAGCCGGACGAAGCGCTGCTCGACGAACGGCACCGGGTGGTGTCGGGCGCGCATGGAGCCGACCCGCTCGACGACACGGGCGCGATCGTCGGGATGCGCGAAGTCGAGGATGGACCGGCCGATCACCTGCGCCGCATCGGTGGCGCCGAGCAGCGCGACGCCGGCCGGGTTGATGAACTCGATGCGCAGGTCGCGATGCACGGCGATGCCGTCGGGCGACAGCTCGACCAACTGGCGGTAGCGCGCCTCGGCCTGGCGCAGCTGCTCCTCGTAGAGCTTCTGCTGGGTGAGGTCGATGTCGACGCCGAGCACGCGCGTCGGCCGTCCCGCCGCGTCGCACCACACGCGGCCGCGAGCGCTGCTCCAGCGCACCGAGCCGTCGGGGCGCATGAAGCGGAACTCGAGCGTGAAGCTCGCCGCGGTCGCCATCGCGTCACGGATGGTGCGCGCGACACGGCCGCGGTCGTCGGCATGCACGAGCGCGAGGAACGCGTCGTAGGTCCGCCCGAACCCATTGCGCGGCAGGCCGAGATCCTGCTCCAGCTCGCCGACCCAGGTCACCTGATCGGTGCGCAGGTCCCAGTCCCAGATGGTCACGCCGCCGGCGCGGTTGGCGAGCCGCACGCGCTCGCGCTGTCCTGCACGACGCAGCTGGCGCGCGCGGCGCCGCAGCTCGACCGCCAGCAGGGTGAGCGCGATACCGAGCAGCACGCCGACGAGCAGGCACGCGGCGTACGCGTGACGGAGCGTCGCTAGCCAGGCTCCAAGCTCGTCTATCCACCACCCCATCAGCCGCCCCCGCCCCCTTTTCCAGAAGCGTGACGGATGCCGCAAGTCGTTAAATTTCAGCGACTTGTGCGAGTTGGTTTGCGCATATCCAAGACGCTGTGGAGGCGGCGATCAGCTCTGCCACCCGCGCGGCCGGGCGCACCTGTCAGCGGGGTTTCAGCGCTTTTGCTGCTCCGCCGGGCAGCCGGGTGCGCGCCGGCGGGCGAGATAGTCGGCGAGGATCTGCTGGTACCGGGGCCGGTCGAAGATCGCGTAGTGGCCGGGCAGGACGGTGTCGACCGGCAACTGCTGCAGGCGCTCGTAGGTGGCGATGTAGGTCGGGATGTCGCTGCGCGGCAGCTCGTCGAGCAGCTCGCCGTCGTAGATCACGTCGCCGGAGAACAGATCGCGAGTGGCGCGGTCGTACAGCGCGATGCAGCCGGGCGAGTGGCCGGGCAGGTGCAGCACCTGCAGCGCGCGATTGCCGAGGTCGAGCACGTCACCCTCGCGCAGGATGCGGGTCGGCTCGGTCGGCCGCATGGCGTAGGTCTCGACCGTGAAGCCGGCGTACGGCAGGCAGTCGAAGTGCTCCTCTTTGACCCAACCCTGGCTGAGGTCGCACAGCGCCTCGAGGTTGTCGCCGCACCGCAGCGGCTCGGCCTCGTCGGCGTGGATGGCGCGCTGCTCGAACTCGTGCAGGCCAGCGGCATGGTCGAAGTGGATGTGCGACGCGATCGCCAGCAGCGGCTTGTCGATCAGGCTCGCCATGTACTGGCGCAGGCTGGCGACGCCGAGCCCGGTGTCGAGCAGCACGTCGCAGTCGCGCCCCTTGATCAGCCAGCAGTTGGCGCGGTTCCACCAGTAGTAGTGCGGCTCGGTGATGAGATGCAGGTCGTCGCGGATGCGGTCGGTTCGGAACCAGCTCTCACACACGCTCTTGGCAGCCATCGTCTTTGCGCTGACTGCGTGACCGGTGACCGGTCACGCCTCTTTGCTTGTCACGCCACGCCGTTCGGGATGCCGAGCCAGCGGTTGAAGAAGCGCACCATCAGCGGATTGGTGAACCAGAAGCGCTGCTTCCACAGCGGCGAGTGCCATTCGGCCGGCGGCAGCTCGCCGTCGAGGATCTCGGCCACCGCGGCGGCGCCCTTCTCACCGAGCGTGTCGAGGATGCGCTCGCCAAGCTCGGGCGACGCCTTGCCGGGCGCGCCGGCGTAGGTCTCGGCGCGGAAGAAGGCGAGGCCGCCCTTGAACGCCTTGATCATGGTCAGAATGCCGGCCGGTTTACCGCGTTCGATCGGCGGCGGCGCCTGCCCCTGTTCGCCGAGCCACAGGTCGACGGTGCGGCGCGGCAGCTCGCCGTAGTCGCGCTCGACCCACTCGGGATGCAGCGCCAACAGCTGCGAGGTCTCGACCAGGCCGCCGTGCGTGTCGCCGAGCAGGTCCTGCTTGTCGATGCCGGGGATATGGCCGAGCGTCTCGTACAGCTCGCTGCCGCCGCCGGTGAGGCGCTTCAGCAGCACCGAGAAGATGCACACCATGCGGATGCCGCGCTCACGGCTCACCTGGGCGCAGGCCTCCTCGATGGCGAGGAAGTGGCGCGGGCTGCCATGGAAGTTGTTGACCAGCACGTTGCGGAACCCCTGCGCCGCCAGCGAGCGGCCGAGGTCGCGCAGCACGGCAGTGGTGGTGGACGGCTGGAAGAACAGCGAGCCGGGGTGCGGCACCGTGTCGGTCGCCGCGTAGATGAACGGCAGCTTCAGGAACGTCCGGCCGATGTGGCGCTCGGGCAGGAACTTCAACATGCGCAGCGTCAGGCCCTCGCCCTCCAGCAGGTCGGCGCCGAACGGCAGATGCGGCCCGTGCACCTCCAGCGGCGAGCAGGTCACCAGCACGACGCAATTGGCGCGGTCGAGCTGGTCGAACTTGCGCTTGGTCAGCGTCTCCCAACGCAGCACGGTCGGTTCGGTCATGCGGGTCGCCTCGCATCGGCACTCTCGCAATGCAAGCGCGCGAGGATCGGAGAACACAGATGAACACAGAGCC
>JANRJF010000474.1:0-21263 GCA_033764095.1 Deltaproteobacteria bacterium | reverse complement strand
CCACGCGACCAGTACGACCTGCAGCAGGTCGAAGCCCGCCGCGCCGAGCGACGCGGCGCGCTGGCGGCGCCAGCCGAGCGCCAGCAGCCAGCCGGCGACCACGGCGGCGGCGGCGACCGGCACCTGGGTGAGGCCGATGCCGAGCAGCAGCCAGTCGAGCGTGCCGAGCGGCGTCAGCCGCAGGCGGCCGAGGCCGAAGGCGATCAGCAGCAGGATCGGCAGCGTGCTCCAGAACAACACCGCCGGCCCGAGCCGCGGGCCGCCGGCGAACAGCACCCAGCGATCCGGCGGCACGGTGAGGCGAAGGCGGGCGTCGACGCTCGCGGCGCCGAGATCGACCGACGAGGTGGCGTATCGCGACGCAATGCCGCGCGGCTCGCGCCAGGTGAGATCGAAGCGCTGCGCGCCGGGATTGACCGGCAGCACCACGGCGCGTCCCTCCTGACGGACCGGCAGCTCGCCGCCGTCGGTCGTCACGGTCAGCAATTCGGCGCCATCGGGCAGGGTCAGGCGATGCTGTGCGCCGCGGCTGCTGCGCACCTGCAGGGTCAAGCCGACATCGGTGGCGCGCAGCCCGGGCGCGACGCTCAGCTCGCTGGAGTCGATGGTCAACGTCTGCCCCGGCACGCCCTGCGGGCGGACGATGTCGAGGGTCAACGACTCGCCCGGCCACGGCCGCCAGGTGCGCAGCGGCGCGGCGGTGGGATCGAGCACGGCGGCGATGCCGCGCGCTTCGACGTGCCAGACCGGGCTGGCGTCGAGCTGCCACTGCTCGACCCAGGCGACCGCGCTCGGCGCCTGCAGCGCCAGCGGCGACTGCGCCGTCAGGGTCGACTGCCAGCTCAGCTCCTGCGCGCCGGGCGAGAGGTTGATCTGCGCCCTGCCGTCGGCGACGCGCACCTCGGCGCTGGTCACCGACTCGCCGGGCAGCAGCGGCACCGAAAGCACCAGCGCCGAGTCGGGCGGCGTCAGCCGCACGACGCGTGTCTCGGCGCGCCAGGTGAGGCCGAGGCGCAGCGTGCGCTCGATGCGCGCGAAGGGCGGCAACTGATCCGCCTGCAGCGGGGCGGCGGCGCCCTCGACCGGCGCGCTGCGCGTCAGTTGCAGGCTGTCGTCGGTGGTGCCGTCGGGATGCAGGCCGTCGAGCGTCCAGCCCTCGACCTTCGCCTCGGCGCGGCCGGGCGCGAACGGCAACAGCACCTGCACGGTATCGCGTGCCGGCAGCGGGCCTTCGAGCAGCACATCGTGAATGCCGGCTTCCAGCCGCAGCCACAGGGCGCCGTCCAGGCGTTGCTGCAGGGCGCTCGCCGGCTGCCCGTCGATGATCACCGTCTGCGGCAACCACTGCTGCGCCTGCCCGGGCAGCGGCAACGCGGTCGGCGCGCCGACGTCGATCTGCAAGCGCGCGCGCAGCGTCTGCGGCGTGATCTCCAGGTCGAGGCGCGACAGCGACGCGCAGGCGGGCGCACAGTCGGGCGGCTCGGTGAGCCGCTGGCGCAGCGTGTTGAGCATGTCGTCGGGCGGGAAGTCGGCGCGCGCCGGCGCCGCGCCGGCAAACGCGAGCAGCCGCGCCAGCCCCGGCGTGCCGCGGCGCAGGCCTGCCAGCGGCGCGCCGAGCAGACACGCGATCAGCAGTGCCAGCAGCAGCGTGCGCAGCACGGTGGTCGCCAGGTTCACCGCCGGTGGCAACAGATAGAGGTGCAGCGACTGGTCGCGATCGACCGGGCCGCTCCAGTCGAGCGACACGTTGGTCCAGCTCCATGCCGGCAGGCCGGGGCCGGTCTGCACGACGCTGCTCGGGTCGACCTGCGCGTACTCGAAGCGTTGCGGCGCGCTGCTCGCGCCCAGGTGCGGCCGCTTCGCGGCGACCGCCTCGTCGAGCAGCCTGTCGTACGCGCGTCCAGCTTCCGATTCCGGCGCTGCGGCGGCGAGGGGCGACGATGCCCGCATGGCGCTCGAGAATCCGTACGGCCGTTCGAGCGACGGATAGATCGCCTGGCGCAGCTGCGCGATCAGGAACGGCACGGCGATCAGCACCAGGGCGATGCGCGTCGCCAGGCGCGCGCAGCGCAGGACGCGTTGGGCGCGGCCGGCGGGCACGACGCGCACCAGCGCCTCGGCGGCCAGTACCGCCAGCCAGATGAACTGCGGGGCGCGCGACTCGGTGTAGCTCAGTCCGATGGCGGCGAGCGCCAGCAGCCCCCACGGCCAGCCGAACAGGTGCGCGGTGGCGAGCGCGGTGATCAGCACGACGAACAGGTCGAGCAGCGTCCAGGTGGCGATCCAGGTCGGGCGCGCCTGGTCGACGCCGCTGGCGTGCAGCAGGCGCCAGCCGGGCGGCAGTTGCAGTTGGCCGCTGACCGATTGGAAGTCGTGCAGCCAGCCGACCGCCGGCAGCGTGCGCTGCGCGCCGTCGAGGCGGCTGTCGGCGGTGAGGTCGAGCGCGCCGGAACGGATCTCGACGCCGGCCGGCGCGTCGGCGCTCAGCCGGGTGATGAACTGGTCGCTGCCGTTCACCGCGACGCGACCGAGCACGATCGGCGCGCCCATGTCGAGCCGCCAGGCGCGCGTCAGCGTGCCGCTCACCTGGTCGCGCAGCGAGTAGCCGCCGCCGTCGAAGTCGAGCCACAGCGTGCGCGACAGGCTGAGCTGATCGGGCGGCGCGTCGCTGTCGCCGCGGCGGCGCTCGACCAGGCGCAGCTCGCTGCCGGGCGGCATGAGATAGGCGGGCAGCTGGCGCCAGTCGCCGGGCAGGTCGGTCTGCTGTGGATCGATCGCGTCGGCGCCCTCGACCGTCACCAGGCGCAGCTCGGGATGGGCGCGGAACACCCACACCTCGTGGCTCGCCCAGCTCTCGCTCGGCGTCGGCGCCTGCAGAGCCGGCGCCGGGCCGTCGTGACGCGCGCTGAGGCCGATCGTCCAACGTCCGGGGCGCACCTGCATGCGCAGGCGGCCGTCGGGCTCCAGCCGCGCCGGCAGCGGGCTGCCGAGCGACATCGGCACGAAGCCGGCCGGCAGCGCCGGACCGAGCAGCACCTCGCGTCCCTTGCCGGAGACTTCCAGCTGGATCTGCGTTTCGAGCTGCAGCGGGATGTCGTCGTCGATCAGGCGGTGCACGGTGACGTCGACGCGGTCGCTGTCCTCCGCCGCCGTCTCGCGGCGCTGCAGCCACAGGTGTCCCTCGCCGTCGCGCTCCGGGAAGGGCACCGCCGCGCCGCGCAGCGGCAGCGTCACCAGCCCGCTGCGCGGCGGGATCGGCAGCATCTCGGGCAGGCGGTCCCAGAGGAAGCGGCCGCTGACGCGATGGGTGCCGACGTCGAGCTGCACCACCGCCTGGCTCTCCTGCTCGATGACCGGCGCCGGTGCGCCGTCGACGGTGACGTCCTGCGGCCAGCTCTTGCCGTCACCCGGCAGCGGCACCCAGGCGCGGCGCTGCACGTTCCAGAGCTGCGTGAAGCGGCCGCCGTGGTCGTCGAGGGTCAGCTCGATCTGCGTCGGCCAGAAGCACTCGCGGTGCTCGCTGTCCGCCTCCAGACGCGAGCAGGCGGCCTCGGTCTCGCCGTGCAGCGCCCAGTCGATCCATTGCTGCAATTCCTCCGGCACGTCCTCGCGCCTCAGCGGCGCGGCGGCGGCGGTGCCGGCGATGAGCAGCAGCGCGAGCGCGAGGCGGAGCGCGGGGCGGGGCATTGCGGCGTGATACGCGCACGCGCCCGAGTCGGCAAACGCGCCGCCAACCACAACGACACGACGTCACAACGACCCGTTGTGGCGTTGTGCCGTGGTGTCGTTGTGTCTAGGGGTAGGCCATGAACGACCGCATCCAGAGCAAGGCGCAGTTCACCACCATGGAGCAGGGCACCGCCGCGGACTGGGCGGTGATCGGGTCGCAGTTCGTCGACTTCGCGCGCCGCCTGCCGGAGCGCGTGCTCGCGCACCTCAAGCTGCTGGAGGGCGACGGTGGCTTTGCGGTGGATCGGCTGACGCATTCGCTGCAGACCGCGACGCTCGCCGAGCGCGACGGGCGCGACGAGGAGTACGTCGTCTGCGCGCTGCTGCACGACATCGGCGACACGCTCGGCAGCTTCAATCATCCCGACATCGCCGCCGCGATGCTCAAGCCGTTCGTCTCCGACGAGAACCTGTGGATGGTGGAGAAGCACGGCATCTTCCAGGGCTACTACTTCTTCCACCACCTCGGCATGGACCGGAACATGCGCGACCAGTTCAAGGGCCATCCGTTCTACGAGCGCACCGCCGAATTCTGCGCCCTGTACGACGGCCCGGCGTTCGACCCGCAGCGCGAGACGCTGCCGCTCGAGCACTTCGCGCCGATGCTGCAGCGCCTCTTCGCGATGCCGAAGCGCTCGATCTACGCCGGCGTCGGCGACCAGCGGTGAGCGACGCGGTGGCGCTGCGCGCGATGACGGCGGCCGAGGCGGACGCCTTCCTGGCACGCATCGCGCCCGCCTACGCCGCCGAGCGCAGCATCGCCGATCGCATCTCACTCGACGCGGCGATCGCCTTCGTCCGCGACCAGCACGCGCGCCTGCTGCCGCAGGGCCACGCGACGCCCGGCCACCAGTTCCACGCCATCGTCGCCGGCGGCGAGACCGTCGGCGGCGTCTGGTTCGGCTGCGAGCGCGGCAGCGGCGAGGCGTTTCTCTACAACATCACCATCGATTCGGCGCAGCGCCGCCGCGGCTATGCGCGCGGCGCGTTGGCGCTGGTGGAAGCGGCGGCGCGCGCCGCCGGCTGCACGCGGCTCGGCCTCAACGTGTTCGCGCCGAATCACGGCGCCATCGCGCTCTACGAGCAGAGCGGCTTCGCCACCATGGCCATGTACATGAACAAGCGCCTCTGAGAAGGTACGACCGATCCTTCGAGATCAGTGGTCTCACGGCTCGCCCATGCCTCGTCGAAGGTCACGCCGCTGATCTGCGTCAGGATGTCGTTGCGCGCCGGCGGTAGTCCAATCTGGCAGACGATTCCCGCGATTGAGAAATCCGCCGGTGTGACGCCGGCACTCGCGAGCGCTGCGCGAATCGCACCAACGCCTTCGACACGCGTTCCGCATTGTCGGAAGCCGGACGCACGAACACGTCGAGATCGCCGGTGAAGCGCGCACGCCGTGCAGCGCCAGCGCATACGCGCCAAAGACCAAGAACTCGACCTGCTCCGCGGCGAAGGGGCGCAGGACATCCCGGAAGTCGGGGTTGAGCTCACCGAGTCGCGTCATTCCTCATCGCGCGGCTCGCCCGGCGCGTACAGCCGCAGCGGAATCTCGCTACGCCGGTAGCTTGGAAGCGTCCGCCCGGCGAGCTGCCACCCTTCCCCGGCCAGCCTCCACATCATCGCCACGCGCTGGCTCGCGGTGGTGAGCTCTCCGAGATCGTCGGGTGGTTCCTCCCCCAAGCGGTAGCGACGAATCGGCCAGTCGGAACGCGAGCGCGGCACGCTGCGGGAGTAGCAGACTGACAGTCGCGCAACGAACGCGGGAATCCTCCCTTCCCACATTTCGGAATCACACGGTGCCGATCGCCGACGTGTAGCGATCACACTTCCCCGCGCGCAGCAGATCCGCCTTGACGACACATTGGGAGGCGCGATAGCGGACGCGCACGTCTTAGCGGCGGAGGATCGATGCTGCATCCCACAGGGTACCGCAACGACGAGCGACGGATGATCGGGCGCATCTGTGCGGTGCTGCTCTCGCTGCTCGTGCCGCTGGCGTTGGTCGGATGCGGCGATGGCGACTCCAAGGCGTCGCCGACGCGCACGCCGACGCCATCGCCGACCGCGCTGCCGACGCAGGCCGCCGGCGCCGGGCTCGCCAGCGAGATTCTCGGCGCGTCGGTGTCCTCCGATCGCGCCATCTCCGTCACCTTCACCGTCGCCGACGACGCCGGCATCCCGCTCACCGCGGTGACCAGCAGCGCGCAGAGCGAGCAGCAGGCGCGGGTGCGCTTCGCGGTCGCCCATCTGGAGGAGTACGCGGGCGGCGGCGATCTCGGCAACACGTTCTGGCGCTACGTGAACAACGTCAACGCGACGCGGCCGGCGTACGACAGCGGCGGCCAGTTGGTCCTGGTCGATGCGCGCAGCGGCACCTATCGCTACACGTACGGCACCCGGTTGCCGGAGGGATACGATGCGACGCTGACCTACGCGCTCGGCATCCAGGTCGATCGCAGCTTCGACGGGCAGCAGCTGGGCGTCAATCCGATCTTCGACTTCGTGCCGGCCGGCGGCGTGCCGCAGGTGCGGTCGGACACCACCACCGCGCAGTGCAACAGCTGTCACGCGCCGCTGCTCGCACACGGCAACCGCCGCGAGGTGCGCCTGTGCACGCTCTGCCACACCGAGGCGGCGGTGGACGAGAAGGGCGAGAGCCTCGACTTCCGCCACATGGTCCACAAGATCCACGCCGGCGTCGATCTGCACCTGGTGAACGACGGCCCGCCGGGCACCGCCTACCAGATCTTCAGCAGCCGCTCGCAGTCCTATGTCGTGTTCGCCGAGAAGCAGGACGACGGGCGGGTCACCGGCGTCGCCTTCCCGCGCGCCATCGAGGAATGCCTGACCTGCCATGCCGAGGGGCCGACGGCGGAGTTCTACGCCAGCAAGCCGTCGGCGCCGGCGTGCGCCACCTGCCACGACGACGTCAACCCGTCGCTGGCCGCCAGCGAGGCAGGACCGCCGGGCACCAACCATCAGCCCGGCGCCTACGCCGACGGCCAGTGCAGTGCGTGCCATGCGGCGACGCAGAACCAGGAGTTCGACATCAGCGTGCCCGGCGCGCATGTCGTGCCGGCGAAGTCGGCGCAGCTCGCCGGTTTGAACGTCACCATCTCGGCGATCAGCAGCCACGCGCCGGGCGAGCGGCCGACGATCACCTTCACGGTGAGCGACGACGCCGGCACGCCGCTGCGCGATCTCAGCACGCTCGGCAGTCTGACCTTCAACTATGCCGGGCCGACGACGGACTACGTGACGCAGCTCGGTGGCAGTCCGCTCGGCAGCATGCCGTCCGGCACGCTGGTCGGCCCGGACGGCGCCGGCGCGTTCCAGTTCACGCCGAATGCGGCGCTGCCGGCCGACGCGACCGGGACCTGGTCGCTCGGCGCCGAGGCGCGCCGCACCGTGCAGCTCACCTCGCAGGTGAGCGCCACCGAGGCGGCGGTCAATCCGCTGGTCACCTTCACGGTCGACGATTCGCCCCCGCTGGTGCGCCGCACGGTGGTCGACAATCAGCTGTGCGGCAACTGCCATGGCGAGTTCTCGAAGGACTTCTCCATCCACGGCGGGCTGCGCAATCAGACCGAGTACTGTGTGCTGTGCCACAACTCGCGGCAGAGCGACGCGGCGCGGCGCCGGCGCGATCCGGCCGAGGTGGCGGCGGGCGCGTTGACCTCGACCATCGACTTCAAGGTGCTGATCCACAAGATCCATCGCGGCGAGGAGCTGGAGCAGAAGCCGTATCTCGTCTACGGCTTTGGTCCGACGCCGCCGGGCTACTCGATTCACGAGTTCTCCGACGTGCTGTTCCCCGGCGACCTGCGCATCTGCTCGTCGTGCCACGTCGACGACAGCGAGTTGCTCCCGCCCTATCCGGGAACGGCGCTGCCGACGTTGCGCACGCAGCTCGATCCGGCGAGCGGCCAACCGGTGCCGGCCGATCCGCCGCAGACCGGGCCCATCACCGCCGTGTGCACGGCCTGCCACGACAGCGACGCGGCGATCGCGCACGCGCAGACACAGACCGCGCCGGACGGCTCGGAGGCGTGCTATGTCTGCCACGCCGAGGGTCGGGACGCCGCGGTATCCGTCGTCCACGCGGGTAGGAACTGAGTCGATGCGCGGCTGACGACGGCGGCGAGGTCGGGGGGGACATGGCCGCGCGCTACCGCATCGCAGCTCTGCTGTGCGCCCTCGGGCTGCTGCGGGCGCCCGCGCCGGCGCGTGCCATCGATCTGCGCTTCGAGCCCAGCATCCTCGGCCAGGTACGCGACGGCGACGGCTATTTCCCCGGCCCCACCGAGGTGCCGGTCGAGTTGTACGGCGACTTCGGCCTCTCCGGCCTGCCGCACGGCACGGTGCTCGACACCTACTTCCGCCTGCAGGACGACTTCGCCAACGCCAACAACACCGAGACCGACTTCTTCGCCGGCGCGATCCGCGTGCCGTCGGCCCCCGGCAATCTCGACGTCGCGCTCGGCCGCCAGATCGTCGCCGAGTCGCCGGTCGGGATGTGGGACGCCGACTCCGGCCAGGTGCGCGTCGGGCTCGGCGACTCGCCGTTCTCGCTCACCGCGTTCGGCGGTCAGGCGCAATACTGGGAACCGATCTTCGGTCCGCCGGCCTACTCGGAGGACGAGCAGATCTTCGGCGGCAGCGTGCGGGTGGCCTCGTACACCGGCGGCGCCCTGGCGCTCGGCTACCTGCAACAGAACCGCGCCGGCAGCGCGCTGATGCAGCAGGTGACGCTGAGCGGTACGCGCACCTTCGCGCAGGCGCCGGGGGCGCCGAGCCTGTACGGCAACTTCGCCTTCGACGCCGACCACGCCAACATCGACCAGGTGCGGCTCGGCGTGCAGAGCGCGGTCTGGCTGCCGGAGCTGCTGGTCAACTTCGAGAGCGGCTACTACAAGCCGCAGGACAACGGCGACACGGTGGTGCAGGACCTCAACCGCCGCGAGGATCCGATCTTCCAGCTGTTCTCGATCAGCGACCTGCTGCAGTTCCGCGGCGGCACGCGCTACGCGCTGACGCGCACCGTGTCGACCTACGCCGACCTCTCCTACCAGCGCTACGAGCGGACCAAGGACAACTACGTCAACGGCTACGTCTGGAGCACCGGCGTCCTGTATCTGCCCGGCGGCGACGGGCTCGAGGTGGTGCGCGCCGAATACTACGGCTACGACAGCGCCGGCGGCACGGTGAACGGCGCCAAGCTGGTCTACGAGAACCGCGTCTACGAGGACATCCTGTTCCGCGCCATGTGCAACGTCGGCGCCTATGCCAAGGCGACCAACCAATCCGGCACCGCCGTCGGCAGCCTGATCGGCGTCGGCTACATGTTCCTGCCCGGCCTGGTCGGCGAGGTGAACTTCGAGGCCAACCGCAACCAGTTCTACCCGGAGGACTTCCGCTTCGGCTTCTTCATCTCGTACAGCGCCGACTACGGCTTCCGCGGCGGCGTGCATCGCAGCCGCGTCGGCAATCAGAATCGCCCCTGGCCATGGGCCCCGACCCAGTTCGGTCCGGCGTCGTGGGGCGCGGCGCCGGCGACCTGGAGCGCCAACCCATCGCTGCCGGCGAGCGGCTGGGCGGCGAGCAGCTTTGCGGCCGCCGCGACCGCGCGCAGCGCGGCCGACGAGGCGGCCGAGGACGAGGCGGAGACGCCCGACGCGGCGGCGCCGCCCGAGGAGCAGCCGTGAGCCCGCGGCTGCGCGTCGGCGGCGTCGTGCTGCTGCTGCTCGCCGGGCTGGCGGCGTGCCGCAACATCATGCCGGCGAACCAGTACCTGCGGCCGCGCACGGCGCCGCACGCGAATCAGAGCACCGCCGACGCGCGCCACAAATTCGACCACCAGCGCCACGCCCCGAGCCTGGCGGCTGAGCAGATCGTCTGCAACGACTGCCATCGCTTCGACGCGCGCATCGACACCGGCAACGAGTCGCTGGCGGCGAGCGCCTCCGGCGCGGCGCTCTTTCCCGGCAGCGCCGCCTGCCACTACTGTCACGGGCCCAGCGACACGCGGATCGCCGCGGCGCCGTCGGCCTGTACGACCTGCCACGGCAACATGATCCCGCTGCTGCCGGAGAACCATCAGGTGGCGTGGCTGCGCGTGCACGGTGCCACCGCCAGCGCCGATCCGGTCGCCTGCCAGAACTGTCACCGCGACGCGTTCTGCATCAACTGCCACCAGAATCGCGACTCGATCCTGACCTTCATGCACGACCGCAACTACCTGACCCTGCACTCGGTCGACGCGCGCGCCAATCCGATCCAGTGCGGCAACTGCCACCGCGAGGACTTCTGTCTGAACTGCCATGCCAAGGCGATCAACTGAGGGAGCGGCGATGCGCGGCAAGCGGCGGCGATCCGATCTGCTGACGGGCTCGGGCTGGGGCCCGGGCTCGAGCGGTGCGCGGGTGCTCACGGCGACGGTGCTGCTGGCGGGCGTCGTGCTCGTCGGCGGCTGCGGCAGTGAGGCGGGGCCGCAGAGCGAGGACTACGGCAATCTGCTCGCCTCGCCGGCGGGCCTGGTGGTGCTGGAGGAGGAGCATCCGACCGGGTGGATGCGCTCCGACTGCTTCGGCTGCCACAACGTCAACAACATGCACCAGGTGAACCGCACCGGCCTGCCGAACAGCGAGGTCGATCTGCCGGGCATCCGCGCGATCATCCAGAACCAGGGCGAGGCGAGCTGCGCGCAATGTCACGGCACCAACGGAGTGCCGCAATGATCCGCTCCGGGGCGCTTGCGCTCGTGGTGTGGCTGCTGGTCGTTGCCGCCGCGCGCGCCGAGGACGACGACTCGCCGCATCACATGCTCAAGTCCGACGGCGAGCTCGACATGGAGAAGTGCGGTGCGTGCCATACCGACGACATGTCGCTGGAGCGGTCGAAGCTGGAGACCTGCACGCTGTGCCACGACGAGACCACGCACGCCGGCTCCAAGGAGCACGTCACTGCCGAGCCGGCGGCGGTGAAACTGGCCATGGCCGGGCGGCCTGCCGATGCGGTCGAGCTGCCGCTCGGCGACAACGGCCACCTCTACTGCGGCAGCTGTCACCTGTACCACGATCCCAAGGTACTGGAGGAGGAAGGCTGGTTGGCGCAGGGCTGGTTGCCGCCGGACGCCGGCCTGGCCGGCGCGGTCCGCCAGGCGGTGCTCGACCGTTGGGCGGCGCTGGCGGCCAAGGCGGGCGAGAAGGACGCGGTCGGTCGATTCGCCGACCGGGGGACGCGGATGTTGCGCCTGCCGGTGAGCGACGGCCAGCTCTGCCGGCAGTGTCACGGGACGCTGCGATGAGACACCGCGCGGCCATCGCGGCGCTGGCGGTGCTGCTCGCCGGCTGCGGCGATCACGGCGCCCGCCAGTACAGCGGCGAGCCGCCACCCGCCGATCGCGTGTATGGCCAGTGCGCCTTCTGTCACAACGAGCTGGCGACGCAGATGGTCGCCGACGGCGGCCACGGCGGCTTCGACGTCAAGTGCGGCAACTGTCACCGCGATCTCACCCCCGGCGAGGTGGGCTGCGGCCATCGCAGCCTGCCGCGCTGTCCCGACTGCCACCGCGCACCGATCACCCACCACGATCCCGCCGTCGCCGCGCCGCAGCAGTGCACCATCTGCCACACGCCGCACGGCAGCCCGAACCTGCTGCTGATCCGTTCCGAGCTGCCGCTGTCGAACCGCGACAACCAGGTCACGCCGTGCGACAGCGAGGCGCAGTGCAGCGCCGAGCAGCTCTGTGCGAGCCCCGATCCCACCTGCGGCACGCCGACGCGCACCGGTGGCTGCGCGGCGCCGATCGTGTTCGACAACTTGCAGGGGTTGGCCGACGGCAGCTTCGCCAGCGCCAGCCGGCCGGGCACCGGGGTGTGCGAGGTGTGCCACACGACGACCCGCTTCTATCGCAGCGACGGGATGGGCGAGCCGCACTTCACCACGCCCTGCTACCCGTGCCACACGCATCCGCGCGGCTTCCTGCCGAATTGACGGCCGCCGGCGGCGCGCCGGTCACCACCGCCGGGTGCGGACGCGGGTGAAGTCGTCGTGGCCGCCGACGCGGAACGCGCCGGCGCGCCAACGCGCCACGCCGTAGACCAGCAGCGCGAAGCCGAGGGCCGGAAAGCCGACGAAGGCGAACAGCGTCGCGCTGGCGCCGTCGAGCTGCGCGAGCATCGGCGCCATGGCCGCCAGCGCGATCAGTCCAAGCAGGCAGGCGAACCGGATCATGAGGCCCCCTGGCCGCCGCCGAGCGCCGACTCGGGATGCGCGTCCGGGTGGCAGGTGCCGGTGCAGCTCTCCTGGCGTGACAGCAGTTGCTGCTGCAGGTCGGGATCCTGGTGCGCCTCGACCGCACGGAAGCTCGGCGCGTAGGCGTGGCAGCCGAGGCAGGAGTCGATGTCGAACGGCCCGTTGTGCGTCAGCGGCAGGTCGTAGCGTCCGGTCAGGGTGCGGACCATGTGCATGACCCCGGCCATCTTTGCGTCGACGCCGCCCCAGATGCCGTAGCCGCTGTGGCAGGTGAAGCAGGCGGTGTCATGCGGCACCAGCCCGCGGGTGTAGTGGACCCCCGCCAGCGACTCGTCGCCGCTCTCCATGCTCTGCATGATCGGCGTCATGACGTGGCAGGAGCCGCAGAACGCCACCTGCTTCGAGCCCTCCATCAGGTGCAGCGTGGCGAGGCCGAAGGCGCCGATCGGCAACAGCAGCGCGGCGGTGCCGTAACTGGCCGGCAGCGAGCCGCGCAGCAGTCCCCACAGCAGCAGCAGCGCGGCGGCGGCGGCGACCGCGATCGTCAGCACCGTCAGCCACGGAATCCCATGGGCGGCGGGCGGGCCTGCGAACAAGGGAGCGGTGGCGTCCACTCTGTCCTCCGTCGCAGCGACGCGTCGCGTCGACGCGGCGCGCCTTACTTGCCGGCGAGCTGTTTGACGAAGGTGGCGACGGCGTTGATGTCGTCGTCGCTCAGCCCCTTCACCTTGGCCGGATGCTTCTTGTTGCTCTTGATGCGCGCCGCGACGTCGGCCTCCGACATCTTCTGGATGTTGGCATCGCCGGCCAGCGGCGGCACCTTCATCGACTTGCCGACCGAGGTGTCGGAGTGCCCGGTCTCGCCGTGGCACTTGGCGCAGTACGTCTTGAAGATCGCGGCGCCGTCCGCGGCCGATGCGGCTGACCCACCGACCAGCAGCAGCGCGACGCCTAGGAACGCGAGATGCTTCGCCATCCGTGCACCCTCCGTTGGCGCCCGCTACGAGAGTCCGACCGCGCTGTCAAACCGCGCGGTCGCCTGTCAGAGCGGGTGCGTCTCGGCGAGGATGCGCTGCAGGTCGGCGAGCTCGGTCGGCTTCACCAGGTGATGGTCGAAGCCGGCCTCGCGGCTGCGGCGGCGATCGTCGTCCTGCGCCCAGCCGGTCAGCGCGACCAGCGTGGCGCGGCCGAGCAGCGGATCGCTGCGCAGCCGTTCGGCGACCTCGTAGCCGTTCAAGCCGGGGAGGCCGATGTCGAGCAGCACCAGGTCGGGGCGGAAGGCGTCCGCCTCGTGCAGCGCCTGCACGCCGTCGTAGGCGGTGCGCACCTCGTTGCCGAGCAGCGACAGCAGCAGGCTCATGCTCTCGGCGGCATCCTGGTTGTCGTCGACCACCAGGATGCGGCGGGCGGCGGGGTTGGGTGCCGCCGCGGCCGGGGCGGCGGTGGCCTCCTGCGCCGCGGTGGGGGCGCCAAGCGGCAGGTAGACAGTGAACTCGCTGCCGCGATTCGACCCCTCGCTGCTCGCCTCGATGCGTCCGCCGTGCATCTCGACCAGGCGGCGCGCCAGCGTCAGGCCGATGCCGAGGCCGCCCTGGGCGCTGCCGAGCGAATCGGCGACCTGCGCGAACAGGTCGAAGATGCGGCTCAGCATGTGCGGCTCGATGCCGGCGCCGCTGTCGCGCACGCGGATGACCACCTGCTCGCCCTGGCGCTCGGCGCCGATGCGGATGTCGCCGCCCTGCGCGGTGTACTTGGCGGCGTTGTTCAGCAGGTTGAGCAGCACCTGCGCCAGGCGGGTGTCGTCGCCGTACAGGGCAATCGGCTCCGCCGGCAGCTCGACGGTGAGCCGATGGCCGGCCGCCTCGATGATCGGGCGGCTGGTCTCCACCGCCGTCGCGACGATCGCCGCCAGCTCGCAGTGGCGCGGGCGCAGCTCCAGCTTGCCGGTGGTGATGCGCGACAGGTCGAGCAGGTCGTCGACCAGCCGCACCAGCTGCTGCACCTGGCGGTCGATGACGGCGCGGCTCGACTCCGCCAGCGCGGCGTCGTCGCCGGCGCGTTGCAGGATCTGGCTGGCATTGGCGATCGGCGCGAGCGGATTGCGCAGCTCGTGCGCCAGCGTGGCGAGGAACTCGGTCTTGCGGCGGTCCGCTTCGGCGAGCGTCTCGAGGAAGCGCGCCCGCTCCAGAATGTCGGCGGCCTGGCGGGCGTAGAGGTCGAGCGTCCGCAGGTCGACCTCGGTCGGGGTGTGCGGCTGGCGAAAGTGGGTCGACAGCATGCCGAGCAACTCGCCGCTGCGGCTGAGCAGCGGCGTGCTCTGCACGGCGCGGTAGCCGGCCTGGGCGGCGACGTGGCGCAACGGGGCATACGACGGATCCTGCTCGACGTCGGCGATCACCACGCGCTCGCCGGCGCGCGCCGCCTGGCCGCAGGCCGAATCGGCGTCGCTGCTGACGACCCGGAAGGCATCCAGGAACGGGCGATCGAAGCCTTCCTGTACGGCGATCTCCAGCCCGCCGACGGCGGGGTTGTGGACCTGCACGGTGCCCTTGTCGGCCGACAGCAGCTCCATCGCGGCGGAGAGGATCTCGTGCAGCACGGTGCGCAGGTCGGCGGCGGCGACCAGGCGCTCGCTCAGGCGGTGCAAGCGGGTCATGGCGAGCAGCTCGGTCTCGAGCCGGAACTCGCTGCGCCGCAGCGCCTGCTCGCCCTGGATGCGGTCGGTGATGTCGAGACCGGTGGGGAAGAGGAAGATCACCCGCCCGCGGTCGTCGCGCACCGGGGTGAGATGGAAGTCGGTGACGTGCTCGCTGCCGTCGGCGAACCAGTAGGGCAGCTGCGCCGCGAAGCTCTCGCCGGCGGCAGCGCGCGCGGTGGCGTCGCGGATCCGCGCCTGTACCTCGGCGGAGCCGCGCCACCAGGGTGTCTGCCAGAACGGCTTGCCGAGCACCTCGTCGCGCGTGTAGCCGCACAGTTCGACGGCGGTGCGGCTGACGTCCACGAGGGTGCCGTCGAGCGTCATGACGCCGGCGTAGAAGGGGCTCTGCTCGAACAGGGCGCGGAACTTGGCGGTTGCCAGCGCCGTCTCGGTCGCCAGGCGCGCCGTTTCGGCGCTGCTCTGCTTGAGCGCCAGCGCGGCGGCGGCGAAGCGCGCCACGCTGCTCAGCAGCCGCGCGTCCTCGGCGTCGAAGCGCCGCCCGCCGGGCGCCGCGACGATCCACAGCGAGCCGATCGGCTGCGTGCCGCGGCACAGCGGCGTCACCAGCAGCTCCTCGATCGCGCCGAGATCGGCGATGTGCGGGTAGGCGCGGCTCGGCTGCGCGAGCAGCTGCGTGGCGTTGCGCTCGACCGCGATGGCCGACGGGCTGTCGCGGTAGGGCGCCGCCTTGCCGAGCCAGGGCGTGAACGGTCCGGTGACGGCGTGACAGCGGAAGACGCGCTGCTCGCCGCTGCCTTCGATCAAGCCGATGCCGGCGCAGGCGACGTCGCAGAGCTGCGCCACCGCGCTCACCAGCGCGTCGAGGATGGCGGGCGAGTCCGCCATCGCCGCGGCGAGCTCGAGCAGGACGCGGTTCTCGGCGGCGTGATCGGGCGGGCGCGCCGGGCGGCGCGCCAACTCGTCGGTGATCAGCACGCCGGCCGGCAGCGCCGGCCGATCGATCGACACCGGCCGATTCATCGCGGTGCCCGTCCGGCCGGCGCGATCGAGAATGCGGTGAGGGGGGACAACGCGGCGCAGCATACCGCGCCCGGCGCGGGTCTGGAACCGCGCCGCCGACTCCCTTGCCGCTTGACCGGGCGCACTGCCGGCCGGGTCCGGCGCCGCCGCTGGGCACTCGGTCGAGGCGCTGATACGCAAGCGGACTGGCGGTGCCGCCGCGCCGCCCGGGAGAGGGGACGAGATGACGGCGATCGAGCTGAGCACGGGTCTGGCGTTTCTGCTGTTGACCGGTCTTCCCAGCCCGCTGCGCTACTCGCCGCCGCTGATCAACGGCGGCAGCGACGTGCTGGCCTGCGTGGCGCAGAACGTCGGCGACCACGCCGTCATGGTGGCCGCCGAGCTGCGCGCGCCGAACGGCACCGTCAGCGCCTCCGGCAGCGCGGAGGTCGAGCCGGGCGGCGCTGTCGAGCTCGTCCAGTCGGCGGCCGGCGCCTCGGGCTATTGCGTCTTCACCGTCGACGCCGATCCCGCCAACGTGCGCGGCTACATCCGCCGCCGCAGCGCCGACGGCGCCACCGCGGCGCAGTTTCCGGTCTTCACGGTGCGCGGCAACCGCAGCGGGCTGACGGTGACGACGACGCCGCCGCTGCGCAGCATCAGCTCGGCGCTGCTGGGCTGCCTGGTGCAGAACCTGAGCGCCGCGAGCGTCGAGGTGGAGACCGAGCTGGTCAATGCCGACGGCACGGTGGACGGGGCGACGACCGACGCGATTCCGGCGGGTCATTTCGGCGCGGTGCGCGTCAGCGCCGCCAACCATCTCGGCGCCTACTGTCGCTTCAGCGTCGAGACCCATACCGACGAGCTGCGCGGCTACGCGCTGCTGTTCGGCGGTGGCGAGGACAACGCACACCTGGTGTTGCCGGCCACCAGTGCGTCACCGGTCGGCAGCCTGGTCGGCCTCAGCCCGCCGGTCTCGAGTGTGGAGGGCGACGCGACCATCTGCGGCGCGCAGAGCCTCGCCGCCGGCGCGGTCCAGGTGGATGCCGAGGTGGTGGACTCGGCCGGCGTGGTGCTCGACACCGGCAGCGCGATGTTGGCGCCCGGCGAGGTGAAGACCGTCGCCGGCCACACCGAAGCGGGCGCTGACATGGTCTGCCGCTTCAGCTTCAGCGACACCGCCGACCAGGTGCGCGCCTACGTCACCCGCTTCCCCGCCGGTCTCGGCCGCAGCACCGACCTGCTCGAGCTCGCCAGCACGCCGGGCGGGTCGCCGCCCACCGACCGGCCGAGCGTCAGCCCGCCGCTCGGTACCGGCGGCGATCGCCTGCTGCACTGCGCGGCGGTGAACCTGACGCCGGGCAATCTCGACATCGACGTCGCCATCGAGGCCGCCGGCGCGGTGGTGGATGCGATCGACGGCATCACCGTGCCGGCCAGTCGCGCCCAGGGCGCGCTGTCGGAGGCCGACCTGGCCGATGCGGTGTGTCGTTTCGGGTTCGACGCTGGCCCCGACAACCTCCGCGGCTACGCGGCGCTGACCAGCGCCGGCGGCCTGCGCACGACGCGCGTCTTCGCCGCCGCGCCCGCCGGCCCGACCTCCACCGCGACGCCGACCGCGACGCGCACCAGGCAGTCGACGGTCACCGCCACCCCGACGCCGACGGTTACCGACACGCCGACCCTGTCGGCGACCAAGACCGACACGCCGACCCTGACGCCGACGCCGACCGCGACGCCGATCAGCACTGCCACGGCGACCGTGACGCCGATCGCCACCGCTACGCCGAGCGCGACGATCAGCGCGACGCCGACCAGCAGCGCCACGCCGAGCAAGACGATCAGCGCGACGCCGGCCAGCAGCGCCACGCCGAGTGCATCCGCCACGGCCATCGCCAGTCCCAGCCCGTCCGCCGCGATCTGCGTCGGCGACTGCGACGGCGACGGCGACGTGGTCGTCGCCGAGCTGGTCACCCTGGTGAACATCGCGCTCGGCGCGCCGCTCGATCCCTGTCCGGCCGGCGATCGCGATCACGACGGCGCGGTCGGTATCGACGAGCTGGTGGTAGCGGTCGGCCACGCGTTGCTCGGGTGCCCTGCGTGATGGGGTATCGGCACGGCTGCTGCGGGCGCGGGGACGGCCGCTGGCGCGTATCGGCGTTGACACTGCGCGGCGGCCGTTCCAGGAACGCGGTTGGGGGGCTCTCGTGAATCGATGCGATGCTCGCCGCGGGCTGTGGTTCGCGGCGGTTCTGGTGGTGCTGTCGGCGCCGACGCCGCGGCCTGCAGCGGCGCAGTCGGGCGACGCGTTTCTCTGTTATCGCGGCCGCACGGCTCCGCATACGACGCGCTTCGCCGGCGCCACGACGGCGCTCACCGACGAGCGGCAGACGCGGACGCTCGAGCTGCGGCGGCCGCGCCTGCTGTGTGCGCCGGTCGATCTCGGCAGCGGTCTGCTCGACGCCGACACGCACCTGATCGGCTATTCGGCCCGCCCCGCCGACCCGGTGCCGTATCTGGCCGAGACCAATGTGCAGGTGCTCAATCGGCTGGGCGAGCTGTATGTCGACCGTCAGGCGGCGCCGGAGCTGCTGCTCGCGCCGGCGGCGATCGATGCCAGTGTCCCGCCCAGCCCGCCGGATCCGCTCGGCGGGTCGCTCGACCACTACCGGTGTCATCGCGCCGCGCCGCACGGCGCCGCCGGGCTTGCCGCCGGCCAGCAGGTGACCGTGCAGCACCCGTCAGGCCCGGTCGTCTACGGGCTGAAGCACCTGCGCCATCTCTGCGATCCGGTCGACGCTGCCGGCCAGCCGCTCAAGCACGCCGCCGAGAGCCTCGCCTGTTACACCGCCAAGCGCGCGCGTGGGCAGGGGGCGCGGACCATCGAGCGCGGCCTGCACGCCGCCGATCTCTTCGGCCCCTCAAGGCTCGATGCGCTGGGCGAGCGCGAGATCTGTCTGCCGTCGCGCGCCATCGCGCGCTGCAACGGCGCGCAGGCGTTGTGCGACCGGCGCTACGACGCGGTGTCGTACCCGACCACGCACAACGCCATGTCGAACGCGGAGGACGGCTTCCTGCTCCCCAATCAGCAGCTCTCCGTCCCCCATCAGCTCGCCGACGGGGTGCGCGGGCTGATGCTCGATACCTGGTACTTCGAGGGTGCCACCGTGCTGTGCCACGGCGGCGACATCTTCCCCTGTAACGTCAGCGGCATGAAGCCGCTCGCCGACGGCCTGGCGCAGATCAAGACGTTCCTCGATCAGCATCCGAGCGAGGTCGTGTCGATCATCTTCGAGAGCTACATCTCCGAGGCCGACACGCTGGCGGCATTCATCGCCAGCGGAGCGCTCGGATACACGCACGTCCAGGCGGCCGCCGATCCGTGGCCGACGCTGCGCCAGCTGATCGCCGCTGACACCCGCCTGGTGGTGTTCACCGATCGCTCGGAGAGCGTCCTGCCCTGGCACCATTATGTCTGGGACTACGCCTGGGAGACGCACTACTCCTTCGAGACGCCGGCCGACTTCTCCTGCGCCCGGAACCGCGGCTCGGCAGGCAACAGCCTGTTCATCCTCAACCACTTCCTCACCCAGTTGGTCGGCTCGCCGGCGCTCGCCGAGCAGGTGAACCACAACCCGCTGTTCGTCGATCGCGCCGAGCAGTGCGAGGCGGAGGGCGGCCAGCTGCCCAACTTCGTCACCGTCGACCACTACCAGATCGGCGACCTGTTCGCGGTCGTCGACCAGCTGAACGGGTTGGCGCCCTAGGCGCGATCGCGCTCGGCGTCGCATTCGCGACCGGCCGACACGAGGTCGGCCGGCTACCAGGACCGTGGCTGCGATGGCGCGCGTTCCCCCGACACGATCCGGGTAGCCCGCCGACCTCGTGTCGGCCGGGCGGTGCAGCGCACCGCCGACGGCGCCACCGGCCTCGCAATCCGTGCTTCCAACACGCCAATAATCTCTGATAAGGAATTTCGAATCTCGCGCGACCGCCGGCGGCGGCGCACAGAACCCAAGGAGGATCCATGGCTCGCAAAGTGTTCGTCATCGGCGTCGGCATGACCAAGTTCGAGAAGCCGGGCTCGAAGGCCTGGGACTATCCGGACATGGCGCAGGAGGCCGGCACCAAGGCGCTGGAAGACGCCGGCATCGGCTTCGACAAGATCGAGCAGGCGGCGGTCGGCTACTGCTACGGCGACTCCACCGCCGGGCAGCGCGCCGTGTACAGCCTCGGCATGACCGGCATCCCGATCTACAACGTGAACAACAACTGCGCGACCGGCTCGACGGCGCTGTTCATGGCCAAGCAGTTCGTCGCCTCGGGTATCGCCGACTGCGCCCTCGCGCTCGGCTTCGAGAAGATGGAAAAGGGCTCGCTCGGGGTGAAGTTCCAGGACCGCACCAACCCGATGGACAAGCACTTCCAGAGCATGGTCGACCTGCGCGGCTTCGCCGCCGCGCCGGCGGCGCCGCAGTTCTTCGGCAACGCCGGCCGCGAGCACATGGATCGCTACGGCACTACCGCCGAGCAGTTCGCCAAGATCGGCTGGAAGAACCACAAGCACTCGGTGAACAACCCGTACTCGCAGTTCCAGGACGAGTACTCGCTCGAGCAGATCATGAACGCGCCGATGGTCTACGAGCCGCTCACCAAGCTGCAGTGCTGCCCGACCTCGGACGGCGCCGGCGCGGCGATCCTGGTCAGCGAGGACTTCGTCCGCAAGCACAACCTGCAGGCCAAGGCGGTCGAAATCCTCGGCATGGCGATGACCACCGACTTCCCCAGCACCTTCGAGGAGAAGAGCTGCATCAAGCTGGTCGGCTCCGACATGACCCGCAAGGCCGCGCAGCAGGTCTACGAGCAGAGCGGCTTCGGCCCCGAGAACGTCGACGTGGTCGAGCTGCACGACTGCTTCTCGTGCAACGAGATGATCACCTACGAGGGCCTCGGCCTGTGCCCGGAGGGCAAGGGCGGCGAGTTCGTCGACTCCGGCGCCAACACCTACGGCGGCAAGGTGGTGGTCAATCCGTCCGGCGGCCTGATCTCCAAGGGCCACCCGCTCGGCGCCACTGGCCTAGCGCAGTGCGCCGAGCTCAACTGGCAGCTGCGCGGCGAAGCCGACAAGCGCCAGGTGAAGGACGCCAAGATCGCCCTGCAGCACAACCTCGGTCTCGGCGGCGCCGCCGTCGTGACCATGTATCGCAAGGCGCAGCTGTAGTCTGCGAGAGGGGGCGGCTCCGCCGCCCCCTCGCGCGGCTGTCAGCGATCAGCTGTCAGCTCTCAGCCTCTGACCAACCATCGACGGGCTGAAAGCCGATGGCTGATTGCTGAGAGCTGACAGCTCCGATTTCACGGCTCCTCGTCGGCGCCGTCGTCGGCGGCGGCAGCGGGATCGCCGCCGGCGGCATCGGCCGCTTCACCGCCGGTGACACCATTTGCCGGTGCGGCGGCTGGTGCAGCCGCCTGGGCGCCGGTCTTCTTCCAGTCGTCCATGCCGGCCTTGGCGCCGCCCATGGCGGCGCCCTTCATGTTGCCGCCCACCGCGCCCTCGGCGCCCGCCGCGGCGGCGGCGCCGGCGGCGCTGTTGACGCGCCCCATGCTGTCCATCGGTGCC
>JANRJF010000473.1:0-16949 GCA_033764095.1 Deltaproteobacteria bacterium | reverse complement strand
GCGGGGGCGCGATCTGTCCGCGTTCGCGCGCGCGCCCGCCCGGCGGTTGCGCCGGCCGCGCAGCGCCCCGGCGTGGGGCGGGGTGGGGGGGCGCGCCGCGGCGCGCCGGCGGTGGCGTACCACCGCGTCGCGCAAGCTAGGGACGCGGCGAGCCGCGCCCCTACTTGATGGCCAAGGGGTTCAGCGGTGAGCCGATGCCGCCGGCGATGCGCAGCGGCGGGGCGCTGAACAGGAACTCCCAGACGCCGTCGGCGGCGCAGTCGTCGGCCAGCGCGTCGAGGTCGAACATCTCGCCGAGCGTCAGGCCGAGGTCGCGCAGGCAGAGCAGGTGGAAGGGCAGCGGCGTCTTCGGATCCTCGAACGGGATGACCTCGACGGAGTTGGTGTCGGCGGCGACCGCCGCCACCTCGCGGGCGTGCAGCCAGGCGGCGCAGGCCATGCCGAGGCCGGGCATCATGCGCATGTAGCCGACGCGGTCGCCGTCCACCTTGAACACCGACAGGTGGCCGGTGCGGATCAGCAGCACGTCGCCGCGCTCGATCTTGACCTGTTGCGCGGCCGCGGCGGCCTCGAGATCGTCGGGGGTGATGGGGGTGCCGGGCTTGACGCGCGGCACGCCGTGCAGGCGCGCGATGTCGAGCAGCACGCCGCGCGAGACGACGCCGGCGCCGACCTTGTCGATGCCGTTCTTGGACGCGCCGGCCGCGGTGGTGGTGGCGGCCGGGAAGCCGTTGTAGAGCAGACCGTCGTAGTGCACGTGCGCCAGGCTGTCCCACTGCGTCGCGCACTGCAGCGGCAGCACCATCACGTCGTCGGCGTAGCGGAAGCCGTCCGGATAGTTGCCGGGCAGCTTCTGGTCGACCGCGGTCATCAGGTGCAGCGGATTGACCCGTCCGCCCTGGCCGATCTGCGGTCCCTCGCTGCCGAACGGCAGGCCGAGGCTGAACACCGCGCCGCGCCTGACCAGCCCGGCGGCGCGCTGCACCACCTCCGGGGTGATGAAGTTGAGCGTGCCGCGCTCGTCGTCGGCGCCCCAGCGGCCCCAGTTCGACAACTGCTTCCCGAGCTCACGAACTCGATCCATCGCTTCACCGAACGGCGTGACCGGTGACCGGTGACCAGTGACCGGTAGGAGCGAGTCCTACTGGTCACCGGTCACTGGTCACCGGTCACCCGGTTGTCACTTCCCGTACCGCGACAGCGCCTGCGGATCGAAGACGTTGGTGTCGATCGGGCCGCGGCGGATGGAGGCGGACTTCGGCGTCGCGCGCATGCCGCTGAGCGTCGCCCGGTTCATCTTGAAGTTCTCGGCGCAGGCCCACACCTGGGTGCTGGCGAAGACCATCTCGCCGTTGCCGGCCGGCTGATTGATGCGCGCCATGGTCTGGTAGGAATGGACGGTGTCGCCCTGCCAGGACGACTTGATGTTCCAGGCGCCGTCCCAGGTCTCGGCGTCGATCGACAGCTGCAGCTTGCCGTAGAGGTAGTAGCGGTCCTTCGGCGTGCCCTCGACCACCCACACCGGGCGTTTGGCCAGCCCGGCGCTGACCGGCGCCCAGGCGAGGCCGGTCCAGTTCTTGTCCTCGTAGCCGGCCATCACCGGGTTGTCGAAGGTGAGCACCATGAAGCCGCCCTTCGGCGCCGGCGGCACCGGTACGGTGCCGTCCACCGACTTCGGGTCGACGACGCGCAGTGCATCGCGCTTGCCGATCAGCTTCCACTCGAAGTCCTCCGGCTTGCCGTCGAAGAAAAAGCCGTCGTCGCCGCTGATGTCGGAGCCGAGGTAGCCATCCGAGCGGTTGGCGGGACTGACGGCGCGCACGCGGCGCAGCGCCGGCACGAAGGCCCACACCGAATCGCGCTTGTCGGCATCGCGATAGCGCCAGGTGAGCGAGGCGGTGCCGGAGAGATCGCTCGGGAAGGTGGTGACGCCGAGGAACTGGCTCTGCAGGTTGGTCGGATTCGGCTTGCGGTACTTCTCGTCCTGGCCGTCGTAGAACATGAAGTAGCCGTCGGCGTGGATCTCGCGGTCGATCGCCTTTGGCTGCACCATCAGCACCTTGGTCTCATTGAAGGTGCTGCCGCCGCTCCAGTAGGCGAGGAACTGGTTCCACACCACCTTGACGCCGGCCTTGGGGTCGTTCGGGTCGATGGTGGGGAAGGGGATACCGTAGAGGTACGGCGGCTGCTCGCCGCTGCCCTTGAGCACGATGGTTCCGGCGTCGTTGACGTCGAGCTGCCCGGCGTTCTTCTCGGTCGCCTCGACCCACGCCTTCTCCCAGCGCGGGTTGCCGAGCGGATAGTCGACGATCTGGTTGCGGTAGTCGCCCTTGGCGTAGTGGTTGAGGATCTCCAGCGGCAACAGGTCCTTCGCCGTCTGGGCGTTGTCCGGACCGAGCACGTCGCCGACCTTGAGCCCCGGCGCGACCTCGTCGCCGGTGGCGGCGCCGGCCCGGTTGCCACAGAGCGCCAGGCCGAGCAGTAGTGCGAGTGCGGCCGTGTCCGCCTTTCTCATCAGTCCCCCCCAGCGAAAAATGGATAGACCTCGGGCTGTAGCGACGGCTGACCGGCAAGTCAAACATTCGTTTGGTCAGCGCTGGCGCGACCTTACGCCGCTCGCCGCCCCGTCTTGTCGGCGCCGTCGCGGGCGTGCGACAGCGGGACGCATGATGCGTCGCCTGCTCCCCGTCGCGCTGCTCGCCCTGTCGCTGGCGGCGCCGCCGCGGCTCGCCGCGCAGACCTGTGTCGGCGACTGCAGCGGCGCGGGCGAAGTCAGCATCAACGACCTGATCCTGGCGGTGAACATCGTCCTGGAGCAGGTGTCACCCGACGCCTGTCCGGCGCTCGGTGCCCCGCCGATCGGCATCGCGCAACTGGTCGCCAGCGTCAGCAACGCGCTGTGCGCCTGCCAGCCGTGCCCGACCGCACCGCCGTCGCCGACGCCGAGCGCGACCCCGCCGCCGAGCGCGACGCCGACTGCCAGCGCGACGCCGACCTACGTGGTCTCGAAGTGGCGCGAGGACCAGTTCCGCGTCACCTCGACCGACTGTCCAGCCAACATCGCCAAGCGCGTGCGCGAGTCGCTCAAGAACGCGGTCGAGAATTACACGGTGCAGGCGCGCGGGCGGAGCTCGCGGATCGAGGACCAGTACGGCAACCAGCTGCCGGCGACGATCGACGCCGACGGCCTGCTCTACGCGACCTACACGACGGCGCAGCAGCAGGGAAACTGCAATCAGATCTACACCCAGGAGTGGACCGTCGACCTGCGCCAGAATCCCTCGGTCGCCAACTACACCGGCGTCTTCCGCACCGCGCCGTGCGCCAAACCGGTGAACTGCACGCAGACCATCACCTCGCGCTGGGTGCTGAAGTCGGGAACGCCGCCGTAGCGGCGGTGGCGGCGGCGTGGCCAGGATGTCCGTCGCCACCGATTGCGCGGGCGCGGCCTGCCGCGCCGGCGCCCGCGTCGACGCGGTGCTGCACAAGCGCGCAAGGCGCGCCCGACGCTCGACGGGCGGTGGTGCGGGTCTGCCGGTCAATTCGCTTGCATCGTCCTGCGTGACAATGAGACAGAGTCCGCATGCCGATTCGCAGCGGCTGGGTCGCTCGGCGCCTCATCACCGCGTCATTGCTCGCGCTGCTCGCGGCGCCCGGGCGCGCCGGCGCGCAGGCGTGCGTCGGTGACTGCGGCAACCGCGGCGCGGTCGGCATCAACGACCTCATCCTGGCGGTGAACATCGTCCTCGGCCTGGCGCCGCTCGACGACTGCCCGTCGCTCGGCAGCGGGCCGATCGGCATCGCCGAGCTCATCGCCAGCGTCGCCAACGCGCTGTGCGAGTGCCAGCCCTGCCCGGAGCCGCCGACGCCGCGCGCCACCAATACGCGCACCGCCACGCCGACGCCGACGTTCACGCCGACGCACACCCCGCTGCCGACGGCGCCGCCGACCGCGACCGCCATGGTCTCGCGCTGGCACGAGGATCAGGTCAAGGTCCCGTCGTCGAGCTGTCCGCAGGCACTGGTCAAGCAGATCCGCCAGGGCCTCGCCCAGGCCACGGCCGACTACCGCGTCTACGAGCGCGGCGAGGCGTCCGAGATCGAGGACATCAACAGCGGCGAACGCCTGCCGGCGCAGGTCGACGCCAACCGCGTGCTGCACTTCGAGTTGGCGCAGAGCGAATCGCAGGGCGCCTGCACGGTGACGCTGACGCTGCAGGCGACGGTCGATCTGCGCAGCCTCGCCACCACCGCCACCTATACCGGCGGCGTGCGCAGCATGTCGTGCCCCAACCCGGTCAACTGCTCGTTGAAGGTCACCTCGCGCTGGCAACGCGGGGTCGACTTCCCCAACCCGTCCGTGCTGCCGCCCTTCTCTCGACCGGGCTGCGCGTATGGGCTCGATTGCAGCCACGGGTTGACGATCATCCTCCACGATTCCGGATCGGTCACCCCGTAGGGGGCTTGCCCGGAAATTCGTAGCCTCGATCAGCGCCGTGGACGAGGCTGTCAGGCTGGTGGCTGTTTGGGCCGCCACCGGCCGGGCCGGAACACTCGAGCGAGAAACGCGCGTCCTCGCCGCTTAGAGGATCACCACCAAGACACCAAGGTCTGAGGTCCGCTTGGTGTCTTGGCGTCTTGGTGGTTGGCCTTGCTCCTGTGCGTGAAGTTTCAGGTCAGGGCAGAAGGATCAGAGCCCCTGACAGCGAGCAGCCTAACAGCCTAAGAGCCTCGCCCGTGCACTTCGCTGCTGAGGCACATTGGCGGGCAAGGCCCCCGTAGGGGGGCCGCGCTCACGGGCTCTGCTTCACCCCATCGCGGAAGACGGTGACCGATTCCACGGTGCCGTCCGGCGCCCAGTGGGTGAACTGGCCGTCCGGCTTGCCGTTGCGGAAGGTCCCCTCGCGCTCCTTGTTGCCGTTGGCGTAGTAGAGCGTCGCGCGCCCCTCCTGCACGCCGTCGCGATACTCGCCCTCGGCGCGCTTGGTGCCGTCCTCGGTGTAGTCGGTCTGCAGGCCGTCCTTGCGGCCGTCGACGTAGTGGGCGCGAATCGAGACCTGGCCGTTCTCGTAGTATTCCACCGTCCAGCCGTTCGCCTGGTCATCGGCGAACTCGCGCTCCAGCTTCTTGCCGCCCGACGGGTAGTAGAGCGTCGTCAGCCCGTCCTTCACGTTGGTCTTGATGCCGACGATCGCCAGCAGCGTGCCGGCGGCGTCGCAGACCGCCAGCGGTCCGTCGGCGACGCGTTGCGCCGTCTCGCAGCGCACGTTGAAGCCGCCGTCCACCTGGTAGGCGCGCACGCTGCTGCCGTTCGGGCAGGCGGGCAGCCGCGTGCGGCAGCTGGCCGGCACGCGGTCGAGCGCGATGGAGGCCGGCTGGACCGCGCCGCCGTCGTCGGCTGCCGCGGCGGCGCTGGGGGCGGCAGGGCTCGACGGCGCCGGGGCGGCGGCGGGATGTGCGCTGCACGCCGCGGCGAGCAGCGCGAGCAGCGCGAGCGCGGCACGCGGCGTCATCTCAGCCCTTGAAGGTCGAGGCGCCGAAGTCGCCGAACGGCTCGTCGCGCTCGCGCACCGCCTGCTTGAAGCCGACCTCGGCGGCGCGCTGCTGGAAGGCGTAGCCCTCGGCGGTGTGGCGGGTGATGCCGTCGAACACGGTGCCGAGGATCTGCGTCGTCGGCAGCCCGGCGGCGAGCACCGTCTGGTTGACCAGCAGCTTCATCATCACCAGCTGGTTGATCGGCATGCGCGCGATGCGGCCGAGCAGCGTCTCGAAGCGCGCGTCGAGCTGGTCGGCCGGCGCGCACTCGGTGGCCAGGCCCCAGGCGACCGCTTCGCGGCCGTTCAGGCAGTCGCCGGTGAACAGCAGGCGCTTGGCCTTCTCGATGCCGATGCGGAACGCCCACACCGAGGTGGTCGGCGAGCCCCAGACGCGTGCCGGCGGGTAGCCGATCTTGGCGTCCTCGGCGATCACCAGCAGATCGCTGCACAGCGCCATGTCGGTGCCGCCGGCGACGCAGAAGCCGTGCACCTTGCAGACCACCGGCTTGTTGGCGTGGAACAGGCTCATGAAGCCGCGCACGTTGCGCGACATCATCTGGTAGTCGACCACCGGGTCCCAGACGCGGCGCGGGTCGTGGTTGCGGGCGGTGACGCGCGGATCGAGCGGCGAGCCGGCCGGCGCGAACGGGCGGCCGCGGTTGGGGTCGCCGCCCGGGTCGTCGAGGATCTTCTCGGCGCTCGCCACCAGGTCGTAGCCGCCGCAGAACCCCTTGCCGTTGCCGCTCAGCGCGATGACGTGCACGGCGGGATCGAGATCGGCGCGCTCGACACACTGCGCCAGCTCGACCGGCAGATCGAGCGTGATGCCGTTACCGCGCTCGGGCCGGTTGAGGGTGATGCGGGCGATGCGGTCGGTGACCGCGTAGGTCATGGTCTTCAGCCTGTCCATGCCGATTCCCTCGCACGGCGGCGCCCGGGCGGGCAACGCCGCGGCGGTCGCCAAAGCGGCGCGCCGCATGGTAGCGGTTGCCGATGCGCCTGCTCGTCCTGCTCGCCGCGCTGGTTGCCGCGCCGGCCCCCGCCCCGACCTGCGTCGGCGACTGCTCGGGTGATCGCCGCGTCACCATCGACGAGCTGGTCAGCGGCGTGAACATCGCGCTCGGTGGGCCGGCGGTGTCGACCTGCCCGGCGATGGATGCGAACGGCGACGGCGCGGTCGGCATCGACGAGTTGGTGCGCGCGGTCGGGGCGGCGCTCGGCAGCTGTCCGCCGCTCGCCACCGCGAGCGCACCGCCGGCGACCGGCACCCCGACCGCGACGCAGAGCGCGACGCCGTCGCCGAGCGAGACGACGGCGCCGGTCGACACCCCGACCGCGACGCCGACCGAGACGCCGATCCCGATTCCGGCGACCGGCTTCTGCAGCCTGCCGGGCGCGGTGCTGTTCACCGCCGCCGGCGTCGGTAGCGTGCCGGGCGGTCCCGAGGAGGCGCCCAGCCTCGACTACCTGCAGCTCCCGGTCGGCTTCTGCGCCAAGTGGTACGGCCGGGTGCGCAACGTGCGGCAGCTGCGCTTCGCGCCCGGTGGCGAGCTGTTCGCCAGCTCACCCACCCGCTTCACCACCGGCAACGGGCAGGGCGGTCGCGATGCGATCGTCGTGCTGCCCGACGACGATGCGGACGGCACCGCCGACGAGGTGCTCACCTTCAAGGACGCCCTGCCGTCGACGCAGGGCCTGCTGTTCACCGGCGGCTACCTCTACTACCAGGACGACACGAAGATCATGCGCGTGCCGTACAGCCCCGGCGACCGCGCCGCGATGGCCGCCAGCGAGCAGGTCGCCAACATCCTCGTCTACAGCTCCAACCTGCACTGGCCGAAGACCCTCGACGTCGCCGACGACGGCACCATCTACGTCACCAACGGCGGCGACGAAGGCGAGCCGTGCACCCCGGACAACCGCCCCTTCCACGGCGGCATCCTCAAGCTCGACAGCGCCATCGAAGCGGCGCAGGTCGCCAAGGGGTTCCGCAATCCCATCTCGGTGCGCTGCGCGCGCGGCTACGGCCGCTGCTTCGCCATCGAGCTGGCGCGCGACTACACCACCCAGCTCGGCGGGCGCGAGAAGCTGGTGCCGGTGCGCGACGGCGACGACTGGGGCTATCCGTGCTGCGCCACCGCGAATACGCCCTACCAGGATCTGGTGCAGAACCCGGCGCCGGACTGCTCCGGCGTCGCCCAGGAGATCGATTCCTTCTACATCGGTCACACCCCGTTCGACCTCGACTACGAGCTCGGCAAGTGGCCGGAACCGTGGACGCACCGCGCCTTCGTGCCGCTGCACGGCATCTACGGATCATGGAAGGGCGCCCGCCTGGTCGGCATCGACTTCGACGTCATGACCGGCATGGTGCTACCGGGCTCCGATCTGAGCGGCAGGTCGGCGGGTGCCATGCGGGACTTCGCCACCGGCTGGGACGACGGCCGCAAGACGCGCGGGCGCCCGGCCAACGTCGCCTTCGCGCCCGACGGCCGGCTCTTCCTCGGCAACGACAACAAGGGCGACATCATCTGGATCGCGCCATTCGGTTTGTGAGTGGCGCTCCTTCCCCCGCGCCAGCGGGGGAAGGCCGGGATGGGGTTTGCAAGGCACCGGCGGCGCCGCTTTGGTAAGCTCGATGCCGAGATCAGGGGGGACGGTCATGCGGTCGATGCGACTCTCGCGCTGCCTGCTGATGGTGAGCCTGGCGCTCGGGCTGGCGGCGTGCGGCGACGATGACCACCGCGCCAACGCGCCGACCGCGACGCCGACGCCGGTGGCCACCGCGAGCGCGACCGCGGTGCCGACCGCCACCGCGCCGCCGCCGCCGAGCGCGACCGCGACGGCGATCCCGACCGCGACCGCGCCGCCGACCGCCAGCGCGACGGTGCCGCCGAGCGCGACCGCCACTGCCACCCCTCCGCCGTCGCTGGTCGAGGAGCTGCGCGCCGCCGGCGTCGGCAGGTATCTCGGCGCCATCACGCCGGCGTCGATGCAGCCGAACGGCGTCTGGGACAGCTACCGCTTCGATCCAGCGGCGGCGCAGGCGATCTGCCTGCGCGGCGACGCGTACCGCGTCGAGGTGAAGCGCGGCACCACCAACAAGGTGCTGCTGTACCTGGAGGGCGGCGGCGCCTGCTGGGACAATGACAGCTGCTGGGTGGCGCCGACCGCCAAGCTCACCGCCGATCCGATCTTCGGCGCCGGCATCTTCGACTTCGCCAATCCCGACAACCCGTTCCGCGACTGGAATATCGTCTACGCGCCGTACTGCGACGGCTCGGTGTTCGGCGGCGACAACCTGGTCGCCTACGAGAACGGCCTGGTCTACCACCACGGCCAGCAGAACCTCGCCGCCGCGGTGGACGTCATGCGCGACCAGTTCCGCAACCCGGCGCAGATCGTCGTCGCCGGCAGCAGCGCCGGCGGCTACGGCACCTTCAGCGGCTACGGCGTGGTGCGCGTCGCCTATCCCGATACGCCGATCGTGACGCTCAACGACTCCGGCCCCGGTCTGCAGAACGCCGCCGACGTCCAGGGGGTCCAGGACCGCGTCACCAACTGGCGCTACACCGAGGTGATCCCGCCGAGCTGCACGCGCTGCGCCGAGCAGGTGGCGTTCCTCACCGAATGGGGGCTGGCGCGCGATCCGTCGCTGCGCGTCGGCTACTTCAGCACCCTGCGCGACGTCGTCATCCGCAGCTTCCTGCGCCTCGAGCCGCCGGCCTACGAAGCGCTGCTGCGCGAGACCACCGACGCGCTCCACGCCGCCTTCCCCGACCGTTTCAAGCGCTTCTTCATCCAGGGCGAGGGGCATACCATCCTCGAGCTGCCGCAGTTCTTCGGCACCGAGGTGCTCGGGCTGTCGGTGCGCGACTGGACCGCCGACATCCTCACCGACGGCGACAACTGGCAGGACGTCATCGAGCCGTTCAATCCATTCCCCGGCTACAGCAGTCCGCGCTACGTCGACGAGAACCTGTGGCTGTGCCGCGCCGGCAAGAGCGACGACCAGTGCCTCGTCAACGCGCTCGACGTCACCGACATCGGGCCCGACCTCACGCTCGACGTGCAGCCGCACTTCCCGGCCGACGAGCCGCCCGACGTCGACTGCTTCTACGTCTACCCCACCGTCGACCTCGCCGGTCCGGTCGGCAACCACACCGACTTCTCCGACATCAGCCTGGAGCTCGATCCGTTGCTCAACCAGGCGGCGCGCCTCAACACCACCTGCCGCATCTTCGCGCCGCTCTACCGGCAGGGGACCCTGAGCAGCTTCGGCGCGCCGGAGCCGCAGCGCACGCAGATCTTCGATCTCGCCTATGCCGACGTGCTGGAGGCCTTCAAGCACTACATGGGGCAGTACAACCAGGGCCGCAACGTCGTCATCATGGGGCACTCGCAGGGTACGCAGATGATCACCCGCCTGCTGCAGGAGGTGGTCGATCCGGAGCCGCAGCTGCGCGCGCGGCTGGTCGTCGCGCTGGCGATCGGCGGCAACGTCGTGGTGCCGGACGGGCAGACGGTCGGCGGCTCCTTCCACCATCTGCCGCTCTGCACCAGCGCCGAGCAGACCGGCTGTGTCATCGCCTACCGCTCCTACGCCGACGGCTTCGCGCCGCTGAACGGCTCCAACGTGCAGTCGCCGACGCTCGACACCGCCTGCACCAACCCGGCGGGGCTGGGCGGCGGCAAGGCGCTGTTCAGCGCCACCACCCTGCCGCTGTTTGCCAACCAGCCGCTGTTCCGCGTCGGCATGGACCTCGGCCTGCCGATCACCACGCCGTTCGCCGTGTTCCGCGACTTCTACGCCGGCGAGTGCGTCAAGGACGATCGCGGCAAGAGCTACCTGAAGATCAGCGTCGAGCCCGGCGCCGGCGATCAGCGCACCAATCCGATTCCCTTCAACAGTGCGGTGTTCGCCCCCTCGCTGCTCGGCACCCACATTCTCGACTACAACTTCCCGCTCGGCGATCTGATCTCGCTGGTGCAGCAGAAGGCCAACGCCCTGCGCGCCGCGCAGGCGAGCGGCAACTGAGGTGCGGTCATGCACGCGAGCCAACCCAGCCAGACCGCCGAACGCGCCGCGCTGCTGCGCGCGGCGCACCGCCGCCTCGATGCGCCACCGATCCTCGACGACCCGCTCGCCGGCCGGCTGGTCGGCGCGGCGCGCATCGCCGAGCTGCGCGCCCAACGCCGCGCGCGCGACCCGATCGTGCTGCAACGGCTGCGCGCGTCGATCGCCATCCGCAGCCGCTACGCCGAAGATTGTCTGCGCGACGCGCTGGTGCGCGGCGTGCGGCAGTACGTCATCCTCGGTGCCGGGCTCGACTCGTTTGCCTATCGCTGCGAGCTGCCGGCCGACGCACTGCGCGTCTTCGAGGTCGACCACCCGGCGACGCAGGCGTGGAAGCGCGAGCGCCTCGCCGCCGCCGGCATCGCCGAGCCGGACCGCGTGCACTTCGTGCCCTGCGACTTCGAGCGCCAGGCCCTGCACGACGCGCTGCTGCAGGGCGGCGTCGACCTGGCGCAGCCGCTGTTCGTCTCCTGGCTCGGCGTCACCATGTACCTGGAGCGCGCCGCGGTGCTGGCGACGCTGCGCGTGGTCGGGAGCTGCGCGCCGGGCAGTGAGATCGTCTTCGAGTACGTGCGCCCGCTCGACCAGCTGCCTCCGCTCGCCGCTGCCGCGGTCGAGGGCCTGCAGGCGCGCGCCGCCGCGGTCGGCGAGCCGTGGCGCTCGGCCTTCGATCCCGCTGCGCTGGCGCAGGACATCGCCGCCGTCGGCCTCACCGTCGTCGAGGACTGCGGCGCCGACGAGTCGTACGCGCGCTACTGCCGCGACCGCAGCGATGGACTGCGCCCGGGCGGATCATCGCGTCTGATGCGGGCAAGGAAGCGATGAGCGAGCTCGGAAGCGATGAGCGATGAGCGACGAGCGATGAGTCAGGGGAGTCAGGGGAATTGAATTGATCCGCCCCACCTCCACTCATCGCTCGTCACTCATCGCTCATCGCTTCCTGGTTCGCTCATCGCTTCCTCTGACCGCTCATCGCTTCTTCCAACCGTTGCTCGGTTGAGAGTGGGCGTGCTAGCGCCGGCGGTCATGGATCCATTCAAAGATCGCGTCGCGGTGATCACCGGCGGCGCCGGTGGAATCGGCATGGCGATGGCGCGCGCCTTCGCAGAGCGAGGCGCGGCGATCGTACTCGCTGATCTCGACGAGGCGGCGCTGGCCAAGTCGGTGGCGGAGTTGAAGGCCGCCGGTGCCAAGGCGCTGGGCGTCGCAACCGATGTCAGCAAGCTGGAGAGCGTGCAGGCGCTGGCGGCGGCGACGACGCGCGAGCTCGGCGCCGTCCACATCGTCTGCAACAACGCCGGCATCGGCGTCTTCGGCGACATGCACCGCGCCACGCACCGCGACTGGCAGTACACGATGAACGTCAACTTCTGGGGCGTCGTGCACGGCATCGAGGCATTCGTGCCGCTGCTGCTCGAGCAGGGGCAGGGCGGGCACATCGTCAACACCGCCTCGATGGCCGGCCTGGTCGGCATGCGCTGGCTGGGCATCTACTGCGCCTCCAAGTTCGCCGTCGTCGGCGCGACCGAGTCGCTGCACCGCGAGCTGGTGCCGCTCGGCATCGGGGTCAGCGTGCTGTGCCCGATGATCGTCGACACCGGCATCAACGAGAACTCGGCGCGCATGCGGCCGGACGATCTGCGCAACGAGGTCGAGGCGCCGGTGCTGCCGGCGGCGGCGTCGATGTCGGGCGGCGTCATCGCCGCACCGGAAGTCGCGCGCCGCGTCGTGCGCGGCATCGAGCGCGGCGATCTGTACATTCTCACCCACCCCGAGCAGCGCGAGTTCCTGCGTCGCCGGGCGGCGAAGCTGGACAGCATGTTCGAGGAGGGCACGTGGTGAAGGATCTGTTCTCGATCGCGGGCAAGGTGGCGCTGGTCACCGGCGGCTCGCGCGGCATCGGCCTGATGATCGCGCGCGGCTATGTCGAAGCCGGCGCCAAGGTGTACATCTCGTCGCGCAAGCAGTCGGTGTGCGACGAGGTCGCCGCCGAGCTGTCGAAGGTCGGCACCTGCATCTCGCTGCCCGCCGACCTGTCGCAGGCAGCCGAGTGCACCCGGCTGGGTGCGGAGCTGGCCAAGCGCGAGCCCCAGCTGCACATCCTGGTCAACAACGCCGGCGCCAACTGGGGCGCGCCGCTGAAGGAGTACCCGGACGACGCCTGGGACAAGGTGCTGGCGTTGAACGTCAAGTCGATCTTCCACCTGACGCGCGCCTGCCTGGATCAGCTCGAAGCGGCCGGCAGCGCCGCCGACCCGGCGCGGGTGATCAACATCGGCTCGATCGACGGACTGCGCGTGCCCATGCTCCACACCTACGCCTACTCGTCGAGCAAGGCGGCGGTGCACCACCTGACGCGCGTGCTGGCGGTCGAGCTCGCCGCCAAGCACATCACCGTCAACGCCGTCGCGCCCGGGCCGTTCGAGAGCAAGATGATGGCCGAGACGCTGAAGAACTTCGGCGACGCCATCAGGGCCAGCGTGCCGCTCGGCCGCATCGGCGCGCCCGAGGACATGGCCGGCATCGCCATCTACCTGGCTTCGAAGGCCGGCGCCTACCTGACCGGGACGGTGATCCCGGTCGACGGCGGCATCACCGTCCGCCCCAGCTGATCCCCCTCCCGCTCCTCACGGTCAGATCCCCTCCCCCGCGCGCGGGGGAGGGCCAGGGTGGGGGGCTCAGTCGCCCAGGCTGATCGCCTGGCGCGGGCAGCGCCGCACCGCCTCCTCGAGCTTGGCGCGCAAGCTCTCCGGCGGCGTCTCGTCCTTGATCAACAGGGTGTCGTCGTCCTGCAGCTCGAACACCTCGGGGCACACCTTCATGCACACCGCATTGGACTCGCAGAGATCCCAATCGACGATGACCTTCATCCGTCCTCCGTTCGCAACCGAAACGCGGCGGGAGTAAAGCACGAGCCTTCGTGCACCCTCAAGACGGCGGAGGGCCGATGGCGCAGAGAAAAGTCGCATTCATCACCGGCGCGAGCCGCGGCATCGGGCGCGGCTGCGCGCTGCAGCTGGCGGCGCGCGGCTTCGACCTGGTCCTTACCGCGCGCACCGTCACCGGCGCCGAGCGCCTGGAGCACTCCTCGACGGTGAAAAAATCGAACACCGCGCCGCTGCCCGGCAGCCTGGAGCAGACCGCGGCCGAGGTGCGGCAACGCGGCGTCGAGGCCCTGGTGGCGAAGCTCGACCTGTCGGTGCGCGCCGACTGGCCGGCGGCGATCGACGCGGCGCTGGCGCGCTTCGGCCGCATCGACGTCCTGGTCAACAACGGCCGCTACATCGGCCCCGGCCACATGGACCCGTTCGAGGACACGCCGATCGAGCTGATCGAGCAGATGATGCTGTGCAACGTCATCGCGCCGCTGCACCTGATCAAGCTCTGCCTGCCGGTCATGCGCCGCCAGGGCGGCGGCATCGTCATCAACGTCACCTCCAGCGCCGGCGACCGCGAGATCGACGCGCCGATCGGCAAGGGCGGCTGGGGGCTCGGCTACTCGCTCAGCAAGGCGGCGTTCAATCGCATGGTGCCCGGACTGGCCAAGGAGCTGCGCGCCGACAAGATCGCCGTCATCGGCCTGATGCCGGGCTTCGTCGGCACCGAGCGCATGGCGGTCGAGCTCGCCGAGTTCGGCTTCGATGCCTCGCGCGGCCTGCCGGTCGAGAACCCCGGCCGCGTCTGCGCCATGCTCGCGACCGCCAAGGATCCGCTCTACTTCAGCGGCAAGGACCTCTACGGCCCCGCCTTCCACGCCGAGCACGCCAACGTGTCGTTCGACTGAGCAGTCCACAGATGAACACCGAGAACCACAGAGAACACGGAAGCCGCCTACCAGAAACAGGTCTCCGTGCACTCTGTGGTTCTCTGTGTTCATCTGTGGTGTCGTCTTCGGTATGAGCACGATCCAGACACGAGACCACGAGGGCGGGGTTCGACTGCTGACGCTCGATCGGCCGCCGGCGAATGCGATCGATGAGACGCTGCTCGGCGATCTGTTGGCGGCGATCGAGCGGGCGCGCGCCGACGACGCGGTGCGCGCGGTGGTGCTGACCGGCGCCGGCGCGTTCTTCTGCGGCGGCTTCGATCTCGCCTCGGCGCGGCGCGACGAGGCGGCGACGGCGCGGCTCAACGTGCTGTACCGCGACGCGCACCTGGCGCTGCTGACGTTGCCCAAGCCGACGCTGGCGATGGTCAACGGCCACGCCACCGCCGGCGGCTTCGTGCTGGCGCTGGCCTGCGACTACCGGCTCGGCCGCGACGGCGACTACAAGGTCGGGCTCAACGAGGTGGCGATCGGCGCGTCGTATCCGTTGGTCGCGCACGAGATCGTCGCCTTGCGTCTGCCGCACGCGCGCGCCGCCGAGGTGATGCTCGGCGCCGCGCTCTACCCGGCCGGCCAGGCGACGCGCCTCGGCCTGGTCGACGAGCTGCTGCCCGACGAGCGCTTCGCCGCCACCGTGCTGCGCCGCGCCGCGCGCATGGGCGGCTTCCCGCGCGACGCCTACGCGCACGCCAAGGCGCGCCTGCTCGCTGCCGCGGTGGCGCGCGTGCGCGCCGAGACGCCGGCCGAAGCCGCCGCCGCGTCGGCCATCTGGTCCACCCCCGAGAGTCGCGCCGCGCGCAAAGCCCAGCGCGAGAAGATCGGAATTCGCAAGCCACAGATGAACACTGAGAACCACAGATGAACACGGAGACCGGCGCGTAGGCCGAAGCCGCGCTCCGTTCACGCCGAGCTTTGGGCGGATGGGATGACGTTACCGTCCAGCACGCCCGCCTCCGTGTTCATCCGCCGTTCTCTGTGTTCATCTGTGGATTTTCAGTTCTGAGGAGGAGCTCGCATGGGACGTCTGGACGGCAAGGTTGCGGTGATCACCGGTGCATCGAGCGGCATCGGCGCGGCGACGGCGGAGCGCTTCTGCACGGAAGGGGCGGCGGTGGTGATCGCCGACCTGAACGAAGGCGGCGGCGCGGAGGTGGTCGAGCGATGCAAGCGCGCCGGCGGGCGCGCGCTGTTCCAGCGCGTCGACGTCTGCGAGGAAGAGCAGGTGCGCGCCGCGATGGAGCGCGCCGTCAGCGACTTCGGCCGCCTCGACGTCATCTTCAACAACGCCGGCCTGGGCGGCGCGGTCGGCGCGATCGAGACCCTCTCGGTCGAGGACTGGGACAGGACGCTGGCGGTGTTGCTGCGCGGCGTCTTTCTCGGCATCAAGCACGCCGTACCGCGCATGCGCGCCGGCGGCGGCGGCTCGATCATCTCGACCGCCTCGGTCGCCGGCATCCGCGGCGGCGCCGGCCCGCATCCCTACAGCGCGGCGAAGGCGGCGGTGATCAACCTGACCCGCAGCGTCGCGCTGGAGCTGGCCAAGGACCTGATCCGCGTCAACTGCATCTGTCCGGGCGGCATCCACACGCCGCTGCTGGCCAACCGCTTCCCCGGCGGGGCGGAGAACCTGACGCCGCTGCTCGCCATGCTGCAGCCGATCCCGCGCGCCGGGTTTCCCGAGGACATCGCCGCGATGGCGACCTTCCTGGCCAGCGACGAGTCGAGCTTCGTCACCGGCACCGCCATGGTGGTCGACGGCGGCTTCACCGCCGGCGGCAGCATGATCCCGTCGCTGCAGATGCAGGTGACGGAGTACGCCGGGCCGTCGTTCGAGTACAAGCCGTGAAGCAGGCAGCTGTCGGCTATCAGCCATCAGCCATCAGCTGTCAGCCGTCAGCTGTTTCGAGTCGGATCAGTCTCAGGCGGATAGCTCATGGCTGGCTGCGGCCGTGACGGAGCTGTCCGCGATGAGCTGACCGCCCGCGACTGATCCGATTCCAAACAGCTGACAGCTGATGGCCGATAGCTGATAGCTGCGTCAGTGCAGCGCCATGCGTTGGCCGTGCGCCCTGGTCCACTCGCCGACCATGTGCGCGGCCTTCGAGGCGTCTTCCTCGGTGAGCTCGCGCGTCTGGTAGGTGAGCTCGAGCAGGATGTCGTTGGGGTCGGGGAAGTAGATCGAGAACCAGACGCCGTCGTGGTCGACGATCGGCGACACCGGCACGCCGTGGTCGAGCAGCCGCTGGCGCCAGGCGGAGAGCTCCTCGTGCGAGCCGACGCTCAACGCCAGGTGGCGCGCCCAGGTGGGAACGTGATCGCGCTTCGGCTTCTCCAGTCCCTCGATGTCGAAGAAGGCGATCACCTCACCGCTGCCCATGGCGAAGAAGGTGTGCAGGTGCGGCTTGGCGCTGCGCGATTCCGGGTCGTACTCGCCGCGCACCGCGGCGACCAGCTTGAAGCCGAGGATCTCGGTGTAGAAGCGATAGGTCGCGCCGGTGTCGGTGGTCGG
>JANRJF010000472.1:0-2459 GCA_033764095.1 Deltaproteobacteria bacterium | reverse complement strand
GGTCCCCCGCCGGGTCGGTCCCTTGCGGAGGGTCAAATAGTTTCATTCAATTCCGACGCCCACCAACCCCCAACCCCGTAACCCCGAACCCCCTGCTTCTCGTGCTCGCCGTGCTCGTCGCGAGCACGGGTTGTCACGGCGACGCGCCGCCCGCGGCGGTGCCGCCGGCGGTGACGGTGGCGCAGCCGGTGACGCAGCCGGTCGGCGACTTCCTCGACTTCACCGGCAACACCGCGCCGACCGACTCGGTGACGCTGGTGGCGCGCGTCGAGGGCTATCTGGAGAAGATCCACTTCACCGACGGCGCGCAGGTGAAGAAGGGCGACCTGCTCTTCACCATCCAGCAGTCGCAGTACAAGGCGCAGTTGCAGCAGGCGGTCGCCGCGGTCGATGCGCAGCGCGCCGCGGTGAAGCACGCCGAAACCGAGCTGGCGCGCTACTCGGCGCTGGTGCTGGAGGACTCGGCGCCGCAGACGCAGGTCGACCGCTGGAAGTACGAGCGCGACGCCTCGCTGGCGGCGCTCTACTCGGCCGAGGGGCAGGTCGAGCTGGCCAAGCTCAATCTCGAATACACGCAGGTGCGGGCGCCGTTCGACGGCCGCATGGGGCGCCATCTGATCGACACCGGCAACTTGGTCGGCGGCGTCGGCAACCCGAGCAACCTGGCGCAGATCGAGAAGATGGATCCGCTCTACGTCTACTTCACCATCGACGAGCGCTCGCTGCTGGCGCTGCGCGAGCAGCATCACGCCGCGGCGGTGGACGGCCGCACGCTCGACCAGCGCAAGATTCCGGTCGCCTTCGGCCTGCTCGACGAGCCGGGCTTCCCGCACCCGGGCACGCTCGACTTCGCCTCGCTCGACGTCGCGCCGCGCACCGGCACGCTGCAGGTGCGCGGCGTGTTTCCCAACCCCGCTCCGCCGGTGCTCTCCGGCTTGTTCGCGCGCGTGCGCATTCCGATCGCCGCGCCGCGCGCGGCGCTACTGGTGCCGGGCGATGCCCTGAGCTTCGACCAGCAGGGCGAGTACGTGCTGGTGGTCAACGCCGACGACGTCGTCGAGCGGCGGCCGGTGACCACCGGACAGCAGGTCGGCGAGTCCTTTGTGGTCGAGAGCGGCCTGCAGGCGAGCGACTGGGTGGTGGTCGAGGGCCTGGCGCGCGCCATTCCCGGCCGCAAGGTGGCACCCGAGCGCGCCGGCACGACGCCCGCGCCGACCCCGGCGGCCGCCTCGTAGGCGCACGCGCGCATGTCGAAGTTCTTCATCGAGCGGCCGATCCTCGCCAACGTCATCGCGATCGTCACGATCGTGCTCGGCGTGGTGTGCCTGCTCACCCTGCCGGTGGCCGAGTATCCGAACATCGTGCCGCCGACCATCCAGGTGACGACCAACTACCCCGGCGCCAGCGCCTCGATCGTCGCCTCGACCGTCGGCATCCCGATCGAGCAGGCGATCAACGGCGTCGAGAACTCGATCTACCTGCAGTCGACCAGCGGCAGCGACGGCAGCTACACGTTGACCATCACCTTTTCGGTCGGCACCGACCTCGATACCTCGCTGGCGCTGGTACAGAACGCCGCCAACGGCGCCATGGCGCAGCTGCCGACGCAGGTGCAGGCGCAGGGCGTGAACGTCAAGAAGGTGAGCACCAACATCCTGCTGATCGAGAGCCTGTACACCGACGACAACCGCTACGACGAGAAGTTCCTCAGCAACTACGCGCTGATCAACTTGCAGAACCCGATCGCGCGGCTGCCCGGCGTCGGCCAGGTCACCATCCTCGGCGCCGGCCCGTACAGCATGCGCATCTGGCTCGACCCGCAGAAGCTCGACGCCTTCGGCCTCACCGTGCTCGACGTGCAGAACGCCATCCAGAGCCAGAACGTGCAGGTGGCGGCGGGCCAGCTCGGCGGGCCGCCGGTGCCCGGCGACCAGGTGTTCCAGTTCACCGTCAACACGCTCGGCCGCCTCTCCGACGTGCAGGAGTTCGAGGACATCATCGTCAAGGCGCGCCCGCCGGCGAGCGAGGTGAAGGACGTCGAGCAGGAGGGGCAGTCACAACCCGCCGCGCCGGTGGTGCGCATCCGCGACGTCGCCCGCGTCGAGCTCGGCCAGCAGGTGTTCTCGATCTTCTCCGGCCTGAGCGGCAAGCAGGCGGCGCACATCGCCGTCTACGCGCTGCCCGGCGCCAACGCGCTCGACGTCGGCGAGGCGACTCGCGCGCTGGTCGAGCAGATGAGCGCGACGTTCCCCGAGGGGCTCAAGTACACCTCGCTCTACGACACCACGCTGTTCATCAACGCCTCGATCGACGCCGTGTACCAGACGCTGTTCATCGCCGGCGTGCTGGTGCTGATCGTCATCACCGTCTTCCTGCAGAACCTGCGCGCCATGCTGGTGCCGGCGACCACCGTGCCGGTGACCATCATCGGCGCCTTCGCGGCGATGGCGCTGCTCGGC
>JANRJF010000471.1:0-10057 GCA_033764095.1 Deltaproteobacteria bacterium | reverse complement strand
CCCAACCTGAAGCGCCTCGGCCTGTTGACGCCGCGCGTGCGCGAGGAGTACGCCCGCCTCGACCTGCTGCAGTTCGAGCACCTGAAGGACTCGGTCGAGGATCCGGAGTCGGCGCCGCCGGCCGAGCTGGTGCAGCTGCTGATGCAGTTCATGTCGCAGACCGCCGGCAACGGCCAGCAGGCAGCGGCGCAGTGAGCGACGCCGGGACGCTGGCCGGCCAGGTCGCCATCGTCACCGGTTCGTCGAGCGGCATCGGCGAGGCGACCGCACACCGCCTCGCCGCTGCCGGCGCCGCGGTGGTGGTCAACTCGTCGAGCTCGGTCGACGCCGGCGAGAAGGTCGCCGCCGCGCTGCCCAACGCCATCTACGTCCAGGGCAGCGTCGCCGAGGAGGCCGCCTGCAAGCACCTGATCGACGCGACGCTGGCGCGCTTCGGACGCCTCGACATCCTGGTCAACAACGCCGGCACCACCCAGCTCATCCCGCACGCCGACCTCGACGCGGTGACCGACGAGATCTTCCACACGATCCTCAACACCAACCTGCTCGGCACCTGGTACCTCACCCGCGCCGCCCTTCCGCATCTCAAGCAGAGCCCGGCCGGCGTGGTGGTCAACGTCACCTCGGTCGCCGGCCTGCGCCCGACCGGCAGCTCGATCCCGTACGCGGTGTCGAAGGCGGCGATCAATCACCTGACGGTACTGATGGCCAAGGTGTGCGGCCCAGTGCGCATCAACGCCGTCGCCCCCGGCCTGGTGGCGACGCCGTGGACCAAGGACTGGGGCGGCCTGCACGCCCCGGTCGCGCAGAACGCGCCGCTCGGCCGCTCCGCCAGCGCCGAGGACGTCGCCGACGCAATCTACGGCGTGGTGATCGCCAAGTACATGACCGGCGAGATCGTCTGCGTCGACGGCGGGCTCTCCCTAGTGTCGTAGCGATGAGCGATGAGTGGCCCCTGCATGCACTCATCGCTCGTCACTCATCGCTTCCTACGCGATCCCCAGCCGCAACGCGTGCGCCGCGAGCTCGGTGCGGCGCCGCGCCCCGAGGCGATCCATCAGGCGTCGCACGCGGTCCTTCACCGCCGCCGGGCTCAGATGCACCTGCGCGCCGATCTCGCGGTTCGAGGCGCCGGCGGCGATCAGGCGCAGGGTCTCCAGGTCCACCTGGTCGAGCCGCAGGCGGCGCGCCATATCGGCCTGGGTGGCGCGCTTGACGTCGGCGAGGAACGCCTCGCTGGCGTCGCGCTCGGCGGTGACGCCGAAGACGATCTGCGCGATCGCGTCGCGCAACCCGCGCGCGATGCGCATGCGCTCGCGCTGGAAGGCGCCGCGGCTGTCCGCCGTTGCGCCGTCGGCGCGATCGAGACCGTCGAGCAGCCGGGCGACCCCGACCCGGCCGACCATGCGCCCGTCGCGCAGCAGCGGACCGCCGTGCACCTCGACAGCGATCGGCGTGCCGTCCTTGTGGACCAGCTCGAGGCGGAAGACGTGCCGGTGCAGCGGCGACTCGGTGCGCTGGCGGATCGCCTCGACCGCCGCCGCCTGCGCGCCCGGCGCGACGAAGCGCATGAAGCTGCCGCCGAGGAACGCCACCCCCTCCTCGCGCGTGTAGCCGAACAACTCGTAGGCGCGCTCGTTCAGGTAGGTCAGCCGGCCGTCGAGATCGAGCGTGTAGATGACGTCGGCGGCGCACTCGAGGATCGCCCGCGCGTCGATGGCGTCGGGAGCCGCGGACGGCGCCGGGGTGGCGCGTCCGGCCGGCGGGCGACGTCGACTGGCCATAGGTCGCGTGGATAGCCGCTCGCCGCCGGCTTGACCATCGCCCTCCCCCGTTCGGCTGCCGCACCACCCCCGAACGGTGGTTTCTCGGCACGGCGCGCGCGCCCGCATTGCCGCTGCGCGCGGCGCCTGGATAGGCGCAACCCAGGGGGAACCGACGCATGCCGCGACTGCACCGCCTCGCGCTCGACCTGATCGCCATCGCACTGCTCGCCGGCTGGTGCGATACGGCGCCGGCCGCGGCGCTGACGCCGGGCCAGCTGTGCGAGAAGCGGGCCGCCACGGCGCTGCGCAAATGCGACAAGTCGGTCGCCAAGCGGACGCACCAATGCGTCGAGCAACTCGGCGTCACCTGCGGCACCGCCGACGCGACGATCGCCGACGCCCTCGACGCACTGGAGGAGAAGGTGCTCGCCGCCTGCCCCGATCAGGCGACCGTCACCGCCGCCGGCTATCCCGCCCTGCTGGCGCCGGCGGCGCTGGTCGATCGGCTGCAGGTGGCGTGCGGCGACGCCGCCGCCAGCCTGGCGGCGCGCAGCTTCGGCGGCCCGCACGCGGCGGCGCGCCGCGGCGCCACGCCGACCGAGCAGGACTGTCTGGACGCCGCCTACGATCAGGGGCGCAAACTGATCGACGACGCCATGCGCCGGCAGAGCACGTGCGTGCTGGCGGCGCACGCCGGCCGTCCGTGCGACGTGGCAAAGGTGAACGAAAAGATCGCCAGCAGGCAGGCGAAGACGATCACCGCAATCGCCGCCAAGTGCGGCGCGCTTGCCAGTCTGATCGCCGTCGACCCCACCGCCTTCGCCAGCCGCGCCCTCGACCAGGCACAATGCCTGGTCGCTACCGCGCACGGCCAGACCGCACCGCTCGCGCTCGCCTGCGGCCCACGCGCCGCCATCCCGGTGCCGGCGCTGGCCACCTCCACCCAGGTGATCCTCGACCATGCGACGTACGGCACCAGGTGCGGCGACGGCACCGACTACGCCTTCTGGATCCGGCTGGCGCCGAGCGGCCAGCCGGTGAACAAGGTGGTGGTGTTCATGGTCGGCGGCGGCAACTGCGTCGACGGCCCGACCTGCGCCGCCACGCCCGCCGATCTGTTCGAGGCGGTCGGCGACACCTTCGGCAACGGCGCCGGCGTCACCAGCAGCATCCAGGCGACCAATCCCTTCCGCGACTGGACCAAGGTCTACCTGCCGTACTGCACGCAGGATCTGCACACCGGCGGCGGCGTCACCAACGTCTTCCCCGAAATCACCGTGCATCGATACGGCGCGCTCAACGTGCGGGCGTCGCTGCGCTACGTGCGCGACGTGCTGTGGAAGGCCATGGACGCGAACGACGCCGAAGGCTTTCGTCCCGATCGCCTGACGGTGCTGTTCAGCGGCAGCTCGGCGGGCGGCGGCGGCGCCGCGTTCAACTACCACTACGTGCTCGACGACCTGCGCTGGATCCACACAACGCTGATGCCCGACTCGTCGCTCGGCATGGACAACGGCACCGGCGCGCCGGCGCTGCGCGGCCAGCTCGCCCTGCAGGCGACGTCACCGGGCTGGAACGCGCTGCCCTACGCGGCGCCCTACTGCCTCGACCCGGCCTGCGCCGAGATCTTCCCGGTGCTGGAGGTCGCGACCTCGGCGCGGCTCAAGGCCGTCCCCGAGCAGCAGATCCTCAACGTCGACAACCAGAACGACCACGTGCAGCGGGCCGTCGGCCAGTTCGCCACCGTGCCCAACTACATCAACACGCTGCGCACCAAGTACTGCGCGAACCAGAACACGCCCGGCGTGCACAGCTTCTTCTACGACTCGACCCCGCCGATCCACGGCATGATCAACAGCAACCCGGACTGGAACGGCGACGCGATCGACGGCGTGCTGCTGCGCGACTGGGTCGGCAATGCCATGGCGTCGCCGAACTCGGTGACCGACCTGATCGGGCTGGGAACGCTGGAGAACGATTTCCCCGGCGTGCTCCCCTTCCCCTGCACGCTGCCCTGATTTTCACCACAACGACACGACGGCACAACGACCCACAACGTTGTGTTTCGTTGTGTCGTCGTGTCGTTGTGGTGAAGGCGCCTACCGTGTCCAGGTCAGCGGCCGCGCCATCTCGTCGGCATGCGCCTCGTCCAGGTACGCCAGCGACGCGTCGAAGAACGCGCGCGTCGCCTCGTAGGCTGCGGTGCGGTCGCGGGCCTCGATGGCGGCGAGGATCACCGCCAGGGCGCGCACGACGCGCTTGCGCTCGCCGGCGCTGTACGCGATCCCGGCGCCGTCGGACAGGCGGTGCAGCGCCGGCAGCAGAAAGCGGAACACCGGGTTGCCACTGGCGAACGCCAGCAGGTCGTGGAAGCGGCGGTTCTCCTCGGCGAAGCGCGCCCCGTCCGCCGCCGTGCCGCGCAGCGCCGCCAGGCACTCGCGCAGCGCGGCGAGATCATCGGCGCTGGCGCGCTCCGCCGCCAGCGCGGCGATGCCCGGCTCGACCACCCAGCGCGTCTCGACGATGGCGCGGAAGCGCGCGCCGACGAACTGCAGCATCAGCCCCAGCGTGCTGGCGAAGTGCCTGCCGTCCGGCGTCTGGATCACCGGCCCGCCGCCGGGCCCCGACTTGATGCGCAGCACCCCCTGCAGCTCCAGGTAGCGCAGCGCCTCGCGCAGCGAGCCGCGCGCCACGCCGTAGCGCTCGACCATCTTCTGCTCGGAGAGCAGCTTGTCGCCGACGCGCAGGCCGCGCCGGTGGATCTCGCCGACCAGGCTCTGCGCCACCACCGTCGCCGCCTTGGTGCGGGCGCGGCGGCCGCGCGGCGCGGCGGCGGCGCGCGGCGTTCGCCGCCGGGGCACAGCAGCGCTCACGCCAGCCGCTCCAGCGCGCCGACGGTCTCGCGCGCCTCGCGCATGATGCGCCGCACCACCTCGCCGGCCGGCAGGATGTCGGCGATCGCGCCGATCCCCTGCCCGGCCGGCATGGCGGTGCGCTCCGGATCGGTCGCGGCGTCGTCGACGTAGTTCAGCACCCCGCCCATGGCGCTGCGCATCATCTGCTCGGGAAAGCGCTTGATCTGCTCCGGGTGGCGCTCCTGCTCCTCGACGTAGGGGTTGGTGATGACGCGCATCGGCTTGCCCGAGTAGCAGCGCGTGACGACGGTGTCGGACCCGCGCGCCGCGAGGATCTTCTCCTTGAACTGGCGCGCCGCGCGCGCCTCCGCGGTGGCGATGAAGCGCGTTCCCATCCAGACGCCCTGGGCGCCGAGCGCCAGCGCGGCGACGAAGCCGCGCCCGTCGACGATCGAGCCGGCGGCGAGCACCGGGATCTTCACCGCGTCGACGGTCTGCGGGATCAGCGCCATCGCCGCCACGCGGCCGGTGTGGCCGCCCGCCTCGGTCCCCTGTGCGACCACCACGTCGCAGCCGGCCTGCTCGGCCTTGCGCGCGTGCTCGACCGTGCCGCACATCGAGATGACCTTGACGCCGCCGCGGTGGCAGCGGCCGATCACCGGCCCCGGCACGCCGAGCCCGGCGATGAAGGCGCTGGCGCCCTCCTCGATGATCACGTCGATCGCCGCCTCGACCTGGTCGGGCAGCGCCTGCAACAGGTCCACGCCGAACGGCTTGCTGGTCAGCGCCCGGACCTTGCGCATTTCGTCGCGAATGCCCTCCGGCGACGCGCCGACCATTCCCAATGTGCCGTATCCGCCCGCCTCGGACACCGCGGCGCAGACGTCGGCGTACGCGACCTGTCCCATGCCGGCAAGAAAGATCGGCACCTCGATGTTGAACATCTCGCAAATCGGCGTACGGAACTGCATCGGCGTCTCCTTCGCGGTTGCACTGGCGAGCTGCCGCAGACTAGAAATCTCTGATCAGAGATTCAAGTCGGAGGAGACTCACCACAGCGACACAGAGGCACCGAGAAGACGCTCAGAGATTTCTCAAGATGTTGTCTGTCATGCCTCCGTGTCTCTGTGTCTCTGTGGTGAATTCTTCCTTGCGGAGGGCGCGATGCGTCACGGACTGATCCTCACCGCCGGCAGCACGCGCGGCAACGTCGCACTCGGGCAGCGCGCCGAGCAGGCCGGGTTCGACAGCGTGCTGAGCGTCGAGTTCTTCAATCAGCACGCCTTCGTCGTGCTCGGCGGGCTCGCCGCGACCACCTCGCGCATCCGCCTCGGCACCGGCATCGCCAACGCCTTCACCCGCGCGCCGCTGGTGCACGCGACGGCGGCGATGGACCTCGACGAGCTCTCCGGCGGCCGCATGATCCTCGGCCTCGGCAGCGGCACGCGGCGCATGAACGTCGAATGGTGGGGCATGCCGTTCGAGAAGCCGGCCGGGCGCATGAAGGAGCTGATCGAAGTGCTGCGTGCCGTCTTCGCCGCCGGCAACGGTTTCGGCTTCCGCTTCAAGGGGCGCTTCTGGGATCTGAAGATCCCGGTCTTCACCCGCCCCGGCGCGCGGCCCGACCTGCCGATCTGGGTGGCGGCGGTGAACCAGCCGATGCTGCGCAGCGCCGGTGCCGCCGCCGACGCGGTGGTCGGCCACCCGATCGCGACGCGCCGCTGGCATCGTGAAGTGACGCTGCCGACGCTGCGCGCCGCCGAGGCCGCCGCCGGCCGACCCGCCGGCGCCTGCGCGCTGGTGCCCTACCTGCTCACCTCGATCAATCCCGACCGCGCCCTGGCACTGCAGGACGCCAAGCAGCAGATCGGCTTCTACTACACGGTCAAGGTCTACCACTCGATCCTCGCCCTGCACGGCCTGCCCGAAGTCGCCGCCGCCTGCCGTCAGGCGCTGGCCAGCTTCGACATCGCCGCCATGGCCGCCGCCATCCCCGATGCGCTGGTGGACGAGATCGCCATCGTCGCCACCGACGCCGCCGAGGCGCGCGAGAAGCTGCGCCAGTGGGACGGCCTGTGCGACGAGGTGCTCTTCTACGCCCCCAGCGTCGGCGTGCCGGGCGAACGGGTGGGCGAGAACAACGAGAGAATACTGGCCGCTTTCGCCGCAAAAACGTGACCGGTGACCAGTGACCGGTTACCGGTGAAGGATCATCGAGAAATGATGACGCTCGCGAGTGCCTCTACTATGCTCGTGAGCGTCTCTTACCGGTCACTGGTCACCGGTCACGCCTTTTCTGAGGAGTGAACAATGGACGTCGGACTCGCGATCATCTTCCAGGGCACGGACAAGTCACTCAGCGACCACGAGGTCTACCGCCAGGAGCTGCGGCTGGGCGAGATGGCGGAATCGCTCGGCTTCCAGTCGATCTGGGGCGTCGAGCACCACTTCACCGACTACACCATGTGCCCCGACGTGCTGCAGATGCTCACCTACTTCGCCGCCAAGAGCGACACCCTGCTGCTCGGCTCGATGGTGGTGGTGCTGCCGTGGCACCACCCGATGCGCGTCGCCGAGGAAGTGTCGATGCTCGACAACCTCTCGAACGGCCGCGTCATCCTCGGCCTCGGGCGCGGCCTCGGGCGCATCGAGTTCGACGGATTCGGCGTCGACATGAACAAGAGTCGCGAGCTGTTCAACGAGTCGGCCGAAATGATCCTCGCCGGGCTCGAGCAGGGCTGGTGCGAGTACGACGGCAAGTACATCAAGCAGGAGAAGCGCGACATTCGGCCGCGTCCGCACACCACCTTCCGCGGCCGCAGCTACGCCGCCGCCGTCTCGACCGAGTCCTTTCCGATCGTCGCGCGCCTCGGCCTCGGCCTGTGCATCATCCCGCAGAAGCCGTGGGAGATCGTCGCCGACGAGCTCACCACCTACCGGCAGGTGTACCGCGAAGCCAACGGCGACGATGCGCCGGCGCCGATCGTCGCCGGCTGGACATTCTGCGACGAGGATCCCGAGCGCGCCCGCGAGATGGCGGTGAAGTACATCGGCGGCTACTGGCGCACGGTGATCGACCACTACGAATTCACCGGCGCGCACCTGGCGCAGATGAAGGGCTACGAGAACTACGCCCGCATGCAGGAGATCATCACCGCGCCCGGCGGCACCGACGCGATGACCGAGTTCTTCCTCAACCTGCAGGTCTGGGGCACGCCCGAGCAATGCTACGAGAAGATCATGCAGATCAAAGGCATGACCGGCGCCGGCGCCTACAACGGCGTCTTCAGCTATGCCGGCATGCCCTACGCCGACGCCGAGCGCTCGATGCGCCTCTTCGCCCGCACCGTCCTGCCGCGCCTGCAGGCGCTGGACGACGTGCCGCTCGGCGTGCCGCGTCCCGCCGCGGCGTGAAGAGCTTCACCACAGAGGCACGGAGGACACAGAGTCGCGGAGGAGCAATTGGAGAAGGATTCAAACGCGGAGACGCAGAGACGCGGAGAAGATCTGAATAGCTTTCATTTTCGCTACCCTGCGTTTCCCCTACCTTCTCCTAATCCTCTGCGCGCCTCCGCCTCTCCGCGTTGAATTCTTTCTCTAACAATTCCGCCTCGACTCTGTGCCCTCCGTGCCTCTGTGGTGAATCTTCTCTTCAATCGCGTTCCACAGTTCGCGTCGAATCGCGCGCTGATTGCCGCCGACGGCACCTGGACGTATGCGGATCTGCTCGATGCCTCGGGGCGTGTGGCGAGCCGCCTGCTGGATGGCGCGACCGATCTGCGCGAGGCACGCGTCGCCTATCTGGTCGCGCCGAGTTGCGCGCATGTCGCGACCCAGTGGGGCATCTGGCGCGCGGGTGGGATCGCAGTGCCGCTCTGCGTCTCGCACCCGCGACCCGAGCTGGAGTACGCGATCACCGAGTCCGACGCGTCGATCGTCGTCGCCGACCGGCGCTATCGCGAGCGGCTCGCACCGATCGCGCAGGCGCGCGGCATCCGGTTGGCCCTGACCGATGATCTGCTCGCCGCGGCGCCGCGCGCGCTGCCGCTCATCGAGCCAGGGCGGCGGGCGCTGATCCTCTTCACCTCCGGCACCACCAGCAAGCCGAAGGGCGTGGTGACGACGCACGCCATCCTATCCGCGCAGATCGCCTCGGTGGTCGAGGCATGGGAGTGGTCGCCGCGCGACCACATCCTACACGTGCTGCCGCTGCACCACCTGCACGGCATCCTCAACCTGCTGTGCGCGGCGTTGTGGTCGGGCGCCACCTGCGAGCTGGAGGACGGCTTCGATGCGGCGCGGGTGTGGAACCGCATCGCCGACGGCACCGACCTGACACTGTTCATGGCGGTGCCGACGATCTACGCGCGCCTGCGCGCGGCGTGGAACGATGCGCCGCCGCCGCGGCGCGCCGCGATGACCGCCGGCTGCCGCCGCCTGCGCCTGATGGTGTCGGGCTCGGCGGCGCTGCCGCTTGCGCTGCTCGACGCCTGGCGCGAGCTCAGCGGCCACACCCTGCTGGAGCGCTACGGCATGACCGAGATCGGCATGGGGCTCGGCAACCCGCTGCACGGTGAGCGCCGCGCCGGCACCGTCGGCGTGCCGTTCCCCGGCGTCGAGGTGCGGTTGGTCGACGAGTCCGCTGCGACGCTCGGCGACGGCGTGCCCGGCGAAATCCAGGTGCGCGGCCCGAATGTCTTCGCCGAGTACTGGCGGCGGCCCGACGCCACCGCCGCCGCCTTCACCGCCGACGGCTGGTTCCGCACCGGCGACGTCGCCGTGCGCGAGGCCGGCGTCTACCGCATCCTCGGCCGCGACTCGGTCGACATCATCAAGACCGGCGGCTTCAAGGTCTCGGCGCTGGAGATCGAGGAAGTGCTGCGCACCCATCCGGCCATCGCCGAGTGCGCCGTGGTCGGCATCGCCGACGACGAATGGGGCCAGCGCGTCGCCGCCGCAGTCATCCTGCAGCCGCACGCCGAGCTCGACCTCGAGTCGCTGCGCGCCTGGGCCAAGCAGCACCTCGCCCCGTACAAAGTCCCTACCCTGCTGCGCATCGTCTCCGACGTGCCGCGCAATCCCATGGGCAAGGTAGTCAAACCCGAGGTGGCGCGGATGTTCGCTTAGGACTCACACAGATGAACACAGACCCCGCCCCACCCCACCCGATGACCACGGATCCCCACCCCACCGAGTCTCTCTTTGTTTCTTCTTTTGAGGGGCGGCGTGGCTCTGTGGTCATCGGGCGGGGCGCGGCGGGGTCCGTGTTCATCTGTGTTAGTCCTCTCCTTCTCCGAAGCGGCGCGCGCTGATATTGGCCGCAGGATGGATCCGCAGGTCTTTTTCGTCATCGGCCCGCCGCGCTCCGGCTCCACCCTGTTGGCGCGCATGATCGGCGCGCATTCGCAGATCATGGGCCGGCCCGAGCCGCACATC
>JANRJF010000470.1:0-3621 GCA_033764095.1 Deltaproteobacteria bacterium | reverse complement strand
GCCGTGCCCGACCAGGTCGACGAACATCAGCGCCGCGCGCGGCTGCAGATAGAGCGCGCCGAAGCGCGCCGCCAGGCTGTCCGGCGGCGGCGTCGCCGGGGTGGCGATCAGGCGGCTCAGCTGCTCGACGTCCTGGTCGGCGTAGACCACCTGCGTGGTCGCCCAGGTGACCGCGAGCAGCAGCGCCGCCAGCGTCAGCGGCGGCAGGCGGCCGCCGCGCAGCTGCGGGCGCAGGAGGGTGAGCGCCAGCGGCAGCGCCAGGGCGACCGCCAGGCCGGAGCCGAAGCTGCTGCCGAGCGCCAGCACCAGGCCGCCGAGCAGCAGCCGCACGCCGCGCGTCGGCGGCGTGCGACAGGCGAGCGCCAGGTGCAGCAGCGCCAGCGCCAGGGTCAGCGCGATCGCCTGGCCGTAGACCGCGTACCAGCCGAGCGTGCCGGCGTGCACCGCCAGGCAACCCCACAGCGCCGCCGCGACGCCGGCCAGCGCCGCGCCGCCGCCGAGCCGGCGCAGCAGCAGGAAGAGCAGCGCGACGTTGAGCAGATGGGTGAGCCAGGCGATGGCGAAGTAGCCGCCCGGATCGCTGCCGAACAGCCGCCAGGTGACGAAGAACAGCAGGTTGCGGAAGACCAGCAGGTGGCCGGCGTTGGGGACGAACAGCAGCTCGGCGACCGGCGCGTCGGCCATGCGGAAGAGGTAGAGGAAGTCGTCGGCGAAGAAGCCGCTGCCCAGCGCAGCGCGTTGCGCCCACCCCGCCAGCCCGACTGCCGCCAGCAGCCAGCCCACCTGCCGCCAGTCGGCACGCGGCGGCGCGGCGGCGCGGCTCACGGCGCGACCCGCCGGCGCGCGATGACGTCGCGGTAGAGGGCGCGCGTCTGCGTCGCCACCGTCTCCCAGCTCAGGTTGGCCTCGACGTAGGCGCGGCCGCTGGCGGCGCAGCGGGCGCGCTCGGCCGGATCGGCGAGCAGCGCCTGCAGCGCCACCGCCAGCGCCCCGGCGTCGCCGTACGGCACCAGGCGGCCGCCGGCCGCGGCGCGCACCACTTCGCCGCAGCCCGAGTCGTCGCACACCACCACCGGCGTGCGGCACATCAGCGCCTCGGCGGCGACCAGGCCGAAGATCTCGTCGGTGGACGGATAGGCGACCACGTCGGCGTCGACGTAGGCGGCGTTGCGATCGTCGCCGAGCAGCAGGCCGGGGAAGTGGACGCGGTCGCCGAGGTGCAGCGATTCGACCAGCGCGCGGATCGGCGCCTCGGGCATCATGAAGTTGCCGGCGACCACCAGCTGCACCTCGGCCGGCAGCCGCGCCATCGCCTGCAGCAGCACGTCGACGCCCTTGCGCGGCGTGATCTTGCCGACGAAGACGATCAGCGGTCCGTCGCCGAGCCCGAAGGCGCGCCGGAAGCTGCCGCGCGGCGGCAGCACGGCGAACTCCTGCAGGCGGATGCCGTTGGGGATCACCCGCACGCGCGCGCGCTCGACGCCGGCGCGCTCGTAGTCGCCGATCTCCGCCTCCGAGACCGCCACGCAGGCGCCGGCGGCGCGCAGCACCGCATCGGCGCCGGCGAGGTCGAGCAGCCGCTTGATCAGCACGTAGCGCTCGATCGCCGGCACCGTGCCGTTGCCGGTGAAGACGTAGGGGATGCGACGCCGCCCGGCCGCGGCGCCGACCAGCGCCTCGAGCAGGTGACGGTGCGAGTGCACGTGCACCACGTCGAACCCGATCAGGTCCTGCCACGGCGCCCACAGGATGCCGAGCGGCAGGTAGAGCTGGCGATGGTAGGCGAGGCCGTTGTGCAGGTTGCGGAAGCGGCGGACGAAGATGCCGTCCACCGTCGTCTCCGGCTCGCGCAGCCGCCGGCCGGCGTCGCAGGCGTCGGTGGTCCAGACCGTCACCTCCTCGCCCTGCTCGACCAGCGCCCGGCACAGCTCGTAGGCGCAGCGCGGAATGCCGCCGTAGGCCCAGGCCGGGTAGAAGCTGGGGGTGACGTGGAGGACGCGCACCGCCGGCTCTCTAGTCGCGCCGGCGCGGAGGCGCAATCAGCCCGGCGCGCCGCCCCCTCCAATGCGCCTGGCCGAGGGCCGCCGGCATGCCCCCGCGGACCGCATCGACCGCCCTCCGCCCCCCCTTCCGCGGCGGCGCGATAGGCGGCTGGGAGCAGCAAATCTAGCCCGCCCATCATCCTGGTGAATGAGGGCTCAGTATGGGGAGAATGTTCTTGACCTTCCGTTCAGGGCTGGTCTACATCCGGTCATTAGAGGGTACGCTCCAAGTTGGCCGTCCATCCCGGTCGGCCTGAACATCAACAGCCGGTGGCCGAGGCCACCACTCAACAAGAGGGGGGTTGCATGAGCACCACGAGGAGACTCGTGTCGTTGGGCATTGGCGCGGCCGTCGCCATGCTGATCAACGGCGCAGCGCTGGCGGTTCCGCTGCCTGGCGCCGACCAGAAGTGTATCGACGGCTACAACAACTTCCTGCGGCTGGTGTCGGCACAGGCCGGTAAGTCGGCCACGTCCTGCATCAAGAACGCCAGCAAGGGCAAGGAGCCCAACCCGGACAACTGCATCGTTGCCAACACCGACGGCAAGATCGCCGGCAAGCGGTCTAAGGTTTCGAGCCTGTTCGGCAGCAAGTGCACCGGCAGCGAGCCGATCCAGACCGGCGCGACGAACGGCAACGACGCGCATCAGGATGCGCTCGAGGATCTCGCGCACGACTACTTCGGCGACCCGGTCAGCGGCGTGGTGAGCGTCGGCAAGCAGTCACAGAAGTGCCTGCAGAAGGCCATCCAGCGCCCGACCCAGGCCTTCACCGAGCTCGTCAAGGCGCATCGCAAGTGCAAGAAGAACGAGATGAAGGCCGGCAACGTCGTCGATTCGGCGACGCTCGACACCTTCTGCGGCACCTTCGCGCTGATCGACGGTGCCAACGGCGGCGGCGGTAAGGTCGCCGGTAAGTACAGCAAGGCGACCACCGACGTGACGGCCGCGTGCGCCGGCACCGAGGAGACGCTCGCCTCGCTGTTCAGCGGCCTCGACGCGGGTTGCCACGCCTCGCCGGCGGCTCTCGCCGCCTGCCTGAATGCCGGCTCGAAGTGCCGCGCCTGCCTGGCGCTGAACGACGCCGACGGCCAGGACATGGACTGCGACACGATGGACGACGGCGCCGCCAACGGCTCGTGCGGTGGTTACCCGGCGGTCAACATCGGCACGCACGCCTGCACGCTGAACGGCGCCGGCAGCAGCATCGCGCTGACCACCGAGGCGTTCCCGATCCCGCCGTTCTCGGCGACCGGCACGATCTCGCTGGCCTTCGGCGCCATCGCGCTTGATGGCACGGCGGCCGTGAACTGCAACGTCGTCAGCCTCGATCCGGTCGTCATCCCCGGTATCGGCGACGTCTGCGTGAACCCGTACGCCGGTTGCGCCTCGGGCCAGATCGACTGCGACGGCGGCGCGCCGCAGGACGTCGACCTGATCGCCGACCACACCATCGGCGCCTGCGTCAGCAACGCCGCCTGCTCGACGGCCTGCGACGCGGTCTGCGCCGGCATCGGCCCGACCTACACGCAGCTGCTGTCCGGCTGCGAAGGCAAGTGCCAGGGCGGCGCCAACGACG
>JANRJF010000469.1:0-5610 GCA_033764095.1 Deltaproteobacteria bacterium | reverse complement strand
ATCGACAGCATCATGCCGAGGTTCTGCAGGCCGATGAAGAAGCCGCTCAGCGCGACGACGAAGATGATCTGTCCGTCGACCGCGCCCTCGGCCTGCGCGTAGGCGTAGCCGAGCAGTAGCGGCGCGATCAGCGGCAGTTGGACGAGGAAGAGGACCAGCGCGGCGAAGCACGACTGCGCGTGCGACTGCTTGAGGCGCGGCAGGTAGGCGCTCATGCCGAGGGCGCACACCGTGGCCAGGATGTTGACCGCCGCGATGCCGATGGCGAAGGCGCCGACGGTCTCCAGGCCGAAGCGCCGCACCAGCACCACCGACAGCAGCAGCCCGTTGACCAGCTGCACGCCGCGCCCGACGAGCAGCAGCAGCGAGCCGCGCTGCTCGGCGGGGATGTCGAAGACACGCGCGCGCGCCGGACGCCGAATGTCGATTGCAGGGGCGGTCATGGAACGCTCACCACCAAGGCACGAAGGCACAAAGTCACAGGCCCGCCTCCGTGCCTTGGTGCCTTTGTGGTGAAGCGGCCGCGCCGTCCGCCCCAAGCCGGTAGCCGTAGGCGAGCAGCTGCGGCGCGGTGCAGGCGGTGACCAGGCGGCGCTCGCGGGCGCCCATCTGGCCGCGCCAGTCGGTGTCGGGGCGGATGTCGACCGCGCCGGTGAGAAAGCGGGTCGGATTGCCGGAGGTGGTGTGGTCGGGCGCCAGGGTCGCGGTGCGCCCGCTGAGAAACGGCAGCGCGCGGGGCGCGTCGACGGCGGCGAGGATGCGGGTCAGCGCCGCGGCGGGATGGCGCGCGAAGTCCTCGTAGTAGAGGCGCACGTACGGCGTGCCGGCGGCGGCGAAGGCGTGGCAGAGGCCGTTGAACGTCAGCCACCAGGCGGCGCTCTGCGCCGCCGAGTAGCGGTGCATGTAGGCGCGCTTCCAGTGCACGTCGGGAATCTCCTTGCGCTTCATCCAGGAGAAGGCGACGGCGCGACTGTCGCGCACCAGGTGCACCATCGACAGGCGCACGCCGGGCAGCGCGCGCAGCACGAAGGCGTAGGAGGGCTCCTTGGAGGAGTCGATCAGCCAGCGACAGCCGGAGACGCGCTGGATGGCGCGGTAGAGCGCCGTCAGCACGGCGGCGAAGCGGGCGTAGTCGGCCCGGTAGGCGCGCGACGGCCAGCCGGCGAGGTACGGGATGTAGCGGGTGCGGTTGACGCGCCGCGACAGCGCCACCAGCGCGGCGACGTCGAGCCGGTCGAAGCCGCCGAATGCCGCGTCCACCACGGCGCGCCAGAAGGCGCAGTCGCGGAACGGCGTCTTGCAGCCGCACAGCTGGTTCTCCGCCAGGCTGCGCTCCCAGACGTGGCGCAGCTCGCCGGCGGCGCAGAAGCCGTCGAGCTGGCCGAGGCAGCGCTCGACCAGCGTGCTGCCGCTGCGGCCGAAGCCGCCGATGTAGAGGATGTCGAGCGGCGCGTCGGTCACGTGGGGGTTCCTCCGGTCGGCGCGCCGAGCCCGGGCACGGCGCGGAAGGCGGCGCGCATGGCGCCGCGCACGCCGCGGTAGACGCGCCGTTGCGCGTCGGGCGGCAGGGGCCAGGCGGCCAGATGCAGCGCCAGCATGCCGAGCGCGCGCCAGTCGCTGAGCGGCAGCAGCGGCGCCTGCCGCAGGGCGTCGATGAACAGCTGGCGCGAGCGGCCGATCTGTCCGTCGGAGAACGCCTTGCGGCTGGCGATGCGCAGGCACTCGGCGTAGCTGCGCGCCGCCTGGCGCGGCCCGAAGTCGGGCACGTAGGTGCGGAAGCGCTGCAGCGCGCGCGCGTAGCCGCGCACGAAGGGCTCGTACGAGGTGGACATGCTGCCCGGCCGCACGCGGTAGCCGGTCAGCACCTCCGGCAGCAGGCGCACGGCGTAGCCGGAACACGCCGCGGCGCGCACCCACATCTCGAAGTCCTCGCAGCTGCCCAGCGTCTCGTCGAACAGCCCGGCGCGCGCGAACAGGTCGCGCCGCGCCACCACCGTGCTGCCGTTGCCGACGTGGTTGCGGCGGATGAGGTCGCGCGCCGACGGCTGCCGGCAGCGGCTCAGCAGGTACTGCCCGGTGGGCGCGCCGTCGGCGTCGAGATAGGCCGACCACGAGAAGCTCAGCCCCACCTGCGGCGCGGCGGCGAGCAGCGCCAGGTGGCGCGCCGCCTTGTGCGCGTACCAGATGTCGTCGGCGTCGCAGAAACCGATCAGCGGCGCGCGCGCCAGCAGCACGCCGGTGTTGCGCGCGCCGGCGAGGCCGCGGTTGGCCTGCGCGACGACGGTGAGGCGCGGATCATCGATGCCGTCGAGCACCGCCAGGCTGTCGTCGCGCGAGCCGTCGTCGACGACGATCACCTCCAGCCGCACGTCGCGCTGCGCGAACAGCGCCGCCAGGGTCTGGCGCACGAACGGCGCGGTGTCGAAGCTCGGCACCACCACCGACAGCTGCAGCTGCGCCGCCGACACCGCCGCCCGGCGGCGGAGATCGATCCGGCGCGGTGGGGCGGGGTCGCGAAGCGGCAGATCGGTCACGCGGTCGGCACGAGGGGCGGCAGCGGCTGCCGGGCAGCGATCGGCGCCGCGACGACGAGCGGATCGGCGGCCCGCGCGTGGCCGAGGCGCAGGGCGACGCCGAGCCACAGGAAGGCGTAGAGCGTCGGCACCACCAGGCTGTAGAGCCCTTCGCCGAGGCCGGTGATCGCCAGCGTCATCAACAGCACCAGGGTGTTGTCGCGCAGCGCCGGCGGGCCGCCGATGCCGAGCACCAACCAGCTGGTGCGCGCCAGCGCGAAGAGGAAGGCGGCGAGGGTCAGGCCGCCGCCCAGGTACATGAGGCCGAAGTAGGTCGAGTGGCTGCCCGGCACCATGGTGCCGCCGCCCGCCATGACCTGCGGGAAGTCCTCCGGGTAGACCGGATCGCCCGGCCAGCCGTGGCCGAGCAACGGCGCCTCGGCGAGCCCCTCGCGCGTCTTCTCGTAGACCAGCTCGCGCGATCGCGTCGCGCTCGGCCGCAGGTCGTCGAAGCGATCCTGCAGCGCGGCGACGATCGCCACCGGTCCGCCGTAGACGAGGGTCGAGACGACGCCCAACCCGCCGCCGGCAGACAGCCCGACGGCCAGCGTCAGCGCCTGCAGCGCGCGCGGCAACGCCAGCCAGCGGCGCAGCAGGGCGCTGACGATCAGCAGCAGGCCGGCGAGCCGGCTCATGCTCGACAGCACCATGAACACGCCGGCGGCGATGCCGAGGCGGCGGCGCCAGGCGACCGGCTCGTTGGCGACCACGTACACCAGGCAGAGGCCGCCGAAGCCCATTGCCGTGGTCCACGGGAAGAGCAGCGACAGACGCGGCAGCAGCACGCCGAACAGTTCCTCCCAGTTGTAGAGCAGCATCCCGAAGTAGAACGAGGTGGATGGCATGCTGACCGGCAGCAGCTGTCCGATTGGGGTCAGCACGTGCAGGTACTGCCAGCCCTGCGCCAGCGCGAGCGGATAGAGCACGGCGGCGAGCGCGACGCAGTAGAAGCCGACCCGCGCCGCGGCGCGCAGCAGCCGCTGCGGCCGCAGCAGACCACTGGCGCCGATGGCGACGCAGCCGCCGAGCATCAGCCAGCCGAGCACGTAGCTGGCGAGCGCGTGGCGCAGGACGAGGATGATCGGCTCGCCGTGCGCGACCAGGTTGGCGGTGGAGGCGAACAGCTGGCAGGCGCCGACCAGGAACCACGGCCAGGCGAACGACAGCGCCCGCGCGTCGCGCACCGCGCCCAGCAGGATGCCGAAGATCATCAGCACCGACAGCGGCAGCACCAGGCCGATCGCCCACAGCAGCGGCAGCGCGGTGAAGTAGGCGACGATGAGGCGCTCGGGCCAGCCGGCATCCGAAGACTTCACCGCGGCGGCGCCGAGGCGTGGAGAAGAACACTTGGGAGAAGACATGGGGACGGAGGGCTTGGGGGGCAACGCGGATCGCTCCGCGTCTGCGCGTCTCCGCGGTGCGGTTCTTCAGTAGGCGTTCTGACGCGACAGGACGGCGGGGACGGTCTGGACGAGGATCTTCAGGTCGAGCGCCAGCGACCAGTTGTCGATGTACTCCATGTCGGAGGCGATCCAGGCGTCGAACTCGGGAGTGCGGCTGCGCACCTGCCACAGGCAGGTGATGCCGGGCTTCACGCTGAAGCGGCGCATGTGCCAGCGCACGTCGATGCGCTCGACGTCGCGCACCGGCAGCGGGCGCGGGCCGACCAGGCTCATCTCGCCGCGCAGGACGTTGAACAGCTGCGGCAGCTCGTCGAGGCTGGTGGCGCGCAACCAGCGTCCGAGCCGGGTGATGCGCGGATCCTCCTTGATCTTGAACACCGGGCCGTCGGCTTCGTTGCGCGCCTCCAGCTGGCGCTGCAGCGCCTCGGCGTCGGGCACCATGGTGCGGAACTTGAGCGCCTTGAAGCGCCGCCGGTGGCGGCCGATGCGCTCCTGGGCGAAGATCACCGGCCACGGCGAGTCGAGCCTGATCGCCAGCGCGATGGCGAGCAGCGCCGGCGCCAGCACGACGAGGCCGACGATCGCGCCGGCCAGGTCGATGAGCCGCTTGGCGCCGAGCAGCACCGCGTCGGTCGGCCCGCTGCCGATGGTCAACACGGTGTGGCCGCTCAGCGTGTCGGCCGCCGCCCAGGCGCTCGGCAGCATGCGCAGGTCGGCGATCAGGCGCACCAGGATGCCCTGCTCCTCGCAGGCCGACACCAGGCGCGCCATCACCGGCTGCGAGCGATCGAGCGGAAAGGCGAGGAACACCTCGTCGATCGGCTGCCGGTCGATCACCGCCTCGAGCTGGGTCAGCGCCGCCTGCGCGCGCACCGCGGCGGTCTCGCCGCGGCCGGCGGCGTCGATCACCTCGACGACGCGGTAGCCGAGCCCGGCGCGGCCGGCGAGGTCGCGCGCCGCGTCGAGCGCCGCCGCGCCCTCGCCGGCGATCACCACGTCGCGCAGGTTGCGGCCGTTGCGCCGCGCGAACATGCCGACGGCGCGCAGCACGCGGCGCCCGAGCGCCAGGGCCGCGACGCTCAGCGCCCAATAGAAGGCCGCGAAGGCGACGCCGACGCGCGCGTAGCCGAGCCCCGGCGCCAGCGCCGCGAGCGGCGCCACCGCCAGGCCGGCGGCGAGCGCCAGATCGCGCAGCTCGCGGCTGGCGCTCGCCAGCCGATAGGAGCCGTACAGCCCCGACCCGGCCAGCGCGATGTGCCAGTAGACGGCGTACAGCGCGAGCAGCAGCAGCTCGCGCAGACTGAGCGAGCGGTCGAGCCACCCGTCGAGCGAGAACATCCCCCCCGCCCCCCCTGCTGCGAAGGGGGGAATGCGCTCGATGCCGCCGCCGCTGGTCGCGCTGATACTCACCGCCAGGCAGGCAAGTGCCAGCACCAGGTCGGTGACGCCCAGACCGGTGAGTAACAGTTGGCGTCGCAGGGTCATCCGTCTCTCTCCTCCTCCCCCCGTTGGTCGATGGGTGCGGCGGCGGCGCCGCGCGCCGCTCAGCGGCGCGTCAGGACGACGCCGAGGGTGCGGCAGCCGGCGGCGGCGGCGCGCGCCGCGGCGTCGCGCAGGGCGCGGCGCGCGGTGCC
>JANRJF010000468.1:0-1981 GCA_033764095.1 Deltaproteobacteria bacterium | reverse complement strand
GACGTCGTAGAAGCGGTACAGCAGGCGCGCCAGGGTCGACTTGCCGGAGCCGGAGTGGCCGACGACGGCGACCGTGCCGCCGGGCGGGATCTCGAAGTCGACGCCGTGCAGGATCTCGCGCCGCGGGTCGTAGCCGAAGTGCACGCCCTCGAACGTCACCCGCGGGCGATGCGCCGTCAGGGCCACCGCGCCCGGCCGATCCTGTACGTCCTGGCGGCGGTCGAGCAGGCCGAAGAGCCGCTCCATGTTGGTCAGCGCCTGCTTCACCTCGCGGTACAGCATGCCGAGCAGGAACAGCGGCGCGGAGAGCTGCAGCAGGTAGGAGCTGACCAGCACCAGGTCGCCGACGGTCAGCTCGCCGGCGACGACGCCGGCGGCGGCGCGCCACAGCATCGCGGTGACGCCGATCGACACGATCGCGGTCTGGCCGAGATTGAGCAGCGCGAGCGAGGTCTGCGCCTTGACGCGCGCGTCCTCGAGGTGGCGCAGGTTCTCGTCGTAGCGGTTGGCTTCGTGCTCCTCGTTGTTGAAGTACTTGACCGTCTCGTAGTTCAGCAGCGAGTCGACGGCGCGCTCGTTGGCGCGCGTGTCGGCCTCGACCGCGGCGCGGTAGAAGCGGGTGCGCCACTCGGTGACGGCGAAGCTCCAGATCGAGTACGCGACCAGCGTCGCGAGGGTGATGAGCGCGAAGCCCCAGTCGTAGGCCCACACCAGCACCGCCGTCACCAGCACGATCTCCAGCGCCGTGGGCAGGATGGTGTAGAGCGTCCAGTCGAGCAGATCGGAGACCGCGGTGCCGCCGCGTTCGACGTCGCGCGCCACCCCGCCCGTCCGCCGCGCGAGGTGGAATCCCAGGCTGAGGCCGTGCAGGTGGCGGAAGACCTTGAGCGTGATCTCGCGCGAGGCGCGCGCCATGACGCGCGCGAACACCACCTGCCGCATCTCGGTGAAGAGCGTGACGCCGATGCGCGCGGCGCCGTACGAGAGCAGCAGCGCCACCGGCAGCGCGAGGAGGGTCGGCTCGACGTTGAGCCGGTCGACGATCTCCTTGAGCGCCAGCGGCACCAGCAGGTTCACCAGCTTGGCCGCCAGGATCAGCAGCAGGGCGAGGATGATGCGGCCGAGATAGGGACGCAGGTAGGGCAGCAGTTCCGCCACCGCGGAGAGGTCGCCGCGCGCCGCCGCGTCGCGAGCGACCGGACCGGCGCCGGGGTCGCGTTCGTCGGCGGCGGCAGGGTCGGGGACCGGGTCGGCTTCGGGCATCGCGGCGTTCTCGTCCCTCCCTGTGTCCCACTCCGACGGTCCGGCGGCAAGACACGCGCGAACCCGGGCCGGCCGCCGCCGGAACGGCAGCACGAGTCGTGGTCGACCCGAAGGGGCTTGGTCGCGGAACGCGATCTCGCTATGTTCGCCGGCACCCAAATCCAGCGACGAGGACGACGAACATGGCGGACATCCACAGCGAAACGGTGGCGTACTAGGCCGGCGACACGGCGTTGAAGGGCGAGCTCGCGGTCGATCGCGCGCGCAGCGGCAAGCGGCCGGGCGTGCTGGTGGTGCACGAGTTCTGGGGCGTCAACGACTACATCCGCAGGCGGGCGCGCATGCTGGCGGAGCTCGGCTACGTCGCGCTGGCGGCCGACATCTACGGCGACGGCAAGGTGGCGACGACGCCGCCGGAGGCGATGGCGCTGATGAACGGCGTCCTCGGCAACATCCGGCAGGGCGAGGAGCGCTTCGCCGCCGCGCACGAGACGCTGAAGGCGCATCCCGACGTCGACCCGTCGCGCATCGCCGCCATCGGCTACTGCTTCGGCGGCGCGATGGTGCTGCACGCCGCCCGCATCGGCACGCCGCTGCGCGGCGTGGTGAGCTTCCACGGCGCGCTCGGCTCCTTCCACAAGCCGGCCGCCGGAACGGTCAAGGCGAAGATCCTGGTCTGCCACGGCGCCGCCGACAGCCTGGTGCCCGACAAGGACGT
>JANRJF010000467.1:0-4053 GCA_033764095.1 Deltaproteobacteria bacterium | reverse complement strand
GCCGCGCGCGCAGCAGGTGGCGCCGGTAGCCGCCGAGCGCGGCGCGCGCCGCCGGCGAGGTGTGCGCGGCCAGGTGATCGGCGCGGGTCAGCAGCACGTCGAAGTCGCGCACGCGGCCGAGCTCGCCGCCGAGCCAGGTGAGCTCGCGTTGCAGCGCGTCGCGCTGGCGCGCCGGCAGCGCGGCGGGAAAGGCGCGCAGCGCGGTGCGCAGGCGGCGCATGGCGACGCGCATCTCGTGCAGCGCCTCGGGTTGGTCGCCGGCGCGGGTGGCCGGCGCGGCGGCGCGCCAGCGCTCGAGCTGCGTGGCGACGGCGGCGCGCAACGCGGCGGCGAGCGGCATCGTCGGCTCCGGGGTGGTGCCGCCCAAGCGGCGCGGCGCGGCGTCGCCGTATACCGCCACCATGCCGCGCAGGTATTTGGTCGACGCGGACGGGATGAGGTCGAACTGGCGGCGCAGCAGGCGGCCGGCCTCCAGGCAGTCGTCGGCACTGCCGGTACGGCGCTCGATCTCGACCTCGCCGTACGGTGGTGCGGCCGCCGTGCCGTCGGGATGGCAGAGCTGCACGGTGTCGAGCGCCACCTCGGCGAGCGGCCGCGCGCCGCGCGCCGGCAGCAGATCGAACGGCCGGCGCCGCACCTCGGTCACCAGCACCGGCTGCAACGGGCGATCGAGCACCGCGGCGTGCAGGTGGTCGCGCAGTGGTCCCGCCGGCAGCACGAAGGGCAGCACCGGGTCGCCGGCCAGCGGCACGGTGAGCTCGGGGCGCGCGTGCAGCCCGCCACTCACCCGCCCCGGCCATTTCGCCGTCGCCTCCCAGCGCCGCCCGTCGCGGCGCAGGCGCAGGGCGATACCGGCGTGCGCCAGGGCGTGCGTGGCGGTGTCGAGGTAGACGGTGTGCAGCTCCTGCACGCGGCGCGGTGCGAGGCGGTACGCGCCGGTGCTGCGCAGTCGCGCGATCGCCTCGATCGCCTCGGGGGTGGCCTCGAGCTTGACCTCGACCTCGTCCGGAACCGCGACGACCATGCGCCGGGTTCACGGACGCGCCAGCCGGCGCGGGCGGTCGGAGGCGGGCTGCAGCGAGGCGACGCTGCCGCGGCTGCGTTCGAGGTACGCCGAGATGTGGTGGCGCAGCTCGCCCTGGATCTGGTCGATCGAGCGGCGCGCGTCGACGGTGGTGAAGGCGAACTCGCGCGCCAGGCGGTTGTACTCGCGGATCAGGCGGCCCTGGTAGCGGACGAAGGAATCGAAGATGTCGCTGCCGAGCGCGACGTGCATGCCCGACTCCCAGTAGTCCATCCCCTTGCCCTCGAGCACGCGCGGGATGAGGTCCTCGACGTCGATCTTGAGGTAGAGCACCAGGTCGGGAATCAGCGCGCAGCCGAACAGGTCGCGCGTCCACTTGCGGTCGGCGCCCATCACCGCGTTGCGGGCGAAGGCGGTGTACATGTAGCGGTCGGCGAGCACGATGAAGCCGGCGCGCAGGGCGGGGATGATGTTGTTCTCCAGGCGGTCGGCGAAGTCGGCGGCGTAGAGCAGGCTGAAGGTGGTGGTGGTGAGCGCGTGGCCGGCCTTGGCGTCGTTGATCGTCTCGGAGAGCAGCGCCGAGCGCGTCCAGCCGGTGTTGGTGACCGCGTAGCCCTGCAGCTCCAGCCAGGAGATGAGCTGGTCGATCTGCGTCGAGCGGCCGACCCCGTCGGTGCCCTCGATGACGATCAGGCTGCCGCGCAGCGGGCCGACCTTCAGATTGGGCAGCCCGTGGCCATAGAAGGCCTTGTTCTGTCCGTGCATGCTCAGTCGCCGGCGGCGGCGGCCTGGTCGGCCACCGTGCCGTGGTAGTCGCGCAGCACCTGGCGCGCCATGCGGCGCACCAGCAGCTGCTGCGAGTGGATGTCGCCGGTGGCGTCGATGACCTTGAGGTCGTTCTCCTGCACCAGCTGGTCGTAGACCTCCAGGACGCGGCTCTGGAACAGCCGAAAGCTCTCGGCCGGGTCGTGGCTGAGCCCCATGTCCATGCCGGCCTCGTGGTACTTGAGCTTGGCGCGGCCGGTGAGCAGGCGGTCGAGCGACACCTCGATCGGCACGCGGAAGTAGAGCGCCAGGTCGGGGCGCGGCGCGAAGCGGTAGACGTTGCGCACCCAGTCTGGATGGACGCCGCGCGCCGTGTCGCGCGCGAAGGCGGTGTAGACGTAGCGGTCGGCCAGCACCACCATGCCGGCCTTGAGCGGCGGGATGATCTTGTAGGTGAGGCGGTCGGCGAAATCGACCGCGTGCAGCAGGCTGAAGGTGGTCGGCGTCAGCAGGTCCTTCTTCTTGCCGCGCCGCATCGAGCGCCGCACCAGCAGGGAGGAGTTCCACTCGGTGAAGAACGCCTTGACGCCGCGCGACAGCAGCCAGCGGTACAGCAGCGTGAGCTGGGTCGACTTGCCGGAGCCGTCGATGCCTTCGACGATGATCAGCTTGCCGGGATACGGATGGGGCTGACTGAGCATTGGCGGGGCGGGTCAGCTATGTCGCAACGCGAAACTCGACGTCAAGGCCGAGCACGTCCTGCAGCAGGCCGGCGCGCTGCTTGGCCTCCCAGATCTCCAGCTGCGCGTCGCCGGCGGTGGCCGCCAGCAGGGTCAGCTTGCCGCCGCGCCGGCTGACGGTGATGTCGCGCACGACGCCGTAATGGGTGCGGTCGAGGGCGTCGGCGACGCGCAGCAGGGCGCTCAGCGCGCGCACCACGTGGCGGGCCTTCTGCGGCAGGGCGCGGTACTCGGCGTCGGACGGCTTGGGGGCCGCCTTGCGGTGGTAGCGCGCCACCAGGCCGATCACCTCCAACTCCTCGCGCGAGAAGCCGAACAACTCGCCGTTGGTGATCAGATAGTAGGAGTGGCGGTGGTGGTTGGCGTGGTCGATGTGGTGGCCGACGTCGTGCAGCAGCGCGGCGTACTCGAGCAGCTCGCGGGCGCCGTGGTCGACGCGCAGGTCCTCCTCCAACTGGTCGAACAGGCGCAGCGCCAGGCGCGCGATGCGCGGCCCGTGCTCGCCGCTCTCGCCGAGATGGCGGGCGAGGCGGGCGACCGAACGGCCGCGCGGCGTCGAGAAGGTCTCGTTCTCCTCGATGTGCTTGCGGTGGCGGGCGATGAAGTCGAGCAGCACGCCCTCGCGCAGCGCCCAGGTGCAGGCGACCACCTGCTTGGCCTCCAGACGCTGCAGCACCAGGTCGGTGAGCACCGCGCCGGCGACGATCAGGTCGACGCGCTTGGCGTCGAGCCCCTTCATCTTCAGCCGTTCCTCGCGACCGGCGCGGCACAGCGCGCGGCGCACCTTGCTGATCTCCTCGGCGCCGACGGCGAAGTTGTTGAGGTGCAGCTCCGGCGCCTCGCCGTCCTGCAGGTGGCCGGCGATGCCGATCAGGTTGAGCATCGTGCCCGAAGTGCCGACGACGCGGCGCACGCGGTGCTTGCGGAACTCGCGCAACATCGGGTCGAGCAGCTCGACCAGGTGGGCTTCCAGCGCGGCGATCTCGCCCGCCGTCGGCGGGTCGTGGGCGAGAAAGCGCTCGCTCAGCCGCGCGACGCCGATCTTGTGGCTCTCCAGCGTGATCGGCTCGCCGTTCTCGACCAGGATGAACTCCACCGAGCCGCCGCCGATGTCGACGATCAGGGTCGGCTTGCCGCTCAGGTCGATGGCGTGCCGCACGCCGAGGAAGATGAGACGCGCCTCCTCGCGGCCGGGGATGACCTTCACCCGCAGGCCGACGTCCTCCTCGACGCGCTCGATGAAGTCGCCGCCGTTGGCCGCCTCGCGCACCGCGCTGGTGGCGACCGCGGTGATGCGCGACACGCCCTGGCGCTCGGCGAGCGTGCGAAAGGCGGACAGCGTGCGCACGCCGGCGTCGATCGCCTCGGCCGACAGCCGCCCCTTGCTGAGCGTCTTGCGGCCGAGGCGCACCATGTCCTTGGCGCGATCGAGGACGCGGAACCGCCCGTCCGCCTCGACCTGCGCCACGACCATGTGAATGGAGTTGCTGCCGACGTCGACAGCCGCGATCCGCATATCCGCCC